>JANMAM010000002.1:0-49154 GCA_031359795.1 Gemmatimonadaceae bacterium
GCACGAAGCAGCGAGAGGCGCTCGGCGAAACACAGCGATAGGCGGGGAACGAAGCCAACCTGCCACTACGGAACTACAGCGGGGAATTTGCTTGCCGCGTGGGTGGGCCGTTTCGAAGCATCGGATTTTTCGCCACCCCGCCTCTCGCTGCTTCGTGCAGCGTTCATTTCGCCACCCCGCGTCTCGCTGCTTCGTGCAGCGTTCATTTCGCCACCCCGCCTCTCGCTGCTTCACGCAGCGTCGATTTCGCGACCCCGCCTCCCGCTGTTTCATGCAGCGTTCATCGCGCATCCCGAGCTGCACGCATGACCGTGATCATCTCCCTGACTGCCGCGTCCAGCCCGATGAACACCGAGCGGCTCACAATCGAATGCCCGATGTTCAGCTCCTCGATCTCGGGCATCGCCGCGACCGGGGCAACGTTGCGGACTGTCAGGCCGTGGCCGGCGTGCACCGCGAGGCCGACTGAGCGAGCGAGCGATGCGGCGCGCTGGAGCGCGGCGAGCGGCGCGGGCGACGACGCGTGGGCGTAGGCGCCGGTGTGCAGCTCGATTGCATCGACCGCCAGCTCGTGCGACCGCCTGACGGCGGCATCGTCGGGTCCGATGAAGAGGGACGTGCGGATACCGGCGTCGCGCATCCGCCGCAGCGCAGGCTCGAGCCGCCGGGTCTCGCCGACGACGTCGAGACCACCCTCGGTCGTGATCTCTTCGCGGCGCTCGGGGACGAGCGTCACCTGATACGGATTCAGGCGGAGCGCGATCGCGACCATTTCATCGGTGCAGCCCATCTCGAGATTGAGCACCGTCGACACTGCGGGCGCGATGCGTTCGACGTCGTCGTCCTGGATGTGGCGACGATCTTCGCGCAGGTGCGCGGTGATGCCGTCGGCGCCAGCGCGCTCGCACATGAGCGCCGCTTCGAGCGGGTCGGGCTCGTCGGTTCGACGGGCCTGGCGGATGGTGGCCACGTGATCGATGTTGACGTACAGCCGTTGCCGCGGGGCCGCGGATGAGTTCGGACGGGTTGCGGTCATGGGGCAGTCGTCGTCGTTACGTGTTGGCCAGCGCTCATTCCCTACTCGTATGGAGATCGTCGTGCATCGTTCTGCCGCCCTCATCATCGTCGCGCTCGTCGCCTGTCATAACGCTCCGCGCGGTGGCGTCGACCAGCCCGGCGCGCCGACCCCGCAGCTCGCCGTCGAGCACTTTCTCGCCGCGGCAAAGGCGCAAAATCTTCAGGCGCTCGCGATGGCGTGGGGCACCGACAAGGGCCCAGCGCGCGACGTGGTCGACAAGTCGCAGATCGAACGCCGGGAACTGATCATGATGTGCTACCTCAATCATGATACCTACCGCGTGCGCGGCGAAGGGCCCGCGCAGGCGGGTCGCCGGAGCTATACGGTCGAGCTGAACCGCGGCGGACTCGCGCGGACCACCACGGTCACGACCGTTCAGGGACCCGCGCAGCGCTACTACGTCGAGCAGGTTGCGCTCGAGCCGCTCAACGACCTCTGCGCTGGCGGGGTGCCGAGCTCAACGCCCCCGGGCCGCACCCCGATCCGCCCGTAGCGGAACCGGACCCGGCCGCCCTCAAACCGGCCTGCATTTCGGAACCATTGGGGCCTGCTTTGCATTCAGTACTCAGACAACTCCACCAGCACGCCCCCCGTGGCGGCTGGATGGAGAAATGCAATACGTTTTCCATCGGCGCCAAGGCGGGGAGTGTCGTCGATCAGGCGAATTCCCGCGCGGCGGCAGCGTTCCAGCGCGGCATCGAGATCGTCCACGGCGAAGCAGACGTGGTGGATCCCGGGACCGCGCCTGGCGACGAACTTTCCGATCGGTGACTCTGGAGAATCTGCTTCCAGCAGTTCGACCAGAGATTCGCCGGCGGCAAGCCCGACGATGCGCGCGCCGTCCGAGTCATCGAGAGGAACCTCGGGAAGTCCGAGGACATCGCGGTAAAACGGGAGTAGCGATTCGAGCGACTGAACCGCGATCCCGATATGGGCAATACGCGTCCCGCGACGTGGCGTATCCGGCATGAGCTTCGCTCCAGGAAGTCGAGTGAGGCGCTGAACAACATAATCCGCCCGCCGAGGGCGGGCACGAGGAGAGACGATGTCCCAGGCGACGCAGATCACTGACGCAACTTTCGAAACTGAAGTCGAGAAGCACGACGGGCTCGTCGTGGTGGACTTCTGGGCCGCATGGTGTGGCCCGTGCCGCCAGATTGCGCCCTCGCTCGATCAGCTATCGCTGGAATATTCCGGGAAAGTGAAGGTCACGAAGCTCGACGTGGACGCGAACACCAAATCGGCGGCGCGATTCAACGTGCGCTCGATCCCGATGCTCCTGTTCTTCAAGGGCGGAAAGGTTGTCGACCAGATCATCGGCGCACACCCGAAGGCGAGCATCGAGGCAAAGATCAAGCAGCACGCTGCCTGATCCGGCACGCCGCCGCGACTCGCGAGCGCGCTGCGACGGACGCAACGTATTGCGATAGGCAGTCATGCGTCCCATTTTGAGGGGCCCGGAGCGTCGCGCGATGCTCCGGGCCCTTTCGTTGTACCTATCCCCTCCGAATGCCTCAAGCCCTCGCAGGGCTGCGGTTTCCGCACGAGCGTGTGCTGCTTCCGCGGACCAAGCTGGCGTACGTGCATCTGCGCAACCTGCTCACGGACGCGAAACGCGAACGGGCGGCGCGGGTGTACGGGTACGTCGCGGTCTGGTTGCCGGAGGAGCTGGTGCTGCTCTACCTGCAGGAGGGTGAGCTCGTCAACGCGACCACGCTCGATCCATCCGGGGCGATGGTGATTCCCATTGCCGACGCGCTCGACAAGGTCCCCCCCGAGCCCGAGTATGGCGACATCTGCTTTCACGAAGCCGATGACGAACAGCTCGCGTGCATGCACTTCGCCCACGTCGTCGGTGAAGAACCCTGGCCGGACGAGCTCAACCCCTTCGATCCGCACTCGCTGTTCCCGTATCTCCTCGCGACGACGTTCGACGGAACGGTCGAAGTCACACTCGACGGGAACGTGAACTACCTGATCGTCCGCGACGGCATCGTCGAGCGGGCATTTCTCTCGAGCGTGCATTTCGGCGAGCTCGATGAAAAGATCGAAGCGTTGTTCCGTCCGGACGGCCGCACCGCGCGGATGGGAGTTCGTCGCTTTCCCGTACCGCCGCCAGTACCGAGCCAGGCACCACCCGCGCTGATCCACGCCTATCGCGAGCTGGTCAACGATCTGGTCCGCGAGCTGCTCGAGCAGGGGAAGGAGAGCGCGCCGATGATCGCCGAACTCGCCCGACAGTCGCTCGCGACGACGCACATGTCGCTGCACTCCTTCACGACGATGGACCGGCTCGTGCACGACCCGGTGTCCGGGGTCGACGACCTCACCGAGGCGGTCGCGGCGTGGATAACCGAGGTGCTCTGGGCGTCCGCTGACATGGATGGCGGCCCGGAGGCGCTGCTGCGCAAACTGACCCACGACCGGCGGCACATGTTCCAGAGTGCGGGGCTCTTCGAGCGGCTGCCCTGGCAGATGTGACCACGCCGTTAGGCAACGGGGCGGTCCCGATCGGCATGCTCCACGTGGTGAGCACGCCGATCGGAAACCTCGCCGACATGACACTGCGCGCCATCGAGACGCTGCGCACCGTCGCGGTCGTGCTCGCCGAGGATACGCGCCACTCGCGAAAGCTGCTCGACCACTTCGAGATCGCGACGCCGCTGCTCGCGCACCACGAGCACAACGAGGCGAAAACGACGCCCGGCCTCGTCGCGCGCATGCAGCGCGGCGAGTCGATGGCCCTGATCACCGACGCAGGAACGCCGCTGCTCTCGGACCCGGGCGCACGCCTCGTCGCCGCCGCACTCGACGCGGGAGTGCGCGTCGTGCCCATCCCGGGCGCATCGGCGCTGCTCTCAGCCCTCGTCGCCGCCGGACTCCCCGCCGACCAGTTCACCTTCTTCGGCTTCCTCGACCGCAAAGGCCGGGACCGCCAACGGTCGATTCTTGCAGTTCGCGGACTTGGCCACACGGCGGTGCTGTACGAAAGTCCCAATCGGCTTGGCGCTACCCTCGCCGATCTCCGCGATGGCGGGTTGGGCGCACGCCGCGCCGCGGTCGCTCGGGAGCTCACCAAGCAGTTTGAAGAGGTGCGCCGGGGAACGGTCGAGGAGCTGGCGCGGTACTATGCGGATGCACCGCCGCGTGGAGAAATCGTGATCGTCATCGAAGGCGCGACCGAGGAGGCTCCAACCGAGGACGCCTTGCGCGAACGCGCCCGTGCCCTCCGCGCGGGCGGCGCCTCGGCGCGTGATGTGGTGAGCGTCCTCGTCGAGGAGCTGGGTGCGTCGCGTAATGTGGCGTACCGGCTCGCCCACGAGGCGTGATTCGTCGCGCGCTCATCGGCGTCGTCGCCGCGGCGATCTCCGCGGTGCCAGCGCATTCCCAGGCGACGCGCCCGGTCGCGGCACGCCCCGAGCTGACAATCGCCCGCCTCCAGTACGACGGCGGCGGCGACTGGTACGCCAACCCGTCGAGCATTCCCAATCTCCTCGCCGCGATCGCGCAGCGCACGACGCTGCGCGTTGCGAAGGAGGAAGCGCGCGTAACGCCGCTCGATGCCCGGCTCTCCGACTTTCCCTTTCTCCATGCGACAGGGCACGGCACGATCCGTTTCTCGGACGCCGAGGGGGCAAAACTCCGCGAATACCTGCTGGGTGGCGGCTTCCTTCACGTCGACGACAACTACGGACTCGACGCGAGCTTCCGCGAGGCGGTGAAGAAGATATTTCCCGATCGGGAGCTCGTCGACGTGCCCCGCTCGCACCCGGTGTACCATGTCGTGTATGACCTGCCTAACGGCCTGCCGAAGATCCACGAACACGATGGCAAGCCGGCCCGCGGGTTGGGGATCTTCGTCGGCGATCGGCTCGTGCTGTACTACAGCTACGAGAGCGATCTTGGAAACGGCTGGGAAGACCCGGCCACCTACGGGGATCCCGCGACGCTCCATGAGCAGGCGCTGCGGATGGGCGTGAACCTGTTCGTCTACGCCGTGACCAGCCGGTCCGACGCGGGTGAGCAGCGAGTGACCGCGCGATGAACAGCCAGCGCCTGGTCGCCGCCGAGCGGCAGCGCGAGCTGCGCGTCGGCGCCGGGATGACGGTCGCGTGGTGCGGAGCGCTGATCGCGGCCGGGCTCGCGGTCGCGGCACTCGTCCTCGGTGGCGGACGCTGGATCGATGCGCCGCGGTGGGTGCCGCTCGCGCTCGCGGCGCTGCTGCTCGCCGGTATCGTCGCCGTGTTGCTCCGCGGTGCGCGCGCGACGCGGGAGGTGGCGCGAACCGACCGTGTCGCTGTCCGCATCGAATCCGAGCGCGGACTGCGCGCGGGGTCGCTCGTGTCCGCGCTGCAGCTCGCGGGCAGCGGTGCCCTCGCCGCGGCGGGGATGGCCGCGCTCGACGAACGGCTCGCCGCGCAGCGACATGCGCCCGGGAGGGACCGGGCGCGGCCGGGCCGGCTGAGTGGCGTCGCCCGTGCCGTTGGCGCATTGCTGCTGGCTCTCGCCGTGTTGGCGGTGGCGGCGCCCGCGCACCGCGACGGGATCGGCGCGGTGCTCCGCCCGGTGCGCGCCTGGCGCGGCGACCTCCTTCCGGCGCTCTCGATCGTCGGCGCGCCTGACGCCGTTAGGCGGGGAGCGACGTTCACCGCGAACATCGTCGCCTCGGGCCGCAGGCACGTGACGGTCCGCGAACGCCAGACCGGACGCAGCTGGAACGAGCGGGTCGTTGCACTGGACGATCGCGGTCGGGCCGAGCTCAGTGTCGGACCCGTGAACGGCGACGTGGTGCTCGCGATCACCGATGGCCGCGCGACGTCGCCAGAGACGAGGGTGGCCGCGGTCGACCGCGCGTATCTGGGCGCAGCCTTGATCAGCGTTACGGCTCCGCCGTATCTCGGCGGTTCGACCGAGCAGTTCGCGGCAGGGGTCCCGCTTCGGCTCGCCCGCGGCTCCACGATCTCCGTTGCATCGCAGAGCACCGTCGCCCTCGAGCGGGTAGTACTGGTCTCGGCGCGCGACACTGTTCGACTGGATGTCACGGGTCAGCGCGCGAGCGGCCGCATGGTCGCAACCGCCGATGCGCATTGGGAGTGGCGCGCGCGATCGGCCGCGGGTGACACGCTCGACGGGCCGGCCGCGATCGACGTGTCGGTGGTGGCCGATTCGGCGCCGGCGATCGCCATCGCCGCTCCGGGCGCGGATACGCTTGTCGCGACCGAGGGGACGGTCACGCTCAGACTGATCGCCAGCGACGATCACGGTCTCGCGCTCGTTCGTCTCGAGCTCCAGCCTGACGCGGGACCGCGCGGCGAACGCGAAATCGCCCGCTCGCTTCCGGCGCGGTGGGGAGCGGACATCGGTCTCGACGTCGCATCGCTCGGCATCGAGCCGGGGCGCTCCACCCGCCTGACGGCGGTCGCCGTCGACAATTCGCCGTGGCGGCAGCAGGGGTCGTCGCGAACGGTCGTGATCCGCGTGCCCGGCGCGAGCGAGCAGCGGGAGCGTGCCCGCGCCGCGGCGGATTCGCTCGTGGCGACGGCGACGTCCACCGCCGCGAGTGAGCGCGAACTCGCCAGGCGTGCCGCTGAGGCGTCGCGCGACCGGGGCTCGCGTCCAGCCGCCGCCAAGCCGGCTGGGGGAGCAACCGGCGCCGGCACCGCGACAGCGCCCCCGCGCGGCGCGATGTCCTACGAAACGGAGCAGCGCGCGCGCGCTGTTCGCGAAGAGCAGCAGAAGCTGTCGTCGACCGTCACCGAAATGCGCCAGCGGGCCGCCGATCTCCAGAAGCAGCTCGCCCGTGCCGGCGCGCTCGACAGCAGCCTCGCTGCGCAGCTCCGCGATGCGCAGAAGCTGATGCAGGAAGCGCTGACTCCGGAGCTGGCAGCGTCGCTCGCGGCGCTCGACACCGCGTTGCAGTCGCGGAGCAGCGATGGCGCACGCGCCTCGCTGGCCGACCTTGCGAAACAGCAGGAGCAGCTTCGCCGCCAGCTCGATCGCGTCGCCGAGATGCTGTCGCGCGCGGCGATTGAAGGTTCGCTCAAGACGCTGCAGGACGAAGCGCGCGAGATCGCCGCGGCGGCCCGGCAGCGCGCCGACTCGCTCGCGGCGAAGCAGGACGCCGGAAACTCGCCGGCGCTCGAAGATCGTGCGAGAAAGGTCGCGCACGACGCGGCAAGCCTGGCGGATCGACTCCGCAAGCAGGGCGGCGATGCCAGCGCGGCTCAGGCGAGCGAAGCATCGGCGCATGCAAGAGCATCCGCGGCTGCGCTCGATGCCAAGGCGGGCCCGAAGGCAACGACGGGCAATCCGCCTAACGGCGAGCCGTCGGCCGCCGCGGCGGCGCGCACCGGGGCGAGCGAGATGGACAAGGCCGCCGACGCGCTCGACGGCGCCAGGAAGCAGCAGATCGGTGCGTGGAAGTCGGAGCTCGCCGGAGAGCTGGATCGCTCGATTCAGGAGATGATGCAGCTCGCCCAGGGGGAGCGGGCGCTCGAGGAGCAGAGCAAGGCCGGCACTGGCCCGGCGTCGCTTCGGGCGGAGCAGAGCGCGCTGCAGCAGGGCGTCGAGAAGACGAGCGAGCGCCTCGAGAAGGCGAGCCGCGCGTCATCGCTGCTGTCGAGCCGGTCGCGGGGTGCGGTCGCCGAAGCGCGTCGCCAGAGCACGCGCGCGACGAGCGAAACGGCGCGCCCCCAGGCATCGAGCGGGCGCGCCGCACAGGACGCGTTCGGAGCCGCCGCCGATGCGCTCACCCGCGCCGCGGCGGCGCTCGTCCGCGATCGCGAGCGGGTGAACTCGTCGGAAACAGCGACCGGATTCGCCGACATGCTGAAGGAGATGCAGCAGCTCGCGAAGCAGCAGGGATCGCTCAACGGGCAAGCGGCGGGTCTTTTTCAGATGCCCGCCGGCAGCAGTGCGCGCGGCGACCAGGCGCGCGCGCTCGCCAGGCAGCAACGCAGTGTGGCGCGGGCGCTCGACGAGCTCGGTGAAGCCGACGGCAGCGGCCGCGCTGACGCCCTCGCGGCGGAAGCGCGCCGCGTCGCCGACGCGCTCGAGCGCGACGACGCCAGCCAGCTGACGAAGGAGCGGCAGCAGCAATTGCTCAAGCGGATGCTCGACGCGGGCCGTTCCCTCGAGGGCGAAGAGCGTGACGACGGCAAGCGTGAGGCAACGGCGGCGAACGGTGTCGAGCTGTTCGCCCCCAACACGGGGGACGCGTCGGGCGCGGCGGCGCGAAGATGGCGCGAACCCACGTGGGAGGAACTGCGTGGATTGAGCGCCGACGAACGCCGAGCGGTGATCGACTACTTCAGGCGGATGAACGCGGAGGCGAAACCGTGAGGCGGGCTGCTGTCGCAGTCGCGATCGCGGTGACGTTTGCCACCGGCGCCAGGGCGCAGGCGACGTTCGGCGCCTCGACCCCAGCGCTGGTGCGGGGCATGGACTTCGAGCAGCGTGGCCGGAATCGCGACGCGGTCGCGGCGTATCGCGACGCGTTGCGCAGTCCGGATTTTCTCGCGGCGCTGCTCGGGATGGAGCGCGCGTTCGCCGCGATGTCGCAGAGCGACTCGCTCATTCCGATCGCTGATTCGGTGGCTCGGGCGCATCCGTCCGAGACGCTGGTGCAGATCGTCAGGCTGCGGGTGCTGCTGTACGCGCGCCGGCCCGCCGCGGCGACCGCCGCGTTCACCGAGTGGGCGAGGCGCTCGCCCAAACAGATCACGCCGTACCGCGAGTACGCGCGGCTCCTGCTCGATGCGAGCAACCTGCAGGCTGCCGACAGCGTCATCACGGCCGGTTGGCGGCTGCCCGGTGGCGACCGCGCGCTGGCCGTCGAGCGTGCCCGCGTGCAGGCGGCGCGCGGCGAGTGGATGCCCGCCGCGACGAGCTGGCGCGGGGTGGTCGAGAACGGCCCGCAGCGCGTCGCCGAGGGCGCGTTCGCGTTAGGCGAGGCGTCCGGGATGGCGCGCGACGACATCCGCGCGGTCCTCTCCGCGCCGCCGCTGTCGGCCCAGCCGCGGATGCTGCTCGCGCAGCTGGAGATGATGTGGGGATCCGCGGCCGCGGCCTGGAGCGCGCTCGCACCGCTTTCAGCGAACGCCTCGACGATCGCGGCGTGGCGTGACTTCGGCGAGCGCGCCGAGGCGGGCGAGGCATGGCTTCCGGCGCGCGATGCCTGGCGCGCGGTGATCGCGGCGACCACCTGCGAGCCGGAGACCGCCCTCCGCGCCACCGACGACGCGCTGCGCGGGGGCGATGCAGTCGCGGCGCTGGCGATTCTCGATGGCTCGCGCTGCGCAAGCGAGAGCGCGTCGACGAGCCGCGTCGCCACCGCGCTTCGGGTGCGCGCCCTCGCGCTGGCGGGGCGCGCCCCGGAGGCGACGGCCGCTCTCGCCAGCCTGTCGCTGTCGGACGAGGAACGGCGCATCCTCACCACCGATGTCGCGTGGGCGTGGGTGCGTTCGGGCGACACGGGCAAGGCGCGCGCGATGATGGGAGACGCTCTCGAAGACGACACGACCGGTGTTCGTGGCTGGCTCGCGCTCTACGAGGGCGACGTCGCGACGGCCCGTACCGCCCTCCGCGAGACGCGGACGCCTTCGAGCGATGCCGTGCAGGCGCAGGCGATCATCGCACGCACCCGCGCCGATCGCGCGCCGCAGCTCGGGGCCGCGTTCCTCGCGCTCGCCCGCCACGACTCCGCCGGCGCCGCGACGCTGTTCGAAGCGGCCACCACCGAGCTGCCTGACGCTGCGTCGGTGTTGCTGGCGACGGCCGGCGAGATCCGCGCCGGGCGCGGCGACATCACCGCGGCCATGGCACTCTGGCGGCGAATTGTCGCGGACTATGGCGGCTCCCCGGACGCCCCGCGCGCCGAGCTCGCGCTGGCGCGCGCGCTGCTCGCCAAGGGCGACCAGGCCGGCGCGCGAGCGCACGCTGAGCACCTGATCCTGACGTATGCGAGCAGCGCGTTCGTGCCGCAGGCTCGACGCCTGCTCGACACGTTGGGGAAGTCGCCATGAGCACCGGCACCTGCCGGAGCCGGCTGCTCGCCGCGGCCCTCGCGTTAGGCGCTGCCTTCCTGCCGGTCGCGGCGCGCGCCCAGCACCTGCTCGTGCCGATGGACGACGCCCAGCAGAATCACCTCAAGGCCTACGGCCTCACCTTTCACACACTCCAGCTCGGGCAGAAAGCCGAATGGCTGCTCAACTACCGGGGCGGTGCATTCCTGCTGCCCGATCTCGCCGAGCTTCGGCGCAGCTCCGCGCTCGACGGCATCACGATCGAGCCGGTGAGCGATGCGGGGGTGGCGGCGGTGCGGGCAGAGATGGCCAGTGGCAACATGGACGCGATCCCGCTCGAGAAGGCACCGAAGATCGCCGTCTACTCGCCGCCTAACGCGCCGCCCTGGGACGACGCGGTGACGCTGGCGCTCAAGTACGCCGGGATCGAGTACACGCGCATCTACGATGACGAGGTGGAGAAAGACGGGCTGTCCGGCTACGACTGGATCCATCTCCACCACGAGGATTTCACCGGCCAGCTCAACAAGTTCGCCGTGACCTACGGGCTCACGACCTGGTTCCAGGCGCTCCGCGCCGATAACGAGGCGACCGCCCAGCGTTATGGTTTCGCCAACATTCCCGCCCTCAAGAAGGACGTCGCCGAGAAGATCCGGCGCTTCGTCGAGCGAGGTGGGTTCCTCTTCGCGATGTGTGGTGCGACCGAGACGCTCGAGCTGGCGATTGCCGGACACGATGTCGACATCGCCAACGAGTACGCCGATGGATCGCCGGTTGCCTCCGATGCCGACGCGAGGATGGACTGGGGGCGGACGATGGCGTTCCGCGATGCACACGTCGTCACCTCGCCCCTGATCGGGTCGATGAGCGACATCGACGGTCACCAGGTGAACACACCAGGGCAGCGCCAGCCACTCGGACAGTTCACACTTTTCGGGTTTGCCGCGAAGTTCGACCCGGTCGCGTCGATGCTCGTACAGGACCACCAGACCACGATCCCCGATTTTTACGGTGTGACGACAAGCTTCACCAAGGCGACGCTCAAGCCGGGCGTCACCGTCCTCGCCACCGAGGAAGGCGCGCCATGGGTCAAGTACATCCACGGCGACTACGGAAAGGGCTCGTGGACCTTCCTCGGCGGGCATGACCCCGAGGACCCGCAGCACGTCGTCGGCAGCGCGCCGACCGATCTCGCGCTGCATCCGAACTCACCCGGCTACCGGCTGATCCTCAACAACGTGCTGTTCCCGGCCGCGAAGAAGAAGCCACTCAAGACCTGACAAGAATCCGCGCGGAGGGCCGCCCCTTCGGAGTCTCTTCGTGGTAGATTCCAGCGTGATTCCCCCCGGCATTCAGCTCCCCGTCAGCACCGACGACCGTCTAGACTCGAGGGCGGCGGCCGCGATCCGCGCGGCGATTCGACTCGCCGGGGGTCGTGAAGTCTGCTTCGTTTGCGCTGTCGACGAAGAGGGTCGGGTCACGACCGCGCGGGTCGTCGCCCGCGGCGACGTCGGGAAGGTGCTCGCGCTCCCCGGCTTCGCGCAGCGGGGTGAGATGCTCGTGCACAATCACCCATCGGGACTGCTCGAGCCATCGCCGGCGGATCTGCACGTTGCGGCCCGGGTGCACGACGACGGGATCGGTTTCGGCATCGTCGACAATGCCGCGACCGAACTGTACGTCGTCGTCGAAGTCCCTCGGCACAACCCACTCGTCGCGCTCGATCCGGCGGCGATCGACGCCGATCTCGGGCCGGGCGGGCCGATCGCTGCGCAGCACGCCGCCTACGAGGACCGGCCGAGCCAGCGGCGAATGGCGACGACCATCGCGCGGCTCTACAGCGAGGGGGGAATCGGGCTGCTCGAGGCGGGTACCGGCGTCGGCAAATCGTTAGGCTACCTGCTCCCGGCGTTGCGCTGGGCCGCCGCGAACGGCGAACGCACGGTGATCAGCACGAATACGATCAACCTCCAGGAGCAGTTGATCGGGAAAGACCTGCCCTTTCTCGCCAGGGCGCTCACTGACCAGCCCGTGCGCTTCGCGATGCTCAAGGGATGGCGCAACTACCTCTGCCTGACGCGTCTCGAGCAGGCGCGCTCCAACGAAGGCACGCTGCTCGACGCCGGTGAGCGCGACGAGCTGGCTGCGATCGCCGCCTGGGCGGCGCGCACGAAGGACGGCTCGGTCGCCGACCTCGCGACTCCTCCCCGTCCCGAAATCTGGGACGAAGTCGCTGCCGAGCCGGACCTGTGCACGCGGTTGCAGTGCCCCGAGTACCAGAAGTGCTTCGTCTACGCCGCGCGCCGTGCGGCAGCAAAGGCCGACGTCGTGGTGGTCAACCATCACCTGCTCCTGAGCGACGTCGCCGTCAGGCGCGCGACGCAGAACTGGGACGAAGCCGCGGTATTGCCATCGTACGACCGGCTGGTGGTCGACGAGGGACACCACCTCGAGGATGCGGCCGCGAGCCACCTCGGCGCCACCGTGACACGTCGCGCGCTCGTCCGCGCCTTCAATCGGCTCGAGCGTAAGGCAGGGCGGGGACTGCTCGCCTCGCTCGTCGGCAGGCTCTCCTCGCAGTCCGACCTGCTCAGCGCGGCCAGTCTCGATCTCGTGAACCAGCGACTGGTTCCCGCCGTGCATGCGGCACGAGAGCGTGGCGCGCTGGTGTTCGACCTGCTGGACACGGTGCTGATGGAGAGCGGCGTCGCAGTCATGCGACTGACGGACGACTTCGCGACGCATCCCGTGTGGAAGGGGGGACTCGATCTCGCGCTCACCGAGCTGCTCGCCGAGATCGAGCTGCTGCACCAGGGACTGCGCGTCGTTCGCGAACGCCTCGAGGGCAGCGGGAAGCTCGAGGAGTCGGTCGCTCCATTGCTCAACGAGATCCGTGCAGTCGGGAAGCGGCTCCAGTCGTCCGGTGACTCGCTGCGCAACGCCCTTCGCCCCGCGGCCGACGCCGAGCCGACGGTTCGATGGATCGACGTGCGCGGCCGCGATCGCGCCGTCGCCGTGTCCGCGGTGCCACTCGATCTTGCGCCGATTCTTCGCGAAGACCTGTTCAAGCGGGTCCAGACCGCGGTGGTCACGAGCGCGACGCTGGCCACCGACAACCGCTTCGATTTTCTCGCGGCGCGCCTCGGACTCGACGAGGATGATGTCATTCCTCACACCGACGTCTTCCCCTCGCCCTTCGACTATGCCGGGCGGTCGATCCTCGCGGTGCCGAGCGACTTCCCCGCGCCTAACGTCGACCCGCCGGGACACTTCCAGGCGGTGATCAGGGCAACGGCAGACCTCGCCGAGGCGGCCGACGGTGGATTGTTCATCCTCTTCACCAGCCACAAGGATCTGCGCGCGGCCGCGAGCGAGCTTCGGGCGCGGGGCATCGAGCGGCGCTGGCCGTTGCTCGTCCATGGCGAGGATTCACGCGATTCGCTGCTCCGGCGATTTCGCGAGAATGGCGGCGCGATCCTGATCGGCACCGCATCGTTCTGGGAGGGCGTCGATGTCCCGGGGCGCGCGCTGCGCGGCCTGCTCATCTCGCGCTTTCCCTTCCGCGTCCCGACCGAGCCGGTGACCGCTGCCCATTGCGAGTCGATCCAGGCGCGCGGTGGCGACGCATTCACCGAGTACATGATGCCGCACGCCGCGCTGCGCCTGAAGCAGGGGTTCGGACGCCTGATCCGCACCGCGACCGACCGGGGGGTGGTCGTTCTCGCCGATCCGCGCGCGACCAGCAAGCCGTATGGGCGCTCACTGGTGAGTGCGCTCCCGCCCGCGAAGCGACTTTTCACATCGTGGTCGAAGATTCGCGACGAGATCCGTATCTTCTACGCGTCAGCCGAGGGCGAGTAGCCGTCCGCGGTTCGCCAAACCCCTAGCCCGTCGTCGCCATGCTCCCAGGAAAGATCGTGTGCGTTGGCCGGAACTACCGTGACCACGCGAAGGAGCTCGGCAACGAGGTGCCGAAGGAGCCGCTGATCTTCCTCAAGCCGCCATCGAGCGTGATCGCGACGGGCGACCCGATCGAGCTTCCAGCGGCATCGTCGCGCGTCGAGTTCGAAGGGGAGATCGGGATCATCATCGGGAAGCCGCTCCGCTTCGCGAGCGAAGCCGAAGCGGTGGCGGGAATCCGCGGCATCGTCGCCGTCAACGACGTCACCGCGCGCGACCTCCAGAACAAGGACGGGCAATGGACGCGCGCGAAGGGATTCGACAGCTTCTGTCCGATGGGCGTCGCCGGCGATCCACCCGCCGACCTGACGAGCCTAACGGTGATTACCCGGGTGAACGGAGTGGTGAAACAGCGCGGCGTCGCCTCGGACATGGTGTTCTCGATTCCGGCGGTCCTCTCGTACATCTCGCAGATCATGACACTCGAGCCGGGGGATCTCGTCGCGACCGGGACACCGGCTGGCGTCGCACCACTGGCCCCCGGTGACATCGTCGAGGTCGAGGTCGCGGGGATCAGCCACGTGAGCAATGGTGTGAAGGCGGGCCGCTGATGCCTCGGCTCGCGCCACGCTTCGCGACCCTGCCCGTCTATCCCGGGGCCCACGTTCCCGCTCGAAAACGCGAGCTGGTCGCGCAGGGCATCGACGTCATCGACCTCGGGGCGGGCGATGCCGATCTGCCAGCGCCTCCGGCCGCGGTCGCGGCGCTCAAGCGCGCCGCTGACGTCCCGGCGATGAGCCGCTACGGATTTGCCCTCGGCCTGCCTGCCTATCGCGAGGCGATCTCGGCATGGATGGTCAAGCGATTCGGGGTGCACTTCGACCCATACAGCGAGATCGTTCCGCTGATCGGCTCGAAGGAGGGGATCGCGCACCTCGCGATGGCATTCGTCGGTAAAGGGGACGTCGCGATCATTCCCGAACCGGGCTACCTGGCGTACCTTGGCGGGACGCTCCTTGGCGAGGGGACGGCCTACACCGTTCCGTTGCGTCCGGAGCGTGAATTCCTGATCGATGTCGACGAAATTCCGGCGGATGTGCTCGATCGGGCGCGGATCCTGTATCTCAACTATCCCAACAATCCAACGGCGGCGATCGCCCCGCGGGACTACCTGGAGCGGATTGTCGCACGGTGCAGGGAACTCGACATCCTGCTGGTGTACGACAATGCCTACTCGGAGATCGCGTACGACGGCTACGTCCCGCCGAGCATCTTCGAGATCAACGGGGCGGACGGGGTTGCGATCGAGTTCCATTCCCTGTCCAAGACGTACAACATGACGGGATGGCGGTGTGGCTGGGCGGTGGCACGGCCGCCGATCGCCGCCGCGCTGGCGAAAGTGAAGACGTTCGTAGACACGGGAGCATTCATGGCGGTGCAGGCGGCGGGCGTTGCGGCGCTGGAGAGCTGGGCGGAGTGGGTTCCAGGCAACGTCGCGATCTTTCGCGAACGCCGGGACGCGGCCGCCGACGCATTCTCCGCGGCCGGATTCCCATGCGCGACGCCGCGGGCGGCGATGTATCTCTGGTGCCCGCTTCCGAGCGGCATCGCGAGCCGCCCCTTCGCCGACCGCCTGCTCGATGACGAGGGTGTCGTGGTGCTCCCGGGGTCAGCGTTAGGCGCGGCGGGCGAGGGGTTCTTCCGCGTGTCCTTTATCAACTCGCCGGATCGGCTTCGTGAAGCGGCGACCCGGGCCGGCCGACTGCTCACGCGCATGCAGGGTGAGCTCGCGTGAGGGTGCCTCCCCGCCGCGACTATCGCTCGCTTGCGACGTCGCTTGCGCTCCATATCGTCGGGATCGCGTTGCTCGTACGGATCGTGATGGTGCCGGGGACCCTGACGTCGTTCTTCCGGCAGGATCCGCGCATCGCCCCGACCGCGCCCGAGCGATTGATCTACGTTCCACTTCCGCCGCGCGGCGACACGTCGGTCGCGCGTGCCCAGGTCGACGGCGGCGACAATCGGCGCGCCGCGCCTGACGTTGGCGTCGCGCCGATGCTCCGCGCCCCGATCACCGTGCCGACCACGCTTCCCCCGGCGCCCCGCGTCACCGTGATGCCTGGCGAGCCGGGAGGCAGTGGTCCGCTCATCGGCGGCGGGGGGATCCTTCGCGGCGTCCAGCCCGCGTTCGGCGACGGCCGGCTCTGGACGGAAACGGGGCCGCTCATCGGCGCACCGAAAACGGACGACGAGCGCCGCGACAGCGTCTTCGCTTCGCGGCTCGGCCGTTACCAGGATTCGCTCAACCTCGCCGAGCGTGGCCAGGTCGGCCCAGGCGAGCGGCCGGCGTGGATCTTCAACCGCGGCGGCCAGGAGTACGGCATCGACAAGAACAAGATCCGGCTCGGCAAGTTCTCCCTGCCGAGCGCGCTGCTCTATCAGCTGCCACTCGCCCGGTACCAGGGCGACATCAGCAAGCAGCGCGAGCGCGACATGATGACCGCCGAGATGTTCGACCAGACGCACCGCCGCCTGAACGAAGAGCAGTTCCGCGCCGCCGTGAAGGCAATCCGCGAGCGAAAGGAACGCGAGCGTCGCGAAGCCGACGCCTCGAAGCACGGCGGCGACCCGGGCAACCCGCTGACGGCGGGGACGCGTTAGGCCTGACTGCAGCTATAAGCGGTAAGCGGCAAGCAGTCAGCGCCGGCGAAACCGCAGGGCCGTCCACGCAGTCCGCTAACGGCTTGCCGCTTATCGCTTACAGCCGTAAGCGCGACGCGCCTAGTCGGCGACCGCGGACAGGTCAGGCGCGATGGCTTCCGCCTCTTCGCAGTACGGCCGGAACACCCCGCACACCACGCCGAGCACGGAAAAGTCGTCCCCAGGTCCGACGCTGATCGGGCGCTCGGCGGGATTCGCCGGCTCGAGCACGATCGTCTGGCCGCGATGCGTCAGCGTCTTGACCGTCGCCTCCTCGCCTAACCGCGCGGCGACGATGTCGCCGTCCTGGGCGCGTCGCGATTGCGAGATGAGCACGTAGTCGCCCTCGAGGATCCCGCGGCCGTTCATGCTGTCGCCGATGACCTTGAGGAAGAACGAATCCTCGGACGGCACGAAGCGGCGGTCCATCGTGATGAAGCTGAGCCGATCCTCGGGGAGCAGCGTCGGCTCGCCGGCGTGGATCTTCCCGTAGTAGGGTACCGGCTGCACGCGGGAGAGCCCGCCGATGCCGAGCAGCTTCACGCCGCGTGAACGGGCGCGGTCGCGCTGGATGTAGCCCTTTACCGCGAGCGCGTGGAGCAAGTCCGACACGGTCTTCGTCGACTTGATCCGGAACTTCCGGGCGATATCCCGGATGCTCGGCTGGTACGTATTCTCTCCGAGAAAGTCGATCAGATAGTGATAGACTTTCTGCTCGAGCGGGGAAAGCGGCTCCGTCATTGGAGACCTCCGCCAAAAGCGTCGCCGGGTAACACTCGGTCACCCGGCGAAAACATGCCGACTACGAGGGGCTGCGGTCAATGTACGGCTGCGTCCGGTGGCGCGTCAATAATGAAATTCTAATCAGCTTTTGACCGCGCCGCCGGTCTCGAGCCACCGCTCTGCGCTCTCGATGCGACGCAGTGCGCGATCGGGGCCGAGCATCAGCAATACGTCGAAGATCCCCGGACTGACGGTGAGACCGGTGAGCGCGACGCGCAGCGGCTGAAAGATCTTCCCGCCGGTGGTGCCGCGCTCCTCGGCAAGCGTTCGAAGCGCCTCTTCCATGGCCGCCGGCTCCCAGGTGGTGTGCGCAAGCCGCTCCCGCGTGGCCGCGAGAATGTCGCGAGTCGCGGCGGCGTCCTTCCACTGTTTCGCCACCGCCTCGGGATCGTAGTCGATCTCGTCGGTGAAGTAGGGCTTGGCCTGATGCACGATCTCGTCGGTCGTCCGTGCACGGACCTTGAGCAGGTCGAGGAGTGCGAGATACCACTCCTCCTTTCGCGCCACATCGGCAGCGGTCGCGAGACCGGCGGTGATGAGCATCGGCGTGACGAGCGGCGCCAACTCCGCGGCGGGGGTGCGGCTCAAGTACTGCCCGTTCATCCACTCGAGCTTCTTCGTGTCGAAAACGGCGGCCTTCTTCTGCAGGCCGTCAACGGAAAACAGCTCGACCATCTCGTCCATCGTCATGACTTCGCGGTCGCCACCCGGCGACCAGCCGAGCAGGGCGAGAAAGTTGCGGATCGCGCCGGGGAGAATGCCGACATGCTGATAGTCGCCGACCGCGGTCGCGCCGTGGCGCTTGCTCAGCTTCTTCCCATCGAGCCCGTGGATCATCGGCAGGTGGGCGAAGACCGGCAGCTCGGCGCCTAACGCGCGATAGAGCAGGATCTGCTTGGGCGTGTTCGAGATGTGGTCATCGCCACGCATGACCAGCGTGATGCGCATCGCGATGTCGTCGGAGACGACGGCCATGTTGTAGATCGGGGTGCGATCCGAGCGGAGGATGACGAAATCCTCGATGTCCTTGTTCGGAAAGGCGATCCGCTCGTGGACGAGATCGTCCCAGTCGGTCGTTCCGTCGGGCACTCGGAAGCGCAGCACGTGCGGAATGCCCGCGGCGACGCGGCTCGCCACCTCGTCAGCGGGCAGCCGATCGCAGCGGCGATCGTACTTGAAGCTTTCCTTCCGCGCCTCGGCCGCCTTTCGTCGCTCGTCGAGCTCGGCCGGCGTGCAGAAGCAGCGATAGACGGAGCCATTGGCGAGCATGCGATCGGCGTCGGCGCGGTGACGCTCGAGGTTCGCGCCCTGATAGACCGGTTCCTCATCCCAGCCGAGGCCGAGCCACTCGAGCCCCTGGAAGATGGCACGCGTGCTCTCGTCGGTACTCCGCGCCTTGTCGGTATCCTCGATGCGCAGCAGGAACTGGCCGCCGTTCTTCTTGACATACAACCAGTTGAACAGCGCGGTGCGGGCACCGCCGACGTGGAGGTAGCCGGTAGGCGAAGGCGCAAAGCGCACGCGGGGAGCGCGTATCTCAGGCATCGGAAGTAGCCTTGAAAAAGGAACGGGTGTCAGGCGTTGCCGGGAGACCCGGCGGTGCCTCACACCCGCAAAAACGGAGAGAGAGGGATTCGAACCCTCGATACAGGCGTAAACCCGTATGCCGGTTTAGCAAACCGGTGCCTTCAGCCACTCGGCCATCTCTCCGTGACCGAGGCGCGCGACAGAAGCATCGCGCGCCTCGAGAGTCTGAAACTACCCCGCGCCGCCGGACGGGTCAACCGCTCGCGTGGTCGCGGACAGCGGACGGAGGGCACAGGACTCGAACCTGTAAGTCGCTCTCGCGACGGCGGTTTTCAAGACCGCTGCATTAGCCATTCTGCCAGCCCTCCCGAGCACGAACATTCGCCCGCGCGACAGCGTTCGCGCAAGCCGGTCGAGGCCTGCCGCGTTGCCGAACGCGCGTTACGAGCTTCCTAAGCGGCCGGCAACGAGAGCGTGAACGTCGTTCCGCCGTCAGGTGAACTGACGACGGTGAGCCGACCGCCCATTCCCTCGGCAAGCTCCCGGCTGATCGCAAGCCCGAGCCCGACCCCAACGTCCGCGGACGTGAGTCGCCGGTTCACCTGGACGAACGGCTCGAACACGCTCTCGAGCTTATCCTCGGGAATTCCGATGCCAGTGTCCGACACGCGCACAGTCGGCATGCCTGACGATTCGTCGTCTGCGTTCGCGTCACTCGCGCCGGGCGAACAAACCACCGTGATCCTCCCTCCAATCGGCGTGAACTTCGTCGCGTTGCCCACCAGGTTGACGATGATCTGGCGCACCTTCGCGGCGTCAGCGCGGACCGTCGCCGCACGATCGCATGGGGTGATGGTGTAGGTGATATTCTTCTCGAGCAGCAGGGGAGCGACCAGGCCTTCGACGCTGGCGACGGCTTCGGAGAGATCGACGTCGCTGATGTTGTAGACGACCCGTCCGGCTTCGAGCTGGGCATAGTTCAGCACTGCGTCAACGAGTCCCACGAGGTGCGCCTGACTGCGCTGGATGTTCACCAGATCGTGCTGCTGCTCGGCGGTAACAGGGCCCCGGACTCCGAGCTCGAGGAGCTGTGCATAGCCCCCGATGGCGTTCAGCGGTGTGCGCAGCTCATGCGACATCGTTGCGAGAAACCGTGCCTTCGTCGAGTTCGAGGACTCGGCGACAGCGCGGGCGGCATCCGCATCAGCGCGCGCCGTCTCGGCGGCGGCCCACGCCGCGCGCGCGGCCGCGTAGAGACGAGCGCTTTCGAGGGCCTGGGCGCACCGGGCCGCGAGCTGTTCGGCGAGCCGCACGTCGTCGGGCGTGAAGCGTTCGTTACCGGGCGCTGCGACGTAGGTGATCGCGCCCAGCAGCACGTTGTGCGCGAGGATCGGCACAACGAGGAAGCTTCCCGCACCCAGCCATCGCACGATCGCAGCCGTGCTGGCATCGTGCTCTCCGATGACGCGTGACTCGGCATGTTCCGTCACGATGATCGGGATGCGCCCCTTCCGTATCGCGGGGACGCCGATTGTGTCATCCTCGCTTGCCGTCCATTGCCTGCCCAATGCGCGCGCGACCGACTGCTTGGAGTCGTCGGGGTGGATCACCGCGAGCCGGCGGAGCGTGCCGCCCGTCTCGACGATATCGACGATAGACCACGCATTGGAAGATGGAAGCGTCACGCTGGCGACAGCTTCGTACGTCAGCTCCTGATCGAGCGAGGCGCCGAAGCGCAGGCCCGCTTCAGCGAGGAACTGCGCGCGCTCGCGACCCGCCTCGGCGAGGGCGGCGGCGTCCTGCTCGCGCAACGCGCTGAGGAGGATGCGTTCGGTCAGCTGGCGGTGCGTCGCTTCCATTGCCAACAACGCAGCAGCCGCCTGGCCGGCGGAGCCGGCAGCGGACGCAGCGCCACTGGACATGCCTAACGACGGCCCGAGCGACGTGGTGAGTGGCGCGACTGATGGCGGGGCCAATGGCCCCCCGGCCCCATCGATGCGCCGCGGCTTCTCCATCAGCTGCCTGACGACCGGTGCGTCATTGGCCAACCGGCTGGGCGATCGCCCGGTACGACGCGCTCGACTCGTCTTTCCCGGCGATGCGCACGGCATATCGGAGCAGAACGAGGCGCTCGACCATGGTCGTCGTTTCCTTCCGCGAGGTGCCGGCCGCCGTTGCAAGACTCGCGAGCGTTGACTCTCCCTGCCTAACGAGCGCGTCGAGGACCATTGCTTCCCGTTCGGTGAGCCCTGCCCGGTCGCCTGCCGGCTCGGCAACGTGTCGCTGCGGCGTCCCTGACAGGATCCCGTAGTATCCGACCAACGGTTCCCCAATCGTGGCACCATTCGCGGTGAGGTGATACCGCCAGAATGCCTGGCTATGCTCACTGCGTCTCATCTTCACGACGGCCAATAGTTTTTCCATGGCGCCATCGATCTCGACGTAGCGCTGGACGACGATATCGTCCGTTATGAACGACACCCGTTCACCGGTGAAGCCCATGTCCGGCGACATGGCGACGGCCTCGAGAACCATGAAGACGGTGACGCCGTTCGCGGTCAACGCGCCGACGAGCCGGTACAGTGATTCGCGAAAATCCTCCCGGAACGTCGGCGCGAGCGCGACCTCGAAGCCGGTGAGCGAATCGATGATCACCCGCGTCGCTCCCGTGTCGCGCACGTTGCCGAGAATCTCGGCCAGCGTCTCATCGACCGACAGATCGAGTGGACGGAGATAGGTCACGCGGAGCTTGTCCGCCTTGATCATCGCGTCGGGATCGACATCGAAGGCACGGAGTCGCGCCAGGTACGCCTCGGGATATTCCTCGAACCCAGCGACAACGACGGCTTCGCCCTTCTTGAGCCCTTCGGCGGCGAACAGCATTCCAAACGTCGACTTGCCGGTCCCGGTCGGCCCCGCCAGCATCACGGCGTCGCCCGCGGGAATTCCGCCACCCATGAGTGTGTCCAGCCCCGGCACGCCGGTCGAGAGACGCACCTGCTCGACGGCGTGCCGCTCTCGCCGCGCCCACTGCTGGTCTGGTATCCGCGGGTAGACCTGCAGCCCGTCGTCGGTAATCCGGAAGGTGTGCAGCCCGGGCATCTGCGCCTGTCCGCGAATCTTCAACGCCTGGAACTTGCGCACCACGGAGTTCCGATCGGTCGCCTGGGTCAACCACATGATGCCGTCTGCGATCGTGAACAGCGGCTGCCGCTGTTCGGGTTCGCTGTACTCGCCGATCAGCAGGGACGTCACCTCCCACGAGGTGAGATGGAGGGCGAGTCGCTGAACGAATTGCTCGAGCGCCATGACTTCGTCGGCCGGCGGGACGCTCAGGTTGCCGGCGAAGCGCGCGCCAGCGGCCGAACGGATCGTCCGGAAGCTGTCGACCACGACGATCGACGGCGTTAGGCGCTCGACTTCCGCGGTCATCCTCCCCAGCACTTCGCCGAGATCACCCGAGAGCACTTCCTCGCTCAGGTTGAGATATTGGACCGACGTACCGACCTGCTCGGGGCGGAAGAAGCGGAATTGGCGCTGGTACCGGAGCATCTTGACGGTCGGCTCGCCGAGCACGGTGAAGTACAGCGCGGGGCGCGCGGGCTCGGCGTTCGCGAAAAGAATCTGCTGCGCAAGGGTCGTTTTTCCGGTTCCCGGCCCGCCGGCGAGCATGTTGAACGAGAACTCGGGAAGGCCGCCACCTAGCACCGCATCGAGGCCCGGCACGCCGGTGCTCAGGTTCTTCATCGGCTTGCTCGGCGCGGGCCGGCCCGCTCCCCTGGGCGCGCTCGCCTCTCGCTTTGGACTCTTGTCAGTCATCGCTCTGTTCCCGTTTTCCGGTCTTTGGGCTTCTGTCTCGGCGCTGAGGTCCCGGGTGCTTCACTTGGCGATACGCGCGGGGCTGCGGGCTCAGCGGAGCTGGCGGGGGGACCGTCGGGCACGCCGGCTGCGCTCTGCTCGACAAGCGCGGTCGCGAGATCAGTCCCGATCAGGCGCGCGAGGAGATCAAAGAGCACCGCCAGGTAGAGCGCGGCGCCAGACAATGCGGCGTCCGCGCCGTGGTCCTTTGCACTGGCCGCGAAACCGGAGACTCCCAGTCCCGATTCGGTCATGGTCAGCTTTGCGAGAACGCTGTCCTCAGCTCGGGCACGCGCCAGCGCACGCCCGACGAGGGCGGACGACCCGAACGCGCCGAACCAGCGCGCGAGTCCCGCCGCGATACGCTCGCAGATACGCTCAGCCGCCGCGACCCGATCGAGATCGGCGCTGCCCTCCGGCGGGGCGCCAGCCAGAACACGGCGCGCCAACTCGCGCGCCGCGTCCGATGGCGGCGAAGACGACCTTCGGGTTTGAGGCAGCGCCGGGGCTGTCTGGCGTGAATGCGACGATGCGCGCGCGGTCGGCGGTATTGCTAGCACATCATGAGCCGCCGGTCGCGATAAACGCATCGCCGCGCGGGGCGTCCCCCGACGCCCTCCGATTCCCGTAACGTAGCACGTTGCCGGCGCATCCGCACCAGCGGGTTGCCGCGACCCGCCCTAACGCGCGACGACGCTCAATCGAGGCGGCTGCGCGGGTGAGCGCGACGCGGAAACATGCATTCACCCCGCGTGAACCGGCGTTCGCCCAGCAAGGTTTGCTGTTCCATCGAACCGCTCCCATCGTGAGAGAATCACCCAACGCCGGGCTCCGATGGTTGGCCTCGCACACGGCGCCAATTGGGCGCGGGAGATCCTGACATGTCCAGATCCGTGGTCGATTTGCTGTCCCGACGGACTGCCTTCGTGCTGGTGGTCACATTCCTCGCGTTAGGCTGCGGCGGCGGGGGTGGCGGCGGCCCCGCTTCACCGCCGCCAAGCGGCGGGTCCGGTGGTGCGCCCGGCGGATCGACGAGCACCGAGATCTCGGTGCAGAATAACGCATTCTCCCCTGTGACGACGACGGTCGCGCCGGGGAGCACGATCACCTGGACCTGGAACAGCTGCACCGGTGATGGCTACGGCGGCACGAGCTGCGTCGATCACAGCATCGTGTTCGAGGATGGCGGTCCTTCGGGCTCGGGAATCCAGAGCGCGGGATCATTCTCGAAGACCTTCGCGGCTGCGGGAAGCTACGGGTATCACTGCTCGATTCACGGAACCGCCACATCCGGAATGCGCGGGACGGTCAAGGTTCAGTAGCCGGACTGTCCGGAGTCCAGGAAGCCCGCTCGCGACGCCGCGAGGGGGCTTCCTGCATTTGAGGGCCGGCGTGAGCCGCTCTCAGGGTTCGGCCGCTGCTGACACGCGGCTTGCGTAATGAGGCCAGTGGGAATCGAATTCGAATCGGAAAATCCGGAGGTTCTTGTGCAGGTCGTTCGTTCGTGCATGCCGTTTTCTGTGAAGCTCATCAGCGTTGCCGCCGCGCTCGCAAGCGCGGCGGTTCCCGCGACCGCGCAACGGGTGGACAAGACGTTCTTCACCCGCCGTGACGCCGTCGCGACTGGAATCGCGATCGCCGGAACCGCGGTCGTCTTCCAGTTCGACACGCGCATCGCGCGCTGGTCGCAGCGCCCGGACGTGCAGGGGGGCAGCAGCAGGCGAAGCGTTGTGAAGACGCTCACGACGCTCAATGAAACGCCGTTCACCTTTGGCGCGGTCGCCGCGTACGGCATTGGTCGGCTGACGCATTCGGAGACGACCGCCGACGTCGGGCTCCACATCACCGAGTCGCTCGTGCTGACGACCGCCATCGGGCAGGTCGTCCGCGGTGCGATCGGCCGGGCCCGCCCGAGCAGCGCGACCGAGGGGCCCACCACACGCCGCTACGGCCGCGGCTACAGCGACTTCGAGTATCGCGCATTCCCGTCGCTCCACGCGGCGACTGCGTTCGCGGCATCGGCCGCCGCGGTCGAAGAGATCAGGATCCGGAAGCCGGGTGCGGTGCGCTGGGCGGCACCGCTGCTCTATGGCGCCGCGTCCGTGCCCGGCTTCACGAGGCTGTACCTGAACAAGCACTGGGCGAGCGACGTCGCGGCCGGCTCCTTCCTCGGCGCGATGCTCGGAATCAAGACCGTTCGCTACGCGCATTCGCGACCGCGCACGAAGCTCGACCGGTTCCTGCTTGGCGCGAGCGTGTTGCCGGCGCCGGGTGGTACGCAGCTCGCCTTCTCGTTCACGCCCTGAGCGCGCCGCTGCCTAACGCGCGAGAGGACCGCAGCCGATCCTGGCTGCGGCCCTCCCTGTGATTGCTTGCGCTATGGCTTGCCTGACGTTTTCGGAGTGGTCGGTGGTGCCGCCTGCGGCGCGAGGGGGACCTCGATGCGACCCGCGCTGTCGTTCGCGAACGGGTTCACGGCGGGCTGGCCGGCCGCCTCGAACCGGGCGAGGAGATCGTCGAGCCGCGTCGACTTTGCGATCGCCCGCGCGTCGGCCATCACCTTTGCCGCATCCTGCGGCTGACCATTGTGCTGCAGCGCCTCGGAGAGAATCGCGCCCGTCGAGACGTAGAGGTAGGGAATGCCGACCGACGGCTGGTCGGGCCAGTCGCTGCGCCGGGCGATCGACTTGGTCGCCATGAACACACTGTCCCACAACGCCTTGGTCCGGGGCAGATCGAGAAACCCTTCGCCTCCCACCGCGATCGTGTCACGGTTGGGCTTGATCTCGCCATTGACCAGCTTCTTCGCCAGCCCCTGGGTGAGCGTGTATTCGCCCATCCCCAGTTCGCCCGCGTAACCGCCTGACGTGCGGCTGAAGTAGATCGGCCGCACCGTGCCCGCCGCATCCTTGATCATGCGGAGCACGAGGATGTCAGCGCGCGTCAGCTGCCTCGGCGTAATGATCGCCCGCACGTTGCCGGCGGTGAACAGCGCCGCCTGCGGCACGTCCGCGACGATCGGCACAGCGTCGGCTTCTGCCAGGGTCATGTTCAGCGGGCCGGTCGCCGGCTTCGGCCACTGCTTCCCCGCGTACAGCTTTGGTCCCTTCGCCGCGTCGTACGTGTACACCGGGCGGCGAACGAGCTGACGGACGTACCAATCGGTGTTCAGAAGGGAAGTGTTGGCGATCGAAACGTCGCGGCGAATTCCTTCCACCTCCTGCGCGTACCAGAGCGGGAACGTGTCGTTGTCGCCAACCGTCACGAGCACGCCGTACGGCTCCACGGAGTTGAGCAGGTCGGCCGCAAAGTCGCGGGTGTCCGTCTGGTCCGCGCGGGACGCGGTCTTCCAGTTGAGGAGCAGCGGGAGTAGCGCGATGAGGAGCAGCGGCGACGCGAGCACGAAGCTCAGCCGGCGCGGCTGTTCGACGGTGTCGCTTCCAACCCGGACTCGATCCGATCCGAATGCAGCGGCGACGGTCTCCCACACCCAGATCAGCCCGAGCGCCGCCCACACGCTCCACGCCGAGAAGCTCCAGAGGTAGAAATAGTCTCGGTCACGAACCTCGCGCGGCACTTGTTGCCCGAGCTCCGGCGCCTGCGAGTATCCGTACTTGAAATTCATGTAGACGATCAGCACCAGCGTGACCGTGAAGATCAACGGCCCGAAGAACCAGAAACTTCGTCGATCCCGGGTGAAGTGCACCCACCCGCCGAGGAGCCCGAGCAGGAGGAAAGTGACGGCGAGCGCGGTCTGCGCACCCGGGTGCGCGTCCTGTGAGTCGCGCATCCACTGCCAGCGGAAGTACGTCCACCACATCCCGACCTGGGCGGTGAACGGTGCCTGACGATCGCTCAACGCGGGCTTGCCGTACTGCTCGCGATTGAAGTTGTACATGAAGCGATCGTAGGTGAGCTTCGAGAAAGTGCAGCCGAACTTCGGGCCATCGGTGCACGCCGTCGGCTCGCCTTCGTTGATCGGCGGAAAGTGCGCAGCGCGGATCGGTTGCGTCGCGAACACCGTCATCCCGAGGACGAGCGCACCGGCACAGGCGAGCAGCAGCTTCCAGCGAAGCACGTTCTCCCAGCGCCGCGCGAGCACGACGACGCCAACCGCCGGCCCGACGAGGAAACCGGCCGGGTGGTTCGCGTAGCCAAGCCCGATCAGGTACGCGATCAGGACGAGGATGCGATCGGCCTTCTTGCCATGGGGCGCATCGGCCCAGAGGACCGAGAGCCAGGCGACGATCGCGAAGAAGGCGAGCGACACCGTGTAGACCTTCTCGTTCACGACCGATTGGTTCCAGACGGTGAACGCCGTCGCGCCCATCAGCGCAGCGAGCACGCCGCCGAGGATCCGCTGCCAGCGCAGGGGGAACCACCCGACGAGCACGCGCTCGGTAATGAGAAACCATGCACCCGCCGAAACCGCGCTCGCGAGCGCGGCGAGGACGTTCACGCGGGTGGCGATACCCGGCGCGATCGGGAGCAGCGTGAAGACGCGGCCGATCAGCACGAAGAACGGATTCCCCGGCGGGTGCGGCAGTCCGAGCGTGTAGGCCGCGGCGATGTATTCGCTCGTGTCCCACATCGCCGTCGACGGCGCGAGCGTTATGAGGTACAGGATGAACACGCCGAGCGACGTCAGGCCGGCGGCCAGGTACGACGGCGGTGTCTCGATTTCCTGCGGTTGAGTCTTCGGTGTCGGCGCCATTCGGTCCAGTAGGTAGACGGCGGGGCGTCGCCAGTCGCGACGCCCCCCAAGCCATTGAAAATGGCGATTGCGGCTCAGTGACGGAAGAGACGCTGCCCAGTTAGTACCATTGCGATGCCATGTTGGTTTGCTGCCGCAATGACTTCGTCGTCCCGAACCGAGCCGCCGGGCTGGACGATCGTCGTCACTCCGGCCTCCGCGGCCTGGTCGATTCCGTCGCGGAACGGGAAGAACGCGTCGGATCCGAGCGCAGCCCCGCGCGTCTCGTGCCCCGCCTGGCGGGCCTTGTGCACGGCCACGAACGCTGCGTCCACGCGGGACATCTGGCCGGCACCGATTCCAATGCTCGCCCCATCGCGCGCCAGCAGGATCGCGTTCGACTTGACGCTCGACACCGCCCGCCACGCGAACGCCAGGTCGCGCGATTCGGCATCGGTCGGCGCCCGCTCGGTGACCACCTTCCAGACATCGTCGGCGCGGGCGAGCGGCGCGCGTTCCTGCGCGAGCAGCCCCCCGCGGACGCGCTTGAAGTCGAGAGCTCCCGCGCGCCAGCGGGCCGCACCTTCGATCACGCGCAGATTCTTCTTCCGCCCGAGAATCTCGACCGCGCCATCGCTGAACGACGGCGCGACGATGCATTCCACGAACAGCGCCGACACCGCTTCAGCCGCGGCATCGTCAACCGGCACCGTGAACGCAATCACCGACCCGAACGCCGACACGGGATCGCAGGCCAACGCTTTCCGGTACGCGTCGAGCGCGCTGCTGCCGATGGCGATACCGCAGGGCGTCGTGTGCTTGATGATGGCGCAGCACGGCTCATCCAGGAACGGCTCGGCGGCGAGCAGCGCACCGTCGAGGTCGAGGAGGTTGTTGAAGGAGAGCTCCTTTCCACCGCGCTGAATGAGGCTCTGCAATCCTGGCTCGTCCGGGCTCGCGTAAAACGCGGCGCGCTGTCCCGGATTCTCCCCGTAGCGGAGCGACTGCCGCTTTCGCATGGCGATGGTCATGTCGTCCGGGAACGCGTCGCCGCGCTGGGCGGCAAACCACGCGCTGATCGCCGCGTCGTACGCGGCCGTGTGCGCGAATGCCTTCTCGGCGAGATCGCGCCGAAGCGTGAGCCTTGCACCGTCGCTCGAGCCCGCGGGAGACGCCCGCACCGCGGCAAGGACCCGTGCGTAATCGGCCGGGTCGACGACAACGGTCACCGACGCAAAATTCTTCGCGGCCGACCGGAGCATCGACGGGCCACCGATGTCGATCTGCTCGACGACTTCATCTGGCACCACACCAGCCTTGGCCGCGGTTTCGCGAAACGGGTAGAGATTCACCACCACCAGGTCGATCGGCTCGATGCCGTGCTCGCGCATTGCCGCGACGTGTTCGGGCAGGTCCCGTCGCGCGAGGAGGCCGCCGTGCACCAGCGGGTGCAGCGTCTTCACCCGGCCGTCCATCATCTCGGGAAAGCCCGTCACCTCACTGATGTCGCGAACCGGGACGTTGGCGTTCCGGATTGCCCTCGCCGTGCCGCCGGTCGAAACCAGCTCCCAGCCGAGGGAGACGAGCTCGCCGGCAAAGTCGACGAGGCCGGACTTGTTCGAAACGGAGAGCAGGGCGCGCATCGCGTCGTGTGCAGTATGATGGCTGTCGTGAGGCCTAACGCGAGGTCGCGAGCGCGAGAACCAGGCGCGCCAGCGCCTGGACGTCGCGCAGGTCGATCACTTCGGCCGGAGAGTGGCTGTAGCGGAGCGGCCACGCGATCGGCACGTCGACCGCGCCGAAGCGCGCCAGCTCCGAACCATCGTTGCCGCCGTTGGTCGTGCCGATCTGGAGGGGGATCCGCTTCGCCGCCGCGATCGCGGCGACCCGGTCCACCTCCGCGGCCGGCGTCGCGCTCGAGTTGTCGAGTGCGCGAACGACCGCGCCCCGCCCGATCGGCGTGTTGGCGAAACGATCGCTCTCCAGCGGGGAGTCGGCCGCAACGAAGGTGTCGACCGCGTGTACGCGCCTCACCGCGGGCCCGAGGCGCGGGGCGAGCCAGGCCGCGCCGCCTAACGCCGTCTCCTCCTGGACCGACCAGACGAAGATGACGGTGCGGTCGAGTAGCTTCTCGTCGAGGGCCCGGACAGCGAGGATGAGCGCCGTACAGCCGGCGCGGTCATCGATCGATCGGGCGCTGAATCGTGTCCCGGCGAGTGCGGTCGCGCGCTTGACCCCCGTCAGGCTCATGCCCGCAACGACGCCGCAATCGGCGAGGGCGACCGAGTCCACACCCAGCCATGCCGTCACCTCGGCTGGCTGCTTCGCGGTCGCTGCCGCTCGCGGCACGAACACTCCGGCTGCCGAGCGCGCCTCGTTCCCGCTGCCGAACCGCAGCGCGCAGCCGTTGCTGCGCGGATTCCCGTCGAAGTGAAGCAGCGCCGGTTGGCCCTCCCAGAGCGACCGGAAGAATCCCCCGCGCGTGCGGAGCGAGAGCGTGCCATCAGGCGCGATCTTCGTGATCTCGAAGCCGATCTCGTCGACGTGGGCGATGAACACCGTCGTGTCGCGCGCCGGGCCTAACGCGAGCACGATGTTCCCGATGCTGTCGACCCTCGCGCGCTGGCGCGCCCACGCCGGCAGCGCTGCCATCACCGCGGCGCGCACGCGCGACTCGTGCTCGGACACGCCGTACACATCGGCCAGCGTCGTGAGCAGGCTCGCTACCGCGGCGAGCGAGTCGGTGCGCGACCGGTTGATCGAAACCGGGCCCGCACCAAGCGCGGCCGGCCGCGCGCTGGTCGCCACGCCAGCCGCGCGTGCCACCTCGCTGAACAGCTCGATCGCGTCGTCGGCGGCGATGCTCTCGACCAGCGAGCCACGGAAGCTGGTGCGAACGCCAATGGCACTCGTCGCGCCGACACGAAGGCGCGGGGAGAGTGGCAGCTCATCGGCGGTCGGCGTTCGCCGGGCGATCTGGACACCGGCTTCGCCGCTGTCGGCCCGCGCGAGCGCCGGGTCGACGACCGTCAGCGAGTCGACCGGGCCGAGGATTGCCAGCGCCGCCGAAAGTCCGGTGAAGTCGAAGCTCCCCTGTGCCGAGAGAAGGAAGATCGTCTCGCCGCGGGCGGGGGCGAGACGCGCGGCCGCGGCGATCGCCGCGCAACCCGCTCGCGATGCGGCTCCCGGACCCGCCACCATGTCCGCGTACCGCCAGCCGTTCTGCTCGCGCGCGACCTGATCGAGGAGCGCGATCCCGAGCTGCGCAACTTCCGCAGCGGAACGAGCGCCGACGTCGACGAAGAAGGTCTCGATCGACGCCGGAACTGCCTCGGCCACGCGGCCGCGCCAGAGATGCGTGCTCCGAACCCCGATCACTCCTGGTACTGCCCCACGCGCCGTCCGTACACGGATCCGTTGTCCCTCATGGAATTGGTCCCAGAGGGCGTGACGCCGCGCGTTGCCACTTCCGTGTACGCGGAGAAATCCATCCTCGGTGATCGCGCTGACGACGTACCCCGCCTGGTCGAGGGCACATGCGACCACCCGGCGCGGCGAGCCCCTGCCGCGGCGGATCATGTAGCCGTCGAGCGGCGCGCGCTGGAAGCCGAGTGCGCTCACCTGCGACGCCGCCAGCGCTTCACGCCCTGGGGTGACGTCGAGCGCGATCCAGCTCGCGATCGCGCCGAGCACCTCGTTCCGGTCGGTGGGCGTGAGCTCCTGCGCGCCGAGCGAGCTCCGAGACAGCGCGGCCGCGCCGAGCGCGAGCAGGGTGACTGCGACAACGCGGAGTGGAGTGCGGTCAGGAATGGAAGAGCGCATCGATTTCGGCAGCGAGTGTGGCATCGTCAGGCAGTTCCAGGAAAAACGCCGGCGGCGGCGCGACGGCGAACCCGCCGTGCACGCGACCGTCGCCGCCAAGCGCGATCGCGCCGCGAGCGAGCGCGTCGACCGCGCGCGGAAGCAGCAGGTGTTCCACCCGCAGTACCCGCTCCGCGAGCGATTCGGGCGTGTCATCCGCGGCCACCGCCACCGGCCACTGCGCGATGATCGGCCCGCGATCGTAGTGTGCATCGACGAAGTGTATCGTCGCTCCACTGATCCGTGCGCCGGCCTCGAGTACGGCACGGTGCACACGGAGCCCGTACAGGCCCTGCCCACCGAACGACGGGAGCAGTGCGGGGTGAACATTGATGATTCGTCCCGCCCAGTCGCTGGTGACCGCCGCCGGCACGAACGCCAGGTAGCCGGCGAGGACGACCAGGTCGATCGAGGCCCGCGCCAGCACATCAGCCATCGCGCCGGGTGCGGCGACCGCGGTCGCGATACCGGCACGCCTCGCGCGGGCCAGCGCGCCCGCGTCCCCGCGCCCGGCCACGACGAGCTCGACGTCGGCGCTGCGCCGCTCGCCCAGCCCTGAGAGGTGGTCGATGATCGCCTGGAGGTTCGAGCCACCCCCCGACGCCAGCACCGCGACCCGCTTCCGTCCCGTCATCGCTGAATTAGTAACACTAAGCGACTAATTACCGGCGAGGAAGCGATCGACGGCGTCACCCAGCGTCGGCGCAGTCTCGGCGTCGCGCTCGGCGCGCATCAGGTCGTCGTGCGGGGTGGCCGTGCTCGTGACGAGGATCGCCCGGCCGCCGAAGTCGATCCCGGGAGCGACGTCGCGCCACCGGTCGCCCACGTAGAGCGAGGCGCCGGTATCGAGGCCCCGCTCGTCGCGGGCCTGCTCGTACATCCCGAGCGCGGGCTTTCGGCAATCGCACGCCCCGGTGATCGCGGGGTGATGCGGGCAATGGTACGTCGCATCGATGCGGGCACCAGCCTCCTCGAACACGAGCCGCACCCGCTCCTCGACGCGCAGGTAGTCGTCCTCGCTGAGCAACCCCCGCGCGATCCCCGACTGGTTCGTCACGACGATCACGACCACGCCCGCGTCGTTCAGCCGCCGCACCGCGTCGGTCGCGCCGGGGATCAGCTGCACCCCCTCCGGCCGGGCAAGAAAATCGGCATCGACGATCAACGTCCCGTCCCGGTCGAGAAAGGCGGCGCGGAGTGGACCGTTCATCGTGGGGCCATGCCTAACGCGCCACGGACGGCGGCGACCAGTTCGTCATCGTGCGCGGCGGGAACGCTCCGCATGTCGAGCAGGACGGCATCGTCCTCGATCCGCCCGATCACCGGGGGCGTTGCGCCGCGCAGCAACGCGGCCAGCGCATCGGCGCTCTCGCCGGCGCGGCCGCGCAGGGCGATCGCCGCCGACGGAATCGCGGCCGTCGGGAACGCCCCGCCGCCCACCGTGGCCGTGCTCTCGACCACCGCCGCGGCGCCCAGGCCGAGCCGCTCGGCAGCCCGCTCCGCGCGTCGCCGAACGTCTTCGACCGGCGCGGTCAGCATCGCCAGCGCCGGGATCTCCCGCCGGGCCCGCGACGGATCGCGGTACAGCGCGAGCGTCGCTTCGAGGGCGGCAAGCGTCATCTTGTCGACGCGGACGGCGCGCGCGAGCGGGCTCGCGCGGAGCCGGGCGACCAGTGCCGCGTCGCCGAGAATGATCCCCGCCTGCGGCCCGCCGAGCAGCTTGTCGCCGCTCATCAGGACGAGCGAGGCGCCCGCGCCTAACGCATCGCGGGCGGTCACTTCCCCCGTGAGGCCGTACTCGTCGAGTGGCACCAGCAGGCCGCTGCCGAGATCGTGGATTACCGGAATGCCCGCTTCGCGGGCGACGGGCAGCAGCTCGCGAACGCCGACTTCGGCGACAAACCCCGCGACGGCGAAGTTTCCGCGATGGACCTTGAGGATCGCGCCGGTGGCCGGTCCGAGCGCGCGGCGATAGTCGTCGAGATGGGTGCGGTTGGTCGTTCCGACTTCGACCAGCACTGCCCCCGACTTTGCCATTATGTCGGGCACCCGGAAGCTGCCGCCGATTTCCACCAGCTCACCGCGCGAGACGATCGCCTCGCGCCCGCGCGCCAGTGCATCGAGCGCGAGCACGAGCGCCGCGGCGCAGTTGTTCACGACCATCGCGTCTTCAGCGCCGGTCAGCTCGCGGAGCAGCGGCACGGCGTGCGAATGCCGGGATCCTCGGACCCCGGCCTCCAGATCGTACTCGAGGTTGCTGAAGCCGTCGGCGATCGCCACCACCGCGTCACGGGCAACCGCCGCAAGCGGGGCGCGGCCAAGGTTCGTGTGGAGCACGACGCCGGTCGCATTGATCACCGGGCGCAGGGAGGCGCGCCGCCTGCTCTCGAGCGCGCGGTGCACGGCATCTGCCCATCCGGTGTCGCTGACCGGCGCATCCGACGGCGAGCGCCGCGCCTGTTCGATCGCGTCGCGGATCGCATCGGCAACGAGCGACCGGGGCTCCGTGGCGAGCACCGGCTGAAGCAGCTGGTGCTCGAGCAGTGCCCCAACGCTGGGAAGACCGCGTCTCGGATCGGCGCTCATGGCCTGGCCGGCGGCTGGGCCGGCCTCGCCGGCGCCGGCGTACCGTTAGGCGCGGGCCGGGTGCCAGTGCTGTCCAGGTTGGCCGGCGCGGCCGCGCGCGGCGCCGCGAAGACACGGTCGCTGGTCCTCGGTGCGCCCGACAGGCCGCGGATGTCGGTCGCGCGCAGCCGGTAGCTCGCGCCGGGCGTGAGCGGCGACCCGAGGCGGAGGATCACGCGCCCGACCGGCGATGGCCGACTCGGCCGGGCCCGCGCGATCGTGTCGGGGGCCGCGACCGCGGGTCGTCGCCCCGGGAGTGGTACCGCAGCCCCGCCGGGCGGGCGCGGCACGTTAGGCGACTGGATGGCCCGCGCGGTGTCTCGCCCACCAAGCCCGCGATTGACGCCACGCAGCGAGTCCGCCCCGGCGCGCGCCTTCGCCGCGGCCTCCTTCTCCGCGGTGAGCGCCGAGTCGGTCAACAGGGCGACGATCGGGATCGTGGTCGAGTCCGAGCGAAGCAGCGCGAACTCCGCCGCTGTCGCAGGGCGGAGCGGATCGTACGGCTGGTCGAAGTCGAGGCGAAGCGTCAGCGAGTCCTCCACCGCCAACCGGTCGATGCGGGGTCCGAGGCTGTCGTGCACGAACGCGAGCAGCTCGACGCGTCCGCTGTCAGCGACGGCCGCGCCGAGCGTGTCGAACGCCTCGCGCGGATCGAGGGTGCGGTTGTTGTTCGCGTCGAGCAGCCCGCGAACGAGATAGCTCCCCGACGGAAACGCGCGAATCTCGAAGTGGCCCAGCGAGTCGGTCGTCGCTACCCAGGCGAAGGTGGTGTCGCCGCGGCGAAACGCCTGCACGAGCGCGTTCGGTGCCGGCCGCCCAGCGACCCAATCGAAGACGATGCCACGGAGGGCGGTGCGCGGAATCTCGCCGCCGGTCGAAAAGAAGGTCGTCGATGCCGTCTTCGACACATTGCCGCGAAGGTCCACCATCCCCGGGAGCAGGGTGACGCTGTAGGCCGTATTCGAACGGAAACCCTTGCGCGGCCTGACGCTGATCGCCTGCCGATGCCAGGACACGCGCGGCACGCCGTCGCTCGGCGACAGCACGACAAGCCCCTCGAGGCCATTCGCGCCGCCTGGCCGTTCGCTGACGACCTCGTCGAAACGGAAGACGACTTCTTTCGGCTTCGTGTTGAGCGTGCCGGTGTCGGGGGTGACCTTCACCAGCTTCGGCGCGGCGAAGTCCTCGGGCCCGCCCCGCGGGCCACGGCCGATCTCGGCGCAGGCACCGCCGATCACGGCGACGGCCAGTGCAACGAGTGCTTCATGGCGGGCGAGTCGCCGCATCAGGCGCCGCCTAACGACTGGACGAGGACGGCCAGGTGCTCGCGCTTCGCGGTCCACTCGCCGAGCTTCGCCCGCTCGCTCTCGACGACCTCCGGCTTCGCCTTGCCGGTGAAGCCGGGGCTCGCCAACCGCTTCTCGAGCGCGCCAAGTTGCCGCTCCAGCTCGGCCAGTTCCTTCGCGTACTTGGACCGTTCGCGCTCGACGTCGACCGCACCCTCCAGCAGCATCGCGATGGTCGCGCCGCCCATGATCGCCGCCTTCGCGTTAGGCGCGCCGTTGGCGACCGGTCCCCACGAGAGTGTCGCGCGCGCGAGCCGCTCGATCGTCGAGCTTTCCTCGCTTAGAACCGCGTCGAGGCTGTCGCTGGCACGCTGCCGTTCCCCGTCGCGGTCGCCGTCCAGCGTCCGTGAGACGTGCACGGTCACGGGCTTTCCCGGCGCGATCGCAAAGTCGGAGCGCAGCTGGCGGATGCGGACGATCACGTCCCGGACCAGCTCGAACCCGGTTGGCTCGTCGCCGACGCCGCGACGGACCGGCCATGCCGCGCGGGCGACGAACTCGCCATCGACGTGACCGGGCAGACGCTGCCAGAGTGCCTCGGTGATGAACGGCACGATCGGATGAAGCAACCGCAGCGCCTGATCGAACGCGTGCACGAGCACGGCGCGCGCGACGTCGCGATCCGGTCCCGATCCCTGCAGCCGCGCCTTGCTCGCCTCGACATACCAGTCGGCGAGCTCGTTCCAGACGAATCGGCGCGCGCTCTCGGCGTATTCGTTGAGCCGCATTCCGGCGCGGCGTTCACCCTCCGCCCACCTCGACGCCGTCGGGCGGGGCGGACCGAGCGCCGCATCGCATTCGGCGATCGCCACCTCCAGGCGCGAGAGGATCCAGCGGTCGGCTCGGGTGAGCCGCCCCTGGTCGATCGATTCGATTGGCGCGACGGCGTCGTCGCCCGCCGCAGTGAGCAGGAAGCGCGCGATGTTCCAGAGCTTCGTCGCGAAGTTGCGCCCGGGCGCGAAGGTCTTTTCGAGATCGGCGGGGTCGAAGATCGCATCGGCTCCCATTCCGAGACCGGAGACGATCGTCCAGCGCAGCGCATCGGCGCCGTACTTCGCGACGACGTCGAGCGGGTCGATGCCGTTGCCTAACGACTTGGACATCTTGCGGTGCTGGGTGTCGCGGGCCGTGCCGTGGAGGTAGACGGTGTGGAATGGCGCGTCGCCCATGAACCGGAAGCCGGACATGATCATCCGCGCGACCCAGAAGAACAGGATCTCGGGTGCCGTCACCAGCACGTCGCCGGGAAAGAAGGTCTTCAGGTCGCGCGACTGCTCGTTCGGCCAGCCTAACGTCGAGATCGGCCAGAGCCACGACGAGAACCAGGTATCGAGCACGTCGTCGTCCTGGCGAACGTTGCCGCCGCACTTCGGGCAGCCCGCCGGATCGGTACGCAGCGCCGCCTGCCACTTGCAGTTGCCGCAGTAGAACACCGGCACGCGGTGCCCCCACCAGAGCTGTCGCGAGATGTTCCAGTCGCGAATTCCCTCGAGCCAGTTGATGTAGACCGCCTCGTGCCGCTCGGGAAGAATCCGAGTCCGTCCCGACCGCACGGCGTCGAGCGCGGGCGCCGCCAGTGGCTTCATCCGGACGAACCACTGATCGGACAGCCGCGGCTCGACGACCGTGTCGCAGCGGTAGCAGTGCCGCACCGCATGCTTGTGCGGCTGGACGCGCACCAGGCTGCCGCTCTCGCGCAGGGACTCGACGATCATCGCCCGCGCCGCGAACCGATCGACGCCGCGGAGATGCGCCGGCACCCGGCCGCTCGCATCGGCGCCCTCGCCCATCGTACCTTCGGGCGTCATGATCACGGGCATCGGCAGCTTGTGCCGCACGCCGACCTCGAAATCGTTAGGGTCGTGCGCGGGCGTGATCTTCACGACGCCAGTGCCGAACGCCGGATCGGCGTATTCGTCGGCGATGATCGGGATCGCGATGTCCGCGATCGGAAGCGTCACCATCCGGCCGACCAGCGCCTTGTACCGATCGTCGTCCGGATTAACCGCCAGCGCGACGTCGCCGAGCATCGTCTCGGGCCGTGTCGTCGCGACGGTCAGGCCTTGCGATGGATCGTCGGCAAGCGAGTACATGATCTGATACAGCTTGCCATCCTCGTCCTCGTGCTCGGCCTCTTCATCGCTCAGCGACGTCAGGCAGCGCGAGCACCAGTGAATGACGCGGTGGCCACGATAGATCAGCCCATCGTCATAGAGCCGGACGAATGCCTCGCGCACCGCGAGCGACATCTCGGGCGAGAGCGTGTAGCGGGTCCGCGTCCAGTCGCACGACGCACCGATCGCCTTGAGCTGATCGAGGATCGCGCCGCCGGTGGTACGCACGAACTCCTCGGTGCGCGCGACGAATGCCTCGCGGCCCAGATCGTAGCGTGTCTTTCCCTCGGCCGCGAGCTGCTTCTCGATCACGTTCTGGGTCGCGATGCCGGCGTGGTCGGTGCCGGGAAGCCAGAGCGTCTCGTCGCCGGCCATGCGGCGCCATCGCGTGAGAACGTCCTGCACGGTGTTGTTCAGCCCATGGCCGACGTGCAGGATGGCCGTCACGTTCGGCGGCGGCATCATGATCGTGAACGGCACCGCGTCGCCGCCCCCGCGCGTGGTGCGCTCGGGTCTCGCCGTGAAAACGCCCGCCCGCAACCACTGTGCGTAGAGGTCCCGCTCCGTTGTGGCGGGATCGTACTGCGCGGGGATGTCTGCCGGTTGGCTGCGGGGGGCGGAAGCTGTCATCGCTGGGGCGGGGGTGTTCTGCGGCTGCGGCCGAACCCGCAAGCTAACCGTCCGCCCGGGGCCGCCGGAAGCGAGTTGGGGTGCGTGTCCCACCGCCGAATGCACCGGGGGCGCAGCGGCAAGGGTTCTGCGCGCTGCGCCCCACGGTTCGCCTTGACCAACGGCTGCGCCGGATCACGGCGCAGCTCAGTACCTCAGTCGGCGCGGTACGGCGCTGCCGGCTCGCTGCCATCCTTCGACTGCGGGGCCTCGAGCGGTGCGGCAACGTGGTCGCTCTTCGGGACACCACTTGGCGCTACCGGCGAGCCGCCTGTGCGGTCGCCCTTCGCCGCTTTCTTGGAGCGTGCGCGGCGTTCAGCGACTGCGGTGTCCTCGGCGGCGTTGTCGAGCGCTGCCTGCTCGGAGAGCCACTTCTCCTGAAGGGTCGTGTGCGGATCGGCGTGGCGATCGAATTCCGTCGAGTTCCCCTGGCGGCGCGCGCCGGTCCCGACCTGCTGTCCTTCCCACTTCGCTTCGTTCAACGCGTCGTCGCCGCTGGAGTAGCGCTCGAAATTCTCTTCGAGCTGCTCCTCCTCCTCACCGACATTGAGGCGGTTCACGACGGTATCGACGCCGACTACGCCGCGCGCGAGCGTCACCGCGTGCTCGGCCTCCTCTTCGGTCTCGACCCACCCGGCGAGCTCGATGATGCCTTCGCCGATCTCGCCGATGTCGACGGCCCGTTCGCTGAGAATCGGATCGTTCATGTACGCCTCGAGCACGTTCTCTTCGAGCGACGCGCCGACGTAGTTCTCGTCAGATTCGCTTTCGAATTCGTCCTCGTCGAGATCGAACTCTTCGCCAGCGAGTGTCTCGACACCACCGCGTCCGAGCTTGCCGCGAATCTTCTCGGTGAGCGCCGCGAAGCCACCGGCGCGTTGCGCGAAGAAGGCCCCAGCGATGAAGCCAACGAGCGCGCCTGCGCCGACACTCAGCGCGAGACCTGCGCCCGACGGTCCGCGATCACGATAGCGAAAGGAAGCCATAAGAACCTGTGGCGAAGTGAGTTGCGTGACTATAGTTTCACGTCTGATCCCCGTCGAGGGGGGTGCAAGATCAAGGCCATCTACGGGTACGCGACAAACGGCGCGCAGTCATCATCTGCATCGCGCGAACGTGCCCCGAAGCGCGCCCCGCAACACCCTTCGACGATCGCCGACACTCCGACATTCGATGACGAATCCGCAAGCCCAACCGCCGGAAGAGCCGGTGCCGCTGTCGCGCCTCCTCATCTGGGCCGCGATCGGAGTCGTCCTCGTCGTCGGCATCTGGCTGTACGTGCGCTTCGGGCGCGCGGTCTCGCCGCTCGTCAACTCGTAGCGTCAGACCGGCTGCGCCGCGCTCCGGCTTCACGCTCCCCGCCCGAAAGAAAAATCTCATGATCGACCGACCCGCGTCCGACGCGCCGCTCAAGCTCACACTTCCCGACGGCTCGGTGCGAGAGGTGCCGGCGGGCACGCTCGCGCGCGAAGTGGTCGGCGGCATCGGCCCGCGGCTGCTTCAGGCCGCGGTCGCGGTGGAATTGAATGGCGAGACGCAGGACCTGATGACACCGTTGCGCCAGGGCGGTGCATTCCGTGTCCTCACCGAGAAGGACGCGAAGGCGCTGGACGTGCTTCGTCATTCGACGGCGCACGTCCTCGCCACCGCGGTGCGCCGGCTGCGTCCGGAGGCGCAGATCGGCTTCGGTCCGGCGATCGAGGATGGGTTCTACTACGACTTCGGTGTCGCGCAGCCGTTCACTCCGGAGGACCTCGAGAAGTTCGAGTCGGAGATGCGGAAGGTCATGGCCGAAAAGTTCCCCTTCGTGCGCGCGGAAGTCGATCGCACCGAGGCGAAGCGGCGGTTCGCCGACGATCCGCTCAAGCTCGAGCGCATCGACGACCTTGGCGCCGATGAAATCATCTCGACGTATACCGACGGACCATTCATCGACCTCTGTCGCGGCCCGCACGTTCCCGACACCGGCCGGATCGCGCATTTCAAGCTGACGCACACCTCGGGCGCGTACTGGCGCGGCGATGAAAAGCGCCCGATGCTGCAGCGCATCTACGGGACGGCCTGGTTCAGGAAGGAAGACCTCGACGCGTACCTGCACCGGCTCGAGGAGGCGAAGCGCCGCGATCACCGCACGTTAGGCGCGGCGCTCGACCTGTTCAGCACCGACCAGCGGGTCGGCGCCGGCCTCATTCTCTGGCATCCGAAGGGCGCGATCATCCGGAACGAGATCGAGAGCTATGAGAAGGACCTGATTCTCCGCCACGGCTACGAGCTGGTCTACACTCCGCACATCGTCAGCGAGAAGCTGTTCGAGATCTCCGGGCACCTCCAGACGTTCAAGGAGAACATGTTCGGGGCGATGGAGGTCGAGGGTGCGGCATACCGCCCGAAGCCGATGAACTGCCCCGGGCACATCTGCATCTACGAGACGCATCAGCGCTCGTATCGCGACCTGCCGATCCGTTACGCCGAGTTCGGGACGGTGTATCGCTACGAGCGGAGCGGCGTGCTCCACGGCATGCTGCGCGTGCGCGGCTTCACGCAGGACGACGCCCACGTCTTCTGCACCCAGGACCAGATCGACAACGAGATTGCCCGCCTGCTCGACCTGGTGGACGAGATGCTGAGGACCTTCGGCTACCCGTACACGATCGAGCTGTCGACCCGCCCGGAGAAGGCGTTAGGCGAGCCGGCGCAGTGGACGTGGGCCGAGGAGAAGCTGGCGGCGGTGCTCCAGGGCCGGGGGCAGGAATTCACGATCGACGAGGGCGGCGGGGCGTTCTACGGGCCCAAGCTCGACTTCAAGCTGATCGACGCGATCGGCCGAAAGTGGCAGGGCCCGACCGTGCAGCTGGACTTCAACCTTCCCGAGCGCTTCAAGCTCGAGTACATCGGCGACGACAATGCGCGTCATCGCCCCTACATGCTGCATCGCGTCCTCGTCGGCAGCATGGAACGCTTCGTCGGCGGGCTGATCGAGCACTACGCGGGCGCGTTCCCCGTCTGGCTCGCGCCGGAACAGGTCCGCGTCGTCCCGATCAGCGACGACGTGCGCGACGCGGCCGCCGCCGCGACCGACATGATGAAAGCGGCGGGGCTGCGCGCCCATCTCGACTCGCGCAACGAGACGCTCAACTACCGGATCCGCGATGGCGAGGTGATGAAGGTGCCATACATGGCGGTGATCGGGAAGCGCGAGGCGGAGCAGGGGATGGTCGCGGTCCGCGCGCGCGGAGCGGCAGGAAAGAAGCAGGACGTCATCTCGCTCATCGACTTCATCGCCCGCGTCGTGAAGGAGAAGGAGACCCGGGCGATCCCCGGCTGAAGCGCCGGCCGGCGACGGGAATGTCAAGCTACTGAAAAAGCAGTTGACAGTGCGGACCGAATGGTGTAGCCTACTGAAAGTTCAGTAGACACCCTCCGGTCCCGGTCGATGAGCGACATCTACTTTCCCCCGCGCGAGCTCGAGGTCATGAGCATCCTCTGGCGCCTCGGCTCGGCAACCGTCACCGAGGTCCGCGACGCGCTCGCCCCGGATCTCGCCTACACGTCAGTGCTCTCCGCCCTGCAAACGCTCGAGGAGAAGGGCTACGTCAGGCACGAGGCCGAGGGGCGTGCCTATCGCTACCATCCGACGGTGAAGGCGGAACGTGCTGGCGGAAGCGCGCTCGCCCGGATTCGCGACGCGATCTTCCAGGGCTCCGCCGAAAAGATGTTCGCGCAAATCGTCGCCGATCGCGGGCTCGGGCGCGAGGAGCTGGAGCGCATGCGGCGCCTCCTCGCCCGCCGGCTGGAGGAGGAGAAGTGAGCGCCGCCCCGGTTGCCGCCTGGATGGCGTTCGGGCTCGTCGTCGGCCTGCTGATCGCGGCCGCGGCCGCGGTTGGCGAGACGCTGCTCCGCGGCGCCGGCCGCCCGGGGCGCTGGGTCTGGGCCGGCGCGTTAGGCCTTACGGTCACGCTGGTGGCGCTGGCGCCGCAGCGCACCGGCGGGCCGGTCGTGTCGCCGATCGCGTCTGCTGCCGCGGTGCCAGCCGCCCGGGCGGCGGCCGCCGGCACGCTCCGCTGGACCGACCGCGCGATCAACGCGGTGGCATCGGCCTCGGATTGGGCGGGCAGGCCGCTGCGCTGGGCACTCCGGGCGACCGCCGACGTTGTCCCGGCCGGAATCAATCGCTGGCTGCTCGCCGGTTGGGGTACGCTGAGCGTGATGCTGCTCGCGCTGTTCTCATTGGTGTACGCACGCTTCGACCGCGCTCGCTCGCGCTGGCCGCTGGCCGACCTGCAGGGGACGCAGGTGCGCGTCGCTCCCGACGCCGGTCCCGCGGTCGTCGGGTTGGCGCGCCCCGAGATCATCGTGCCCGGATGGCTGCTCGAGCGAACGACTGACGAGCAGCGTCTCGTGCTCGCGCACGAGCGCGAGCACGTCGTCGCTCGCGATCCGCTCCTGCTCGCCGCGGCCTGCGCGGCGGCGGTGGTCATTCCATGGCACCCCGCCGCCTGGTGGATGCTGTCCAGGCTCCGGCTCGCGGTCGAGCTGGATTGCGATCAGCGCGTGCTCCGCGGAGGTGTCGCCGCACAGTCGTACGGAACGCTGCTCATCGATCTTGCCGGCCGCTGCTCCGGTTTGCGGATTGGCGCACCGGCCCTTGCCGACGAATCAACGCACCTTCAACAGAGGCTTCTCGCAATGACATCCCGCAACTCTCGTCTGTCGATCACTCGCTCGGCGTTTGCCGCAGCTTTCGCGACCGTCGCGCTGCTCGCGGCCTGCGAAGCCAGGCTGCCCACCGCCACCGAGGTGGATGACATGACCGCCTCGAGCGCCGCCACGCTCGGACGCAAGTCGCTGCTTCTCTCGAAGGACAGCCTCGACGCACAATGGCAGGTCGACGGCGTGATCGTCTCGGCGGCAGAGGCGCGCGGGATCGCCCCCGACAAGATCGCGTCGATCGAGGTCATCAAGGGTCCGTCGGCGCCTAACGGCAAGGGGATGATCGCCATCACGACGCGCAAGCCGGGCGACGACGTGCCCCAGCCCACCCTCGGCACCCGGTTCCGCGTCAAGATGCCGATGGAGCCTGGGGCGACACCAGCCGATCCGAGCGGGTTGCCGCAGCGCAAGCTCGACAACTTCACCGGCGTCATCCTGCTCGACGGGGTCCGCGTCTCCGAGGCGGCGATGCAGGCAGTCGCGCCGGATCAGATCGTGAGCGTGGAGATCATCAAGGGTGAGCCTGCCGCCGCGCTCTACGCCGCACCCGAGGCGAAGAACGGCGTCATTCGCATCACCACGAAGAAGTCTCGCGCGAAGTAGTCGCGGATTGATGAGAGCTGCGCGACACGGCTATGACGGAAAGTCAACAGCAGTAACCACAGGGTGCACAGGGTTCACAGAGCTTCTCAAAGGCCCTGTGACCCCTGTGCCCCCTGTGGTTAATGCTTTTGTTTTTGTCGTTGCTGTTTCGCCCCGCTACATCCGGTACCGGTAGCTCGCCTTCAAAAAGAATCCATCCGATACCCGCCGCAGCGCGTCCGGCCGGAATGCGAAGGCTGACGGCTCGGTGAGAGACGCACCATAGCCGACGAAGAACACCGTGCCCGGAGTCGGCTTGTACGAGAACAGAAAGTCGTTCCGGAAGTCGTTCACGAGGAACGCGGTTGATGGCCCGAACCGATCGATCCCGCCGGGCGACGCGATCAGTGGCAGGCCGGTGCGGCCGTCTACCAGGGCGGTCCGGTCCTCGGCGAGGTACTGCCCGATGTAGCGGAGGAAGATCGCGCGCGAGAGCTGGTACTCGGTCTTGATGCGGGGGATCGTCGCCGTCGAGAATCGACTCTTGTCGCGCCCTCGCGCGAGTCGCTGGTGCACGACGCTCGTCTCGACCCGCAGCGACGCGTTCGGGTGCCACGACGACGCGAGCGTGGCGGTGCGCGCGCGGCCGCGCGCGGCCTCGGCGAAGATCACCGCGTCGCCGTAGCCGACGTCGAGGCTCAACGTCAGCGCGCGGTTCGGCGTGCTTGCGCCGGCGCTGCCGCTCCAGAGGCCGTAGACACCGTGCGGATTCGGGCGCGCCAGCGTGTCCGGTCCCTGTACGTAGCGGTATCCAGAGTACGAGAGCGAGTCGAAGCGCTGGTGCGCGTTGCCGATCGTCGCGCGCAGCGCCCAGCCACCGCGAAGGTTGGCGGTAATGAATTGCGACACGCTTCCCTCGAAGCTTCCAGCGCGAGGGAACTCGTCGTAGAGCCACACGGGGTTGACGAGGTTGAAGGTCGTCAGCTGCTCGACTCGCGCCCCCGGCTTGCCGTAGATGCTGAACCGGTTTGCGAAGCGGCCGTCGACGATCCCGGTTCGCGGGACGAATCCGCTCCGCGTCTCGAAATTCCTGGTGATGCCCTGAAGCGAAAAGTGATTGCCATACGATCGGCCCGTCCGATCGGCGAGTGTCGCGTCCCAGAGCATGCCATTGCGGCGGCCCGCTGCGTCGCCGGTGCGCGATCCAGCGATCTGCGCCTGCGAGAACCAGAGCTTCCGCCAGATCACCCGCCCATCCGCGCCGGTCACGCGATTGTAGCCCGACCCCTCCACCCGGTCGGTGTGGACGATGCCTAACGTCGAGCCGGTGCCGATGTCCTTCCGCACCCGGAGGAGGTTGAACACGGGCGCGCGATCTCCGCGGCTCGAGAGCTGCTTGTCATCGACCGCACCGAGATAGGCGATTGCCGTTCCGCCCTGCTTGCCGGTCACCTTGATGCCGGCGAGTGGCGCACCGATCTGCCGCGTGTAGATCAGGCGGTTTGGCGTATCATACTGCTCGAGCCCCTCGAGAAAGAAGGGACGCTTCTCCGGGAAAAAGAGCGCGAAGCGCTCGTTCACCGTGACCTGGCCGACGTCGCTCTCCACCTGGGAGAAGTCAGGGCGAATCGTTCCGTTGAGCGTGTAGTTCGGGGTGATTCCCCAGCGAACATTTCCGCCGACGCGAACGTTCGGATCATCGTACTGCCAGGAACCGGAACCAGGCGCGCCGGCGACGGACGACGTGAACTCCGGGTCGAGATCGACGACGAGTCCGCGGTGGAGCCCCGTGAGTCCGCTCAGGTGACCGGACTGCACGAGAAAGCTCGCATTGGCGCGAACCGCTGGCGCCCAGGTATCCTCGTGCCCCGAGTGCTGAGTGACGCGGGTGATCTGCAGGCCCCAGCGCTGCGGGTCGGTCGCCTGGTAGCGCAAGCTCTTGAAGGGAATCCGCAGCTCCGCCTCCCAGCCCCACGGCGTGACATGCCCGCGCGATTCGAAGTTGAAGTCCGGGCTGATGTCGACGATGCCATCGAAGCGGCCGCCCGCCGACTGCGAGGGATCAAAGCCCTCGGACTGCACCCCATCCTGCTGGACGCCTAACGGGTTGACGGCGAACAGCAGCGCACGCCGGTTGTCGTCATAGGTGTCGAGCAGGATCTGCACGCGGTCGTCGGCAGCGATGTTGTCCCGGTCGGCGAGCGTCGCGCGAACCACCGCGCCATGCGCTTCATAGGCGCGGATTCCAAAATGGATCGCCGTTGCCGTGTAGAATACGAGCACGTCGGTCGAGTCCGCGGCGGGCCGACCGTCCGCGGGACGGTACTGCGAAAATCCCGAGAGCCGTGCCGCTCGCGACCACGCCGCGTCGTCGAGCGTGCCGTCGACGCGGATCTCGCCCTCGAGGCGCGGGATCGCGACATCGAGCTGACGTGAGCGTCCCACGTAGTTTGCGGACTGCTGCGCGCCGAGTGGTGCGGAGGAGGCCGCGACCGCAAGCGCGGCAATCGCCGCCGATCGTAATGATTTGGCCGGCGCGAACGATCGCGGTCTGGAACAACTCGCCTGGGGGGCGGACATGCCCCAAGGATACCCGAGATCAGCCCACGCGGCGAGGGCCGACCTGCGACCGGGCGGACGTGCCGATCCGAGGGCGCGCCCGGCGCGAATCAGCGAATCACGAACAGCTTCGTGATCACCGTGCCAAGGGCCTGTGCGACTACGCCGAGTGGGCCGAGGACGACTTTCTGCCGGATGCTGACCTGTACCTCGGCGAGCGCCGCCGATGTCCGGAGGTGCTTGAGGCGGCCCTCGAGGCTGTCGATTTCGCCTTGAACCCTCGCGAGCTCGCGCTCGACGGCGATGACGTCGGCCACGCTGCTCGCCTTCTCGTGGAGCTGCCGCAGGCGCTCGCGAGTCACCAGCAGGGCCTTGAGCCGCGCGTCGAGGTCGATGGCCTGCTCGGTGACATCTTCAGCGGAGACCGTCCGGCTGGCGACCCTGCCTAACGCGCCGAGGCTGTCGAGCACTGCATCGAGCGAGCCTTCGGGGACTCGCAGCGTCAGCGCGGCTGAGCGCTCGGCGCGCTGCTCGCGCTCGACATAGCCGCTCGAATTGACGAGGATCGCGTGCGCCCGGGCCGTCGCTCGTGCGACGTCGTCGACTATCACGTCCATCGCCGCGCGGCGAACGAGCAGGCGGGTGGCTTGGGCGGCGTCGTAGGCATCAGTCGCCGTTCCGAGCTGCGCCTGGAGAACCTGCTCGCTCTCAGGCGCAACGCGCGCTCGTGCAGCGCGCATGCTCGGGGAGCATGCGGCGCTGGTCCAGACCAGAAGCCCAATCGCGGGCGCACGCAGGCAGCGGATCAGCATCAGCGGTGGAGTGTGAGGGTCGGCGTTGCAGTGCTCCAGCGACTACGGTCCCGGCTTCGGGCAAACCCGCGACAGCGCGAGCGGGTCACAGGCTCGGCCGAGTCGCCGGTGCCCCGGGACCGCCTGGCGATCAGCTAGTCGTTAGGCAGCGTCGCAGCGAGCCGTTTCGGCGCGGTCAGCCGCCAGGCGTCGCGCAGGAGGTCCGACACCGCGGCCCATTCCGGCACGCCGTCGAGAAATACGCCGATCCACCCCTTCGGGCCGACATACGGCGGTGAGAAGTAGCGTTCCTTCTCCGAGCGAAGCAGCAGCTGCTGATTGATCGGGGTCGCCTTGATCCAGACGCCGGGGCGGCCCGCGCCGTGGTGATTGTTCGCGGCAGCGTACATCGCGAAGATCTTGTTCTTCACGCGGAAGGTCGGCTCACCCCACGCCTCGACCTCGTGCGCCTCCGGCAGCGCGAGGCAGAGCTTTCGGAGGCGGGCCAGTGGAGACGGCGGCACGATCATTCCCCGACGGCGCGCGAGACCTGCGCGAGGTGGTGTCGCAGATGTGCGATGTAGTCGCGAATGAAATACTCGAGGGTGGTTTCCTCGCCGGCGGGTACGGTGCGCCACGCGATCTGGTGGAAGTTGTGTTCCCGCCGCGGACGGCCCAGCGCGTCGGCGGAAATGCGCTCGACGGCGGCCGCGATCTGTTCGTTGAACGTTGACCATCGCTGCAGCAGTTGCGTCCAGTCCTGCGTCTGGTACCCGTGCAGCGTGACCCACGCTTCCTGGTCGTAGCCGGGGAAGACCAGCGAGTCATGCAGCGCGCCGCGGACGAACCGCCCGTGATTGTTCGATGCCGAGTCGATCAGGTGTCCGATAATTTCGCGCGGCGACCACGCGCCTGGTCGTGGCCGATGCTGGCTCTGCTGCGGCGATACGTTCTCGAGCGAGGTGAGCGCCTCGCTGATGGCGCTGCGCAACTCGGTCGCGATCGCCGCCGCAACGTCAGGCGCGGTCGCCGACCTGGCGCTGGTGGCTGGCGTCACTCGTCGGTGTCCTCGGCCGACTGATCGCGAACGATCCGCGCGATCGCCGGCTCCGCGGCGTACTTCCAGGCTGGGTCTCCGCGCAGCGCGCCACTGAATGCGCCGATGGTGGGTTCGGCGACCCACCCGTCCTCGCGAACGAGCACGCTCTGCGCTGATTTCACGAAACCGAGCAGCGAAGCGCCGAACTTCGAGTCGAGCTTCCGCACGTCCACGTAGGCGATGATTCGCGCGACGCGGGTGCCGACGAGGTGCACGTCCACGCCGTTGCCCTCCGCGTTGCCCCATCGTTCGACGCCTGGCGCGGTGCGCGCCGCCGGACCCGCCACGGACGCTAGCCGCTCGCGCAAGTCAGGGGGCACGACGCCGACGCCCCACCAATCGGTTGCGCGTAGCAGTTCCGCCGTCAGCGTGCGCGGCGCAGCCTTCATCGCGCGATGCGGGATGACATGAAAAGTCACTTGCCACGGCGCCATGCGAATCCTCGAAGTGGCCCGCGGCTGCCCGTCAGGCGAGCGCGCCGCCCTCGACCCGAAGCCGCAGGTTGTTGCTCGTACAAGTGGTGCGCTGCAGGCATTTTCTGCATTGCACCACGCTACCGACCAGCGTCGCCGCGTCGGTCGCACCGTCTGCGGTCGCCGCGGCCGGCATCCAGTAGCCGCAGGTACCGCACTTGATCTCGAACTGTGGAGCCGTCGCCATCTGGTGCCTCCGCTGAACAGGTGAGGCGTGTGAGGGCTGCCAGTCCAACATGCGTCGGCGAACGGGGAAACGCCATCGCGTTTCGGTCATCGAGGGCAGCGGTCGGACAATCTATTTCGGGTCGAGCTTTCGCCCGGCGTTGAGGTTGTCCCAGTTCAGCAGCGTGTTGAAGACGAGCGCGTAGCTGCCGAGCGTCTCACCGCGCCACATCGGGTTGTTCGCGAACAGCACGACGTGACCCTTCTGCACTGGCACATCGACTACCACCGGGCGCTGCGCGATGTCACTCCCCCCATCCAGCAGTCCCGAGACGAGCAACTCCTTCTGATCGGCGAATCGCAACGCGACGCGCGGGCGCTGGTCCGGTGGGATCACGTTCAACGGATTGCGCCATTGGTCGGCGCTGATCGGTGCGGCCTGCCATGGCTCGGTCACCGGCGTCTGGACGGCGAGGAACGCCGTGTCGAGCGGCGCGCGACCGGGAAGGAAATCCGGATCGTCAGCGGTGCCGCGTCCCGTTGCACGGCTCGTTGCGCGGGGAAATCTTCCCGCTCGTCCACCGCCCCGGGTGTTCGA
>JANMAM010000171.1:0-5064 GCA_031359795.1 Gemmatimonadaceae bacterium
CGCTGCGGGCGCCCCGCGGTCGAGCATGCAAAGTCGACGGCCCGCGCGCGATGTTGCCGTGGGGGCCTTCGACGTTACCAGCGGCGCTTCGGGTCAGACCCGGGCGCGACCACCGCTGATCAGGCGAACGAGCCAGACGAGAATCACCGCGCCGATCGTCGCGACGAGGATCGACCAGAGAATTCCACCGGACGCGCCGATTCCCAGCGCGCGGAACACGAATCCACCGATCACGCCACCGACGAGGCCGAGCAGGAGATCCATGAGGACCCCGTAGCCCGAGCCTTTCATCAACTTGCCGGCGAGGAAACCGGCGATGATGCCCACGATGATGGTGATGATGAGAGGGCTCAAGTTCATAGCTCCAGTTGTGAGGGCCTGCGACTACCGCTGTCCTCACCACTCCAAGCAACGCTCGTGCCTGAGCCCGGCCCGGTGCAACCGACGACGGCTACGCAGCGCGGTTGGCCACCGGCTGGAGCTCGGCTGCGGGGACAGCCGCAACGGGTTCGGCGACCGCTGCCGGCTCGGTCGCGGCCGGCGCATCCGCCCCGAGCTGGTGCCGAACGAGCCGGGCGTAAATCGGGCATGTCGCGAGCAGCATGTCGTGCTTCCCGTCGCCGACGATGTGCCCTTCGCTGACCACGAGAATGCGATCCGCGTCGCGCACGGTGTTGAGGCGGTGCGCGATGATGAATGTCGTCCGACCGCGCCGGAATGCCCGGAGCGCCTCCTGCACCGCCACTTCGCTCTCGGTGTCGAGCGCCGCCGTCGCCTCGTCGAACAACAGCACCGCGGGGTCGACGAGAAATGCGCGAGCGATCGCGATGCGCTGACGCTGGCCTCCTGACAGGCCGCGGCCGCCTTCGCCGACGCGCGTGTCGTAGCCCTGTGGCAGGCGCATGATGAACTCGTGCGCGTTGGCAGCCATGGCCGCGGCCATCACCTCGGGCCGTTTCGCCGTCGGCCGCCCGTACGAGATGTTGGCCGCGATCGAATCGTTGAAGAGCACGACGTCCTGGGGCACGACACCGAACTGCTGCCTGACGGTGGCGATCTCGAGACCGCGCAGGTCGGCGCCGTCGATCAGGACGCGACCCCCGTTCGGGTTGTGCACGCGCTGGAGCATGCGGAACACCGTCGACTTCCCGCTCCCCGATGGGCCAACCAGGGCGACCGTCTCCCCCGGGTTGACGACCACGTCGAACTGCTCGAGTGCCTTCTGGTTCTCGCGGTAGCCGAATGTCACTCCCTCGAACACGACCTCTCCGCGAATCGCCGGACATGGCTTCGCTTCAGCGACGTCGGGCGCCTCTTCTTCGGCGTCGAGCACGGTGAACACCGACTCGAGCGCGACGCCCGCCTTGCGTGCAGTTGGATACAGGTCGACGATCTGCTGGATCGGCGCGAAGACGCCCCCGACGTAGCCGAGGAACGCGAGCAGCGAACCGATCGTCAGCTCGCCCTTGACGACGAGAAAGCCGCCTAACGTGAGCACGACGACGCGCGCCGCCAGCTCGGCCAGCCCGGCCGCGACGGTGACGCGGGCGTCGACGTGCACACCGCGCTGGATGCTCGCGAACGCCCAGCGCATGCGGCGCATCAGCCGGCGTTCCTCGACGCGCTCCATCCCGAAGGCGCGCACCGTGCCCATGCCGTTCAGCATCTCGGTGTAGCCACCCCAGATGCGCATCCAGAATGCGTGGAGCATCCGGTCGCGGCGGGTCTGCGCCCGCTTGGCGACGATCGCGACGAGCGCCGGAAGAGGCGCGAGACAGAGCACCGCGGCGCTGATCGCGCCGTCGAGCCGCGTCATGCCCCACGCGGCAACAGCGACGTAGGCGATGGTCGGGAAGAGCCGGAAGACGATGTCGGCGAAGGCGCGCGCGGTCTGCGGCGCACTCTCGTCGATCGCATAGCGGAGGCCCCCGGTGCCGATCTCGCCATGGGTCTTTGCCGAGAGCACGCTCAGCTTGGCGGCGACGCGCGAGCGCACCTGGTACTCCATGTTCAGGCGCACCGCGCAGTTGGATGTGCTCACCCATGCCGCGCCGAGGATCCGGCAGGTGAGCACCGCCGCGAAGAGGCCTACGACCGCGATCAGCGCCTCGCGCGCCGCGCGGCCATGTGCGCCGGCGCCGCTCGCCGCGCCGAGCCGGTCGACGACGAGCTTGAGGAGCAGCGGCTCGTACGCGGACATGACCGCGACGACGAGCGACAGGACGAGGGTGAAGCCGATGCGGCGCGCGTTAGGCGCGGCGAACAGACGGACACCGCGGGCGGCAAGCCCGAGCTGGGAGTGGATCGACACGCGGCTGCTGGCTGGAATGGAGGTTCGGCGCTCCGTCTCGCGGCCGCGCGGCTCCCTGCCGGCGCGCTCCGCGGGGTCCGCTCCCCGTCTATTCAGGTGACGTCCGAACGGGCGCCCGGGTCACCACTCCCCGCTGCGCCCGCGTCATGCGGACTGGCGCGCATCCTCGGAGCGCGCCAAGCTTCCCCTCCGATCTCCGCCGGACCTCCTGCATGATTCAGCTCGTCTTCACCGATGTCGATGGCACGTTGGTCGGCTCATCGGGCACCGTGCTCCCCGCGATCTGGACGGCCGCCGAGCGCGTTCGCGCCGCGGGTATTCGCATGGCGGTGTGCTCGGGGCGCCCCGCGTTTGGCGACGCGCGCGGCTACGCGACGCGTCTCGAGCCTGAGGGTTGGCACGTGTTCCAGAACGGCGCGAGCGTCGTGCATCTGGTGGATGGGCGGTCGCTCTCGACACCGCTTCCCCCGCCGTCGTTCGCTGCCCTGATCGCGCGTGCGCGCGCGACGGGGCGCATACTCGAGCTCTACACCGACAGCGAGTACGCGGTCGAGAGCACCGCTCCGCGCGCGAAAGAGCATGCACGACTGCTGGGCGTTCCCTTCACGCCGCGCCCGTTCGAATCGCTCGAGGGTACCATCGTTCGCGCCCAGTGGCTGGTCGCCCTCGCCGACGAGGAAGAAGCCGTCGCCGATGACACCGGCCATCTTGAGCGATCGGCGTCAACGTCGCCGGTCATGCCCGATACCGCGTTCATCAACATGACGGCGCCAGCTGTCGACAAGGCGAGCGCCGTGCGCACCGTCGCCGCCGAGTACGGAATTCCGCTCGCCGATGTCATGTTCGTCGGTGATGGCAACAATGATCTCACCGCGCTGCAGTCGGTCGGATTTCCCGTCGCGATGGCGAACGCCGAGTCGGCGGTGCGCGCCGTTGCCCGGGAGATCGTCGGCCATGTCGACGACGCCGGTCTCGCCCGTGCCTTCGCCCTTGCGATCGACTCCCGCGCGCGAGCCGCACGTTCGACGTGACGTCCCGCTACGTCGCGCTTCTCCGCGCAATCAACGTCGGCGGTCACGTCGTGAAGATGGACGCCCTGCGCGCCGCCTTCGAGTCGCTCGGTTTCACCAACGTCGAGACGTTCATCGCAAGCGGCAACGTCATCTTCGACGCCCCCTCCACCGCCGTGCCCTGGCTCGAACAGGAGATCGAGCATCACCTCGCGAAGCGGCTTGGCTACGCCGTCTCGACATTCCTCCGAACGCCAGCGGCGCTCGCCGTCGTAGCGGCAGCGACGCCATTCGGACCCGGCGATCCACTCGACGCCGGCCATGCATTGTCGGTGGGGTTCGTGAAGTCTGCGCCGTCATCCGCAGCGACGACGAACCTTCTCGCGCTCACCAGCGATACCAACGACTTTCGGGTCGTTGGCCGAGAAATCTACTGGCTCTGCCGGGGGCGAGTGAGCGACTCGAAATTTTCCGGCGCGCGCTGCGAGAAACTTCTCGCGGGTCTGGCGACGTTCCGGAACATCACGACGATCCGGAAGCTGGCGGCAAGGTACGGAGGCTGAACGAGAGGACGAGATGATCGCGCTCAACGTGCCTGAAGTCGTTCGTGCCCGGACGATGGAAGCGTGCCCTGCGCCCTGTGTCCCCTGTGGTTCAGAGCTGTCGCCTACGCCAAAGCATTAAACCACAGGGGGCACAGAGGCGAGAACGACTCAGGGCCCGTTCGTCACAAGAGCCGAACCGCCCATCAGTTCGTGACCGGCCTCACACCGGCTGCAAACACTTGCCTCGGCGCCGTATCCAGCGTTACGTCCGCGAGTGCCTCGCTCGATCTATCTCATCGCCAACCCCGCCGCGGGGGGCGGACGCGCCCGGCGCCTCCTCCCCACCGTTAGGCGGGCGTTCGACGGCGTCGGGTCGCGCGAGACGATCATCACCGCTTCGCCCGGCGACGAGGCGCGCTGCGTGCGGCGCGCGCTCGACGCGGGTGCGGATACCATCGGCGTCCTCGGCGGCGACGGAACATGGAGCAAGGCCACCGGTGCCGTCATCGACGCGGGCGCCGGGGCGACCTGCCGTGTCGTCCTGCTCGCCGGTGGCACCGGCAACGATTTCGTCGCGTCGTTAGGCGGGCAGTCGCGCGCCTGGGTCACGCTCGCCCGGCTCGCGGCCGAGGGACCGGCGCGCGCGATCGACGCCCTCCGCGTCGACGGCCGCCATGGCCTGAACGCCGCGGGATTCGGCTTCGACGTCGGCGTCCTCGAGGCGTTGCAGCGCGTCGGCGGCATCGAGCGGGTGCTTCGCGGCGCACTGCGGTATCGGCTCGCGGCACTCCAGCAGATCTTCCGGTATCGCGCCGTCGAGTTCGACCCGGGCGACGGAGAGGGGCTGCGTCCGCTCCTGCTCGCGGTGCTCGCCAATGGCTTCCGGTACGGGGGCGGGCTGCCGATCGCGCCCGGCGCCCGTCCGGATGACGGGATGATCGATCTCGTCACCGTCGACGATGTCCGCGGGCTCCGCCGCCTCGGACTCTTTCAGTCGGTGATGTCCGGGCGCCACCTCGACATCGGCGCGGTTCGCACCGTTAGGCGGTCTGCCTTTACGCTGCGCTTCGCCGCGCCGCCGCGCTTCCAGATCGACGGTGAGCTCTACGAGTCACGTACGGCGGAACTCCGCGTCGACTGCGTTCCCGCCGCGCTCCGCGTGGTTACTGCTGTGGCTCCGTCGCCGGCGCGACCGGGG
>JANMAM010000179.1:0-62457 GCA_031359795.1 Gemmatimonadaceae bacterium
AGACCTGCCTGGCTCGCGACGTCGTCGAGATCGGGAGCGAGGTCCCCTGAGTAGCAGACGGCGATCTCGATGACACGCGACCCGAGCGGCGGGGCCGCCTCGAGATTCACCAGTCGCTGCTCGAGCAATCGGGTGAGGGCCAGATACGGCGGCTCGTCAGGTTCTCGTGTGACAGCGGACGGGTCGTAGTGAACCGTCACAGTCGCGAACCCTGCAACCAGCTCGGTGATCGCGGGATGCGCGCCGTCGAGCCGTTCGAGAACGGCGCGGACCCGCTCGAACGCCGCGTCACCGATCCGGTCGCCGACGCGTATCACCAGCGCGCGATCGCCTAACGGCGCAATGTGCGCTTCGCCTTGCGGCGCCGCGGAGGGTGCTGCCTCGTTCACCACGCCGCGCTCACGCTGGCGCGCGACCGCGGCGGCGCCAGTAGAGGTACGCGGGGACCCCCGCACTCAACAGCACCGCGCCACGGAGCGCGTTGTACGGACTGGACGCGATCGCGCCGGCGATCACATAGGCCGCGGCGAGTACGAACAGCACGACGCTCCAGGGATAGAAGGGCGCGCGGAACCGCCGCACATCCCCGCTGATGCCGCGCCGGCGATAGACAACCAGCGTCGCCGCGGTCGCGCCGAAGAAGATCCAGTCGGCGAAGGTGACGTAGTCGAGCAGCTCGCCGTAGGTCCCCGACAACAGCAGCCCGACCGCCCATGCCGCCTGAAGCGCGATCGCCGCGACCGGTGTTCGAAACCGCGGATGCAGCACCGCCAGCCGCCGGAAGAACAGCCCGTCGCGCGCCATCGCCTGGTAGACGCGCGGGGTGACGAGAATGACGAGGTTGAGAAATCCGAACGTCGAGACGGCGATCCCGGCCGCGATGAGCGTGCGGCCGATACGGCCGAAGCGAAGCTCCATCGCATCGGCCGCCGGCGCGACGCTGCTGGCGAGGCCGCCGATGCCTAACGTCCGGAGATAGGTCCAGTTCACGGCCAGGTAGACCCCCGCGACGATCAGAACACCCCAGACGAGCGCGCGCGGCAGGTTGCGCTCGGCGTCGATCATCTCCTCGGCGACGAAGTTGGTCTGCTGCCACCCGCCGTAGGCGAACAGCACCGGCACGAGCGCCGTACCAAGCGCGATCGCCAGCGGTCCCGGCCGCGGATTCGCTCCCACGGTCGCCGGCTCGGCGAGCGAGTGCGTGCCAGCGAACGCCAGCCCGCCGACGACCAGTGCCGCGATTGCCGCGAGCTTGAGGACGGTGAAGACATTCTGCGTGACCGCACCCGGCGTCACGCCAACAATGTTCACCAGTGCGAGCGCGACGATCACCGCGCCGGCGAGTGGAACCTGCGCGGACGGCGCGAGACCGAGCAACGGCGCCGCATAGCTGGCGAAGGTCACCGCAACGGCAGCCATCGCACCGCTCGCGATCGCGACCAGCAGCGCCCAGCCATAGAGAAATGCCGGCAGCGGGCCAAAGGCATCGCGCAGGTAGGCGTAGCCGCCGCCGGCCGCGGGGTTGCGTGCACCGAGCTCGGCGAAGATGAATGCGCCGAGGACGGCGATGACGCCCCCGATTCCCCAGACGACCATCGTCCACGAGCCAGTGCCGACGCGCTGCGCGACGATCGACGGGTTGAGAAAGATTCCCGAGCCGATGATCCCGCCAACGACCATCATCGTGCCGCTGAACGGCCCGATGCGGCGTGCGTACCCCGCCGGCGAAGAAGCCGTCAAGCCGACGGGCGCGACGCCGTCATGGACGCGGGTGGCTCGTGTAGATCTTGTTGACGATGCGCCACTCGTCCCCGATGCGGAGCATGTTCAGGTAGTCGATGTACACGCTCTTCGGATAGATCTCGAGCACCTTTACCGATGCGACGTTGCCGGTCACGCTGATCGACTCGATGCCGAGCGTTCCCTCCTCTTCCTTCCCCGCACTCGCGACGAAGCTCTTGTACCACTCCGCCTGCGAGAGCTGACCGATGATGCCATCCCGCTTGATCCACATCAGCTTCGCATCCGGCCAGAAGGCCGCGTGAAAGCTCGTCGTGTCGTTGAACTTGAGGCCGTGCGGGTACCGTTCGACGACCGCGCGAACGCGCGGCGTTTCCCTCAGGACCTGCTCCTCCGCCTGTGCGCCGGCGATGGATGGCGCCGAGAGAGCACAGCCGAGGACGATTATGGCAAGCAGTGACCGGCGCATGAGAGCCTGGAGAAGAAAGTCCCGCCGGGTTGGCGGGTGCTGCCTAACGCTGCCGGGCGTGGCTCGCCGTCAGGCTACCAGTCGCCACGCGCTTCGCCGCGACGATAGGCGCTGAGCAGGGTGAAGATGATTCCGCCATTCCCCACCCCGAGGCCAGCAAAGAACGCCGCCGACCCGAGCGAGGCATCGGTCGTGTGCGCGCTCCACGCAATCCCGTAGAGCCCGACCGCCGCCCACGCCAGGCACGCCGCGCCGGACCGGAGAAAATCGTTGCGCCGCGCGCGATCCGCATCGGACGCCGCGTCAGCGTTTCGTTCGGCGAGCTCGTCGAGTAGGGTACGGGAAGGTGACATGATGCACGAAGCTACGGCTGGGTGATGAGGGTCGCCAGCAGGTGAGCGGGAGCGAGAACTGCCGCTGCACGGCTTGAGACTGCGTTGACGACGGAACCGCGCCGCAGAGGCGCAGAGACGCAGAGTCCTCGCAGAGAACTGCTAACGGCGGCAGCGAGACTCCGAGGCACCGAGAACAGCATCCAAGGGACGGACTTCTCACCGGGGCTCGAACTGCTTTGGGGCAAGCGGGGCGAGTCCATCGCCGCGGGCAGCAGGCCGAGATGGTCTCTCCAGGCGTGCCCCAAAAATCCCGGCTCGTACGCTCGCGAGCTTCGAGCGCAAAGCCGTCCAGGTGCCTCGGTAGCGGCGTCTTGTAGTTCTCTGCGAGTACTCTGCGCCTCTGCGTCTCTGCGGCGCGGTTCCGCCGTTCCACGTCGCTTTCTCCCCCGGAAGTTCGCAAGTAGCGCTCAAGATCCCAGCTCCTTCCGGTACAGCCCCGCCGCTCCCTCGTCGAACACGCAGGCAACGATCCGCTCGAACTCGCCCTCGTGCGCGCGCATCGCGGCAACCGCGATTCTCGCCGCGAGCGGCTTCGGAAAGTCGTACACACCCGTCGAGATCGCGGGAAACGCGATCGAGCGGATGTCGCCCGCATCGATCGCGAGCCGGAATGAGCTCTCGTACGCCTGGGCCAGGAGCTCCGGCTCGCGCTGGTTCCCGCCGTACCAGATCGGCCCGACCGCGTGGATCACGTACCGCGCCGGCAGGCCGAACCCGGGAGTGATTAACGCTTTGCCGGTCGGACACCCCCCGAATCGCCGCGTTGCGGCGAGCAACTCCCGCCCGGCGGCACGGTGGATCGCGCCGTCGACGCCTCCCCCGCCAGCGAGCTCCGAGTTCGCGGCGTTCACGATCGCATCGACGCGGAGCGTCGTGATGTCAGCGCGTACGACTTCGATCATTGCGACCTCCCGCTGATCAGCCGCAGCCCTCGACGTTCTCGACCTCTGGTCGCCGGCCTGCACGATAGGTGGTCACGACGGTGCCGTTGGTCTCGAAGACGATCCGGTTCGCCGCATCGCCGGGTGCGCGCACGACGAGATAGTGGCCGTTAGGCAGGTACTTGTGCGGCTGCACGCTGACCCGATCGCCGTAGAGCTGCTTGAGGCGCCCCTCGGTGTCGCCGACCCGCGCCCCTTCAGCGGTCGCGAGCACCGAGTCACGCACGTCGATGCGCACGACCGTGTCGTTGGTGAGCATCACGAAGGCGTGCAGCGCGGACTCCGGTGCGCCGGCCAGATAGCTGCAGCCCTGGGATGCCGGCGCCGCGGCCAGCGACAGCACTCGCCGCGCTTCGGCCGCTGTCATCCCGATCCGGAGCGGGTCGGCGCCATCGGGTCGGACCTGCCAGGCGCTGCTCGTCGGCACTGGCGCGGCCGGAGTGGCTGCCGGCCGACTGGCGGTGGAATCCGTGGTCGCACTCTCGTCGCTACTCGGTGCACAGGCAACGACGAGCGCCACGGCGCAGAACAGCAGGCTTGTCTGGGACATCTGGTGGAGACCGATTCAGCAGAAGTGGGTGCGCGCGCGTCCGCGCGAAGGGCGGCATCCACCTCTAGTCTACGCGACGTCGCGCTTTCTCGTTGAGCGGCGCGTAACGAAAGCAGCTGACGAGATGGTCGTTCACCAGTCCCGTCGCCTGCATGAACGCATAGCAGATCGTCGATCCGACGAACTTGAAGCCGCGCCCGAGCAGGTCCTTGCTCAGCGCGTCCGATTCCGCCGTGCGCGCCGGGACGTCGCCGAGCTCCCGGCGCTTGTTGAGCAACGGCGAACCGCCGACGAATCCCCAGACGTATCTGTCGAAGCTTCCCACGTCCTCCTGCACCTTCAGGAACGCGCGGGCGTTACCGATCGTGCTCTCGATCTTCTGCCGGTGCCTGACGATCCCCGCGTTCAGCATCAGCCGCTCGACGCCGCGCGCCGTGAACGTCGCAACCTTTGCCGCATCGAAGTTTGCGAACGCCTCGCGATACCCTTCGCGCTTCTTGAGGATCGTCGACCAGCTCAATCCCGCCTGCGCCCCTTCCAGCGTAATGAACTCGAAGAACGTCCGATCATCATGCACCGGCACCCCCCACTCGGTGTCGTGATACTCGATGTCGAGCTCCGCACTCGGCCAACTGCAGCGCGTGATCTGTTGTGTCATCAAGGCATCAAAACCGTCGATGAAAGGCCACGCGCCCGGAGGAGATGACCCCCACCGGGCGCGTGGCTCCAGCTTATGGCTAACGCCTAACGGCTAACGGCTGAAGTCCCCGTCACGGAGTCGGCGACTTCGGCCGTCCATCCGCGTCGAGCAGCACGATGTCGCCCATGTTCAGCTCCCGGATCCCGGGCTCGATCTTCTCGCGGTCACCGATCACCACCCAGACCATCTGGCCGCTGTTGACGAACTTCTTCGCGGCGGCGTTGACCGACGCGTCGGTCGACCCGCGTACCTGGTCGGAGTAGGTCGTGTAGTAATCGTCAGGCAGCCCGTAGGTCACGATCTCGCTTAACGCCGACGACACGGCGGCGCCCGTTTCCCAGCGTCCGGCGAGGGTCTTGATCTGCCGGTCCTTCGCGTCGTTGATCTCGGCGTTGGTCAGCGGGCGGTCATTCACGACGCTCTTCAGCTCCTTCACGACCTCGGACAGTGACTCCTTGGTCTTGTCGGTCTGCACGGGCGCCATCACCATCCACATCCGCTGGCCGCGGGCATCGACGGGGAAGCTGAACGAGCCGTACGACCAGTGCTTGTCCTCGCGCAGGTTCATGTTGATGCGGGAGACGAAGGCGCCACCGAAAGCATCGTTGAACACCCCGAAGGGGATCTCGTCGGCATTCGCCTTGGGCGCGATGAGCTGGCCAGCGAGGACGTACGACTGGTCTGCGCCCGGGCGGTCGAGGATGTAGACGGTCTTCCGCGCGCGGGTGGCAACGTCGCTCATCTTTTTCGTCGGCGTCTCGCCCGGCTTCCACGACGAGAATGCCTTCTCCAGCTTCGCCGTCAGCTCCGGCATGGTGATGTCGCCGACGGCGACGATGCTTCCATGATTCGGCTTGAACCAGGCGCGATGGAAGGCAACCAGATCGTCACGCGTCATCGACTTCACGGATGCCTCGGTGCCACTCCCCGTGAGCGGCTGTCCGTACGAATGCTCTGCGCCGTAGAGCAGCAGCGGCAGGACCCGCAGACCCATCGTGAACGGCTGCACCTTTTCCTGCTGGATTCGCGCGAGCGTGTTCTGCTTGACACGATCCAGATCGCTCTGCGGGAACGACGGGTGGAGGATGACATCGGCGTAGAGTGCGAGCGCCGCATCGAGCTTGTCCTTGATCGCCGACATCGAGACGCGCTCGACGTCGAGATCAGCACTGGTGTTGAGGTTGACGCCTAACGCGGCCAGTGCATCGGCGATCTGGAGCGAGTTGCGCGACGTGGTCCCCTCGTCGAGCATTGCCATCGCCATCGAGGCAACCCCTGGCTTGGACGGATTGTCGGCGGCAAATCCGCCGTCGAGGATCGTCGTCAGGCGAACGACCGGCACCGACGACCGCCGCGACAGCACGACCTTCATGCCGTTCGAGAGCGTCGCGCGCTCGGGCGCGGCGAGCGGCGCCGCGGGAGGTGCGCCGATTGCCGGCAGCCCCTGCTTGCGATCGACGTTGGACGCGACCGTCGTGAACTCGGGGAACGGGTGCACCTCGAGGACGTAGACGCCCTCGGAGAGCCAGCGCTTCGCGACATCCTGGATGTCGGCCGGTGTTGCGGCGGCGATCCACGACTGAATGGTCTTGTAGGTGTCGGGGTCACCGCGGTAGACCTGCCCCCGCGCCAGAATGTCGGACTTCCCGCCGAAGCCGCCGATGCGCTCGGCGCCGCGAATGAACGCCGCGCGCTGCTGCGTCTTGACGCGATCGAGTTCCGCGACGGTCGGGCCGTTCGCGATGAACGCCTTCAGCTCCTGGTCGGACGCGCGCTCGACCGCGGCGAGATCGCCGCCCGGCTGAGCGGTCTCCATCAGCAGCAGCTGGCTCGCGATCTCCCGATCATCGGTGAATGCGGCGACGTCGGTCGCGATGCGGTCCTTGTAGGCGAGCCGCTTGTAGAGGCGCGATGACTTGCCGTCGCCGAGGATGTCCCAGGCAAGCGAGAGCAGCGTCATGTCGCGGGTGCCGAAGGCCGGCACGTTCCAGACCTTGAACAGCCGCGCCTGTGGGACGCGGTCCTGCATGATCTGACGATGTTCGCCGGTCATCTTCGCGGTCCACGCTTCGTGCTTCACGATCGGCGGACCCGAGGGAATGTCGCCGAAGTAGCGCTCGACGCGGTCACGGATGTCGGCGGTGTTGACGTCCCCGGCGACGACGAGCGTCGCGTTCGCGGGGCCGTAGTACGTCTTGAACCATTCCTTCACGTCGGTCAGCGACGCTGCGCCGAGGTCTTCCATCGACCCGATCACCGACCACGAATACGGATGCCCCTTCGGGAACGTGTTCTCGGCGATCGTGATCCACGCCTTCCCGTACGGCTCGTTCTCCCCCTGTCGCTTCTCGTTCTGCACGACCCCGCGCTGCTCGTTGAGCCGCGCCGTGTCGATCACGCCGACGAGGTGTCCCATCCGGTCGGACTCGAGCCACAGGATGCGATCGAGCGCCGAGACGGGGACGTTCTGGAAATAGTTGGTGCGGTCCTCGTTGGTGGTGCCATTCAGGTCGGTCGCGCCTAACGGTTCGACCGCCTTGAAGTAGTCCTGGTTGTAGTTCTCGCTGCCATTGAACATCAGGTGCTCGAAGAGATGGGCGAAGCCGGTCCTGCCGACCGCTTCGTTTTTCGACCCGACGTGATACCAGATGTTGACCGCGGCGATCGGCGCCTTGTGGTCTTCGTGGACGAGCAGCGTCAACCCGTTCTTGAGCGTGAACCGGGTGTACGGGATGTCCGGAATGCCGGCGGGCGCGGGACGGGCAGCTGGCCGAGCCGGCGCCTGGGCGGTCGTGATCGCCGGCAGCGCAATCGTGGCGAGTGCGGCGACGAGGAGGGGACGGTACATGGAGACAGCACTCCTGTTGGGGAGAGGAAGGTCTTTGAAATACCACCTTCGCCGGGGGGCCCGCTAGAGCGGCACGGCGCCGTTCGAGACTCCTTACCCTTACCTTACGCGCGCGCTGTCAGTCGTCGCAGCGGGGAGATTCTTTCGCGCGGTCCGCGACGGTGATGCTGACGTAGAGCGATTCGGGACGCGAGGCGGAGTCATCTGCCACGCCCAGCGGCCGGGCGACGGCGGTGGCAACCCATGCGCCGTTGCACCGGTTCGGGGCAGGACGCCGCCCGATGACGATGCCGAGTCGGTACGCGGTCCCTGCCGCGAGCCGTAGCGGAGCCATGGCGTATCGAGCCGCGGTGTCCCCGGCCGGGGTGAGGACAACCACAACGATCGGCAGATCGCCCCGCGTCGCGACACGCTCCGGGTTCGCGCCACTCGGGAATACCGGGGTGACGACACGCGCCCGCGATCCGGTGTCGAGCTGCACCCGAACGAGCGAGCGATACGCTGCAATACCGCCGCGATAGACGACGGCGAGATCGGATGCGCGATCGGTGCAGGCGATCGCCGCCGCGAGGGCCAATCCGCCTCGGAGAAGGCGCCTGCCTGACGCTCTGCTGAAGATCTGCTCGACGCAAGTGCCACGGCGGTCAGAATGTGTCACCGTCCGACGATCCTCGACGTGGTCACGAGCTGCCCGACATGTCGCTGCATGTGTTCGGCCGCGTGAAAGAGCAAGCCGATGACGGTCGACGGCAGCTCTGCCCGGCCGACACCGCGAGGCTCGAGCAGCGTGTGTTCGTCGGTCGCCCGCAGCTGCGCGAGCGCGCGTTCTACCGCCAGGTCCAATTCCGTCACGAGCCGCTCGCCCGCGCCATCGGCGAGATCGAGGTCCCCCTCGGCGGCAAGCGCGTCACGTTGTGCAGCAGACAGCCGTTCGCCGCGCGCATAGGTAAGCAGGCGATCGAGACTGCCGACCGCGTGTCGTGCGTGAAATCCGATCGACGCGGCGCCGCCCGGGCGCGACCAGATCTCGGCAGGCGACAACCCGGCGATGGCCTCGCGTACCTCGTTGCGGCATTGCATCAGGCTGTGCGCCACCGGCTGAAGGAGCGCGGGGACGTCAGGGAGTGGCCCGCGGAGCCAGACTTCCGGTTCCGGCATCAATCGTTAGGCACGATCGGCGGCGCCGGCGGACGCTTGGCGCGGTCGGCGAGCGCCTGCTGCGCGCTGAGAAACGCCCGCGCCGTCGTCGAGAGGAAGAGCAGTGCGAGACCGCCAACGTTGGCGCCGACTATCGGCGCGAACAGCATGAGGCCGACAGGACTCGAGCGCGTGCCGAGGAGTCCAACGACGCCGGCGAGCACGCCGGCCAGGGCGAAGAAGCCGAAGAGCCACGCCGCCCAGCGTCGTCCCCGAAAAACCAGAAGTCCGAGCAGGACGATCATCGCCGCGCGCGCGGTCGCCGTGAAGATGAACTGGCGACGGGCTATGTTCTCGAACGCCGCCAGCCCGATCGCTGCCGCGGCGATCAACCCGATACCGAGCGTGACCTGCTGGCGACCCCGTTCCATGTCCGGGGTGGACGTTGCCAGCGGGGTCGAGGGCGGACTTGTCATTTCAGGCCGGACGTGTTCGTGGTGTTTTCGCGGTCATGCGGCGAGCCCCAAGTTGCGCGCCGCCCGGCAACGCGGCCAGTGCACCGATGTCCCGCCCCTGGGGTATCATCATCCATGCGCTTCTCCGACGAACTTCCCGACGCCTTCGAGTCCGACGGGGCCGACGATCCCGACCTCGAGGCCGAGCTCGACGAAAGCTTCCCGCTGGGAGACGGAACCGTCGAGGTCGAGGCGGTTGTGGTTTGCCCGTATTGCGGCGAATCCGTCGAGATCGGACTCGACCCCGGGAGCGGCAACTCGCAGGACTACGTCGAGGACTGTCAGGTGTGCTGCCGTCCCTGGCGGGTGATGGTGTCGTACGATGAGGAGGGCCGCGCTGACGTCTCGATCGCATCCCTCGACGATTGAACGCATGAAGTCAGGCATTCCGATTGCTCTTCCCGGCTTCGTACTCACCTGGAGCGCACGATGACAAACCTGCAACGCTTCGGCCGCACAAGCTCGCTCGCGGTCGCTTTCCTGGCGATCGGCGCCTGCTCGAATTCAGGGGGGCTCGGCAACGTTCTCGGCAGCGTCCTTGGGGGCGGCGCCGGCAATGGCGGAAATCAGCTGGCCGGGCGCGTCCAGAACGTCGACACGCGCAACCAGCAGCTCGGGATCACGCAGACGAATGGCCAGACCGTCGCGGTCCGGTACGACAATCAGACCCGGGTCATCTACAACAACCAGAACTACCCGGTGACGGCGCTCGAGGACGGTGACGAGGTGGTCGCGCGCATCCAGGATGCAGGGAACGGCAGCTACTACACCGATTCGATCCACGTCACGCAGTCGGTCAACAGCGGCGGGAGCGGGAACAACCCGGCCGGCGTCCAGTCGTTCCAGGGCACCGTTAGGCAGGTCGATTTCCAGACCGGGCGGTTCAGCATCAACAACGGCGCCGGATACGACATGATCGTGTCGATGCCGTACAATCCGAGCGAAGCGGATCGCCGGCGCTTCGAGCGACTCGCTCGCGGCCAGACTGTCCGCTTCTACGGCGTCCCGATCAGCACCGAGCGCATCGAGCTGCGGCAGTTCTACTAGGCCAGGCTGGCCGTCACGTTTTCTCGGCGCGGGTGAACTGCTTCACCGTTCGCCCGGCGGCCGAGTCGGTGATGAGCGTATCGAGACGACGCTGGCGGGTGGCCTCCTGCTTTGCGCTGACGATCCACCAGACCACTGCGCGTTTGTACGAGGCCGGCCGCGACTCGAAGAACTTCCATGCTTTGGCGCTCGCGCGAAGCCGCCTCTCGTCGGCGGGCGCGAGCGCTGCGTTCCTTCCCTTCTCGAACGAGTAGACGCCAGTGCGATCCTCCGAGCGCGCCTCGAAGGCGCGTAGTCCCGCTGGCGCCATCAAGCCCCCTTCGGTGAGCGCGGCAACGCGCTTGACGTTCACCTCGCTCCAGATGCTCCGTGCTCGCCGCGGCGTGAATCGCAGCGAGTACCGCTCGTCGTCGATCTTCCGCTTCACGCTGTCGATCCAGCCGAAGCAGAGCGCGACGTCCACCGCATCCTGCCAGGTGACGGTCGGGTGTCCGCTTCCCTTCCTGTAGAACCCGAAGAGCACGTCAGGAGCGGTCGCGTGATGTTCCTCGAGCCAGCGGCGCCACTCGTCGGGGCTCGCGAAGAACCTCGCGCCAGGCGTCATTCCTCCCATTCGTCCTTCGCGAAGAGATGCTCGACGTCGAAGGTGATGAGGGGCCGGAGCGCGTCGACGACGTGGCTGCGGTGGCAGTGCGAGGGATCGGCCTCGAAGCACATCAGGCACACCGGCCGCCCGCCGCGGATGATTCCCGCGAGACGCTCGAGCTCCTCCTGTGCGACGTCCTCTGTCATGTGCTCGAGGAAGATGCGCTTCATCTCGTCATGCCGGCCCGCGCGCGCCGCCGCGCGCCCGTCCGCGGGAGTGCCGAGTCCGCGCAGGTGCAGATACTCGATGCCGATGCTCGCGAGGTTCGCGCCGAGGGCGGTCTTCGCGAACCCCGGGCGGCGCGAGCTTGCGAGCGCGCGAATGTCCACGAGCAGCTCGACCCCAGGTGCACGCAACGCGTCGAGAAAGCTGGCGACGGTCGCACCCTCGTAGCCGATCGTGTACAACGTCGTTGCTGCCATCACATGCACGCTGCCTGACGGTTGAATCTGCCTGACGCTGCGCTAGTGGCGTTCACCGTCGTCGGGGTGGCAGGCCATGTCGACCACGACCGAGCTCGCGAGAACGAGGATGTCGTCTTCGCCGTCGGCAACGTCGACGCCGTAGGTGTCGGTCCAGCTGAACCAGCGCTTCGACACCGTCGCCACCGTGTGTCCACCGCGGTTGAAGGTGTACTCGTGGTCGGTGAAGCTGCCGTTCGCCTCGAGATCGTTCGGGCCCGGAACGTCGACCGTGAAGCGGTGATGGATCAGCGCGAACAACTTCTTCTTCACCACCGCCGCGAGCTCGCCGTTGCGGTGGATCTCGTACGTCTTCGCGAGCTTGAAGAGCTTCTGCTTGATGAACGCGAGCTCGTTCCCCTTCATGTCCTTGAACGACAGCTGGTCGCCGATGCTCAGCGCCTTGCCGTCGACAAAGTAGACATCCTGTCCCGCGTCGTTCTTGATGGTGAAGTCATCTCCAAAGGAGAAGAGCTTCTGCTTCATGAGGTAGCGCATGTGCCCGGGCCTGCCCTGTCATGACGTGATTGGCGGCGACGCGGCTACTTCGCGACGCCGCGCGAACGGTCCGCTCTCGGCACGGATTGCTCATGCCGCACTGGTTCATGCCTGAACCGCAACGCGTAGATCGCGCCGGCGGCGGTCAGGAGCGTGACGATCGCGATGATGTTGCCTAACCGCTGTCCCCATTTGTTGTTCACTCGGGGAGGATTGGATGCTTGGGCGTGATATGCCAGGGGTAGTTCGACTTGCCCGTTGGCCCGGCCTTCCAGACTGCGTGCGCCGCGTGCATGCAGCGCCCGCAGGGGCGGTACCCGGCATTGATCGCCGCCTCCTCGTTGGCGAAGAACACTCGATGTTTGGCGTAGCCGCGGCGCAGCGCGCTTACCGCGCTCTCACAATCCAGTCGACCGTACAGCTTGAGCGTCGAGTTGCCACCGAGCTCTCCTGGGACTTCACTCTCGACGAAAGTGCCGTCGGGTTGGAGGAGGCGGTATGTCATCGGCGGCGGCAGTGTGAAGGAGGCGTGGCTGTCGCTGCACGAAGCAGCGAGAGGCGGGGTAAGCGAAACGGACGCCGCTTTTGAACACCACCCAGGTCGAGGCATCGCGCGTCGTACACAGAGTCCAATCTGCCACTAAATCGGCGACTATCAATAGTCCAGTGCCCGCGCGCGAACACCGCCAGCCGGCTACGAGGCGCCGACGACGCGCTCGATGCGGCGATCGGGGGTGAGCCAGAGGAGCGCGACCCCGACAAAGAGCGCATCGGAGATCCAGGGATTCACGAACGCCATGGGGATCGCAATGAGGTAGCAGAGCGGTGAGAGCTTCCCTTTCAGGTCGTCGCCCACCGCGCGTGCGAGCACCGAGTCGGCTTGCTGGCTCCGAAGGATGGTGCGCTGAAGGATGTAGTACGCGATCGCCGCCATCAGCAGGACAACGCCGTACAACGCCGTCGGCGCCGCCGCAAAATGATTCTCACCCATCCATGCCGTCGTGAACGGTACGAGCGAGAGCCAGAACAGCAGGTGCAGATTCGCCCAGAGGATCCCGCCGGTTACGCGAGGAGTCACGTGGAGCAGGTGGTGATGATTGTTCCAGTAGATCCCGATGTTCACGAAGCTCAGCAGGTAGCTCAGCCCGACCGGAAGCAGCTCCCTGAGGGCACCGACCGTCGGGTCGTGCGGCACGCGCAGCTCGAGGACCATGATCGTGATGATGATCGCGAGCACACCATCGCTGAATGCTTCCAATCGCGTCGTTCCCATCTCACCCTTGAAGAAGTTTCGCTCATCTCGCATCCGCCTAACGCCGGTCGAACTCCGCCTCGGGCTGCAGCTCCTCCGCGCTGAATTCGGCAAGCCAGAGCGCTTCGCCGTCGCCGTCGTCCGCTTCGACGAGGTATCGCGCCTCGTCGCCGGTTCCCCTCACCTCGAGGACCGTTCCCCTGTCGCCAAGCCGCGGCGCTCGCTGCGCCTGGTGCACGACCAGGTGGTCGGCGCCGCTTCGGTCGAGCCGGATTATCCGGACGTCGTCACCTGCATTCAGCGCCATGATCGCCCCTCTACGGTTTCCTCACTCCTGCGCATCCAGCGCATAGTCGAAGCTGTAAAAGTGCTTTCCACCGGTGATCTCGATTGTGAGCCTTCCGCCGATTCCCTCGAGGGCACCCGTGCCCGAGTCGGGAACGACCGAGACCATCAGCTCCGGTTTTCCGCGCGTCATCGTGCCGCTGTGCTGCAGGACGAAGGTTCCGGCGCGGCCATGCAGCGATCCGCTCACGCGCTCGATCGCGACGTATCCGGCCGACCCCTTCACCGGTGTGACCGCGCTGATCATCTCGACATGACTCGAGCCCTCGAGATCTCCGGCGAAAATCTTGTCGATCGAGATCCTGCCCAGCTGCACGCCTTCGTCCGTCTCGTACGGGGGGAAGGGGTTCATCTTCACTTCGAACGTCCCCTTCGCCTGCCTCGTCACGGCGCTCTCCCTAACGCTTCGGTGATGGCGCGCTCGGCGAGCGGCGCCATCAGGCGGTAGCCCGCCGCGTTCGGGTGCACGCCGTCCTCCGCCAGGCCCGCCTTCATTCCCTGACGCTGATCGGCCATCGCCGAGTGATAGTCGAGATACACGAAGCCGTGCGCGGCGGCGTAGTCGCGCATCCATTGGTTCAGGGCGACGATCTTTGGTGCGGGCTCGAGCCCCGGCTTCCACGGATAGTCGAACACTGGCAGCACTGACGACAGCACGACACGAATGCCATTCGCCCTCGCCAGCTCGGCCATCGACGCGAGGTTGTCTTCGATCATCCCGATGCTCGACGCGCCAGTGTTTCCCGCGATGTCGTTGGTTCCCGCGAGAATCACCACCACCTTCGGCTTGAGCTCGACGACATCCTGCCGGAAGCGGACGAGCATCTGCGGTGTCGTCTGGCCACTGATCCCTCGCCCGATGTACGGCTTTCCGGGAAACGCCACTGCAAAGAGCGGCGCCCACCCTTCGGTAATCGAGTTCCCGTAGAACACGACACGGTTTTCGCCAGCGGCAGGGGGTGGCAGCTCTGCATTCGCCTGGCGATAGCGCCCGAGATACGCCCAATCGTTATGAATCCGCCGCTCTTCCGGGCTCGCTGCGCTCGGCCGCGCAACCCCTGCGCCTTGCGGGGCAGAGGCACACTGCGCGAGCAGCGTGAGCGAAATCGCTGCCGCGAGTCGCCTCACTGCGGCGCGGTCGGGGAGCAACGCGGTGCGGATCAGCATCAGACGCGGCGCTTGCCGCCGGCGACGAGCAGTCCGATGCCAGCCAGCAGCGCGATCCCGCCCACTACCGGCGAGATCGGGAAGGTCTCCTTCTGCTGGACCGTCGCGCTGATGGGTCCGACGTTGATCGTGTCGCGGCGGCGCGTGTACGTGATGCCACCCCAGGCAAGGCCGATGATGCCGAGGACGATGAGAGCGATTCCGAGGATGCGCATGATGCTTGTCTCCTTGTGGGAACGATGATCGAAGCAGGAACGCTGCTTGAAGCAGCGAGAGGCGGGGCGGCGAAGGCGACGCTGCTTGAAGCAGCGAGAGGCGGCGTGGCGAAAATTCCGATGTTTCGAAACGACCCTGCCACGCGGCAACCAACCGCGGTGTTGTAGTCGCGGTGTTGCAGGTCAGTTTCAGTCATCGCCTCTCGCTGCTTCGTGCAGCATCGATTTCGCCACCCCGCCTCTCGCTGTTTCGTGTAGCGTCGCCTTCGACACCCCGCCTATCGCTGCTTCGTGGAGCGCAGGCCGTGTACTCTAGAATGCAGCCCGCCCAACGGGTGGCTGCCACAGCTCGAATCGGTTTCCTTCCGGATCCGCCGCCCAGCTGAAGCGCCCGTAGTCCGCCTCGTCGACCTTGTCGGAGACCCAGGCTCCCGCGGCGCGGAGTTGCGCGAGCATCGCATCCAGATCCGCGACACGGTAGTTGATCATCCATTCGGCACCGCCGGGACCAAAGTATTCGGTGTTCTTTGGAAACGCTGACCACACGGTCTGCAACGGGGAGTCCGTCGCGTCGCGGCCGGCGGAATCGACAGAGAATGTCCCGTACGCGCCATCGCCCTCGACCGGAACGCCGAGATGCTCGCGGTACCATGCTGCCAGAGCCTTCGGATCCCGAGCGCGAAAGAAAACGCCCCCTATTGCCGCGACCTTCGCCTTGCCGCCCATGACGATCTCCGGGTTGAAAAGCTCGAACTGTTGCAGGACAGAGGACAAGCCGCCGACGCGAGCGTTTGCCGTCAGGTAGCGATCCAGGCAAACGCCGCGTCGCGATCGCGGAAGATCCCGGTGGTGATCTGCGGGTGATCGTTCAACGTCTGGTACATGCGGGTGACGCCGAACTGCATCACGTTTCCATCATGACCTCGAACGCCATCGCCCTCCCTTACGCCATGTAGAACTCCCACGCGATTCAACTTGTCGCCGGTGGGCATCTGGTTGGATGGTGCGCGAAGTCCGAATGCGGTCCCCCCGGCCAGGAAGAGCACGAGATCGGGCATCTCGGCGATTACCGGGAATCCAAGTGTCTCCGTGTAGAACCGCTTGGCCCGGGGAAGATCGCTCACGCGCAGCGAAACGTGGTGGACGCCAGTCGTCCTGATGTTGATCGACATCTTCGCCCTCGACTGTGGGGATTGGTCGACAGCACGCCAGCCGAAGATGCGCCTTCGGGGGGTGGAGGGCTAGCCCTGGACCGTTAGAGCTGGCGCACCACGCGGCATGGGTTGCCCGCCGCGACGACGCCGCCGGGGAGGTCGCGCACCACGACGCTTCCTGCACCGACAATCGTTTCAGCCCCAATCGTCACGCCGGGACAAACGATCACGCCGCCGCCGAGCCAGCAGCGCGCACCGATGCTGATCGCCTTACCCAACTCAGGGCCCGCTGCCCGCGTCGCCGCATCACGCGGGTGATCCGCGGTCAGCAGCTGGACGTTGGGCCCGAGCTGCGCGCCATCGCCGATTGTGATCGGACCAGGATCGAGAAACACTCCGCCGAAGTTGACGAAGACCCCCGCACCCAGCGTGACCTGAGTGCCGTAGTCGCAATAGAACGGCGGCTCGATCCAGGAGTCCGCACCGCACGCACCGAGCAACTCGTGCATCAACGCGATTCGCCCAACCGTGTCGCCCGGATCGCTCGCATTGAACCGCGCCCAGAGCCGGCGCGCGCGAACACGCGCCTCCACGAGCTCGGGATCACTCGCGAGATACAAATCGCCGCGCACCATTTTCTCGCGTTCGGTCGGGATCATTCGCTGCTCGGAGTGATGGAGGGCCCGCGCTTCACGATGCAGCGAGAGGCGGGGTGGCGAAATCGATGCTACACGAAACAGCGGGAGGCGAGGTGGCGAAATCGATGCTACACGAAACGACGGGAGGCGGGGTGGCGAAATCGATGCTACACGAAACAGCGGGAGGCGAGGACTGAAACTGACCCGCCACGGCGCAACTGCGCCATCGTGGTTGGTTGCCGCGTGGCAGGGTCGTTTCGACGCATCGGAAATTTCGCCACCCCGCCTCTCGCTGCTTCCCGCAGCGTCGCCTTCGCCACTCCGCCTCTCGCTGGTTCGTGCAGCGTCGGAGCGTCGCCACCCCGCCTCTCGCTTTCTCCCGCGTCGCAGTCAGTGCGGCGTGATCTCCGGTGCCTCACGCCTCACCGGCACCGGCGGCGAAGGCAGGGCGTCACGGCGCTCGACGAGCACCTTCGCGACAAAACGCTGCGCTTCGGCGATGCGTTCGACTTCGAGCCCGATCGTCTCGAGGCTGTTGGAGAGATCGCGGATGTGGCTCCCGCTGACTGCGTCGCGATTCTTCGCTTCCATCTGGGCGATCGCCGAGCGTGTCGCCCAGCGAGCTCCGATCCAGGCGCCGACGAATCCGGTGAATACCGCGACGGTACTCGCCGCACCGAACAGCAGGATGTAGTGCTCGCGGAGGGTGCCATGAATCATGCGCGGGAAAAGGTCCATCGGGTATCTCCGCAGTCTGGTTCGAGAAACATCGGGTTGAGGGATGGCTCTACGACCGACGCGGCGATCGGTTTCCATCACCGTTGATCACGCCTGATCAGCTCTGGGCAGCGGCGCGCGCGTAAGACTCGAGGTAGCCGCAGTGCGGGCACCGGTACGTCGTAACCGGCACTCGCTGGTGACCATGCACCTTGAGACCTGTCCAGAAGCTCTTTTCCGGCGGCCCGTCGACCCATGCACCCTGGGCGTATCCGCCGTGCATCAGGTCCAGCACGTAGCCCGCCTCCATCCCTCGGCTGCACTTCGCGCATTCTGGCGTCCGATCGGTCGGCACGGCCCGCTACGACCCTCGCCGCCCCGACTTCGATGACGTCGACTGCGGCTTGATGACGCGCTCGCGGGGGACAGGACTCTGCGTTGCAGGCCGCGGTTGTGGCGCGCCTGCGGCGGGCAAGCCTTTGCGCTTGCTCGAGAAATCGGGGATGTCCCGCGCTCCTTTTCTCTTCATGACTGCCTCCGCGGTCGGATGCGTAAAGTCGGACCAGCCAATCCGGCTCGTCAAAATGCAGCCACGCACGACGACGCGCCAGCCGAAATGCGCAAGGAACGCCTGTTCCCAGCGCTCGCGCACGTTAGGCGGAGGGGTATTGAGCGACGGAGAGGACATTGCCGTCCGGATCGTGGAACCAGGCGATCCGAGCTCCACCCGGTGCCTTCCAGATGCCCAGTGCGTCCTGTTGCAATCCCGGGTACCGCGCGAACGTCAGTCCACGCTCGCCGAGCGCGTGAACTACATGCGCGAGATCAGCGACGCGCCAGCCGATCGCGGTGAACGGCTGCGGCGTGAACTGCTCGACTTTCTGAATGCGCAGCTCGACACCATTGGCGTCGAACACCAGCGCGAATGCATCTTCCGAGACGAGACGCAGGCCGAGTGTTGCGCCGTAGAAGCTGGTCGCCCGCGTCGCGTTCGTCGTCGCGAGAAAAGCGGTAATGTGCGCGGTACCAAGCATCGGGCCTCGGTGATCAAACGGCGGCGGTGGTCGGTGGCGACGCTTCGCCGATCGCGAACGGCCAGGCGCTGGTGCGCCAGGACCAGACGAGAAACGCCACGCCACCCAGGGCCAGCACGCCGATGCCGAACAGGATCACCTTCACCTGCGTCGTCGCGAAGACGAAGATCCACCCGATCATCGCCACCAGCGCCGGCAGAGGATAGAGCCACATTCGGTACGGGCGCGGCATGTCCGGGGCGCGCCGCCTGAGCAGGATCAGCCCGACCACCTGACCCATGAACTGCACGAGGATACGCGTGACGATCAGCGCGTCGATCACTGTGCCGAGCGAGAAAAAACCGGCGACGATCGAGATCGCGCCGAGCACGAGCAGCGAGACGTAGGGGAAATTCTTCGTCGGGTGGAGACGCCCGAACACGCGGAAGAAGTAACCGCTCTGCGCCGCCGCGAATGGGATGCGCGAGTAGCCGAGGAGCAGCGCGAACACCGACCCGAACGCGGTCCAGAGGACGAGCAGGGTGAAGATCGTCGCGATGCGCGAGCCGTAGATCTTCTCCATGAACACGGAGACGATGAAGTTGGCCTGGATGCTCGACGCCGCCGGCACGAACTCGCGCCACGGCACCACGCCGATGATCGAGAGGTTGATGCCGAAGTAGATCGCGGCCACCGCGGCGGTGCTGATCAGGATCGAACGCGGAATCACGCGACCCGGGTCGCGGACCTCGTCGCCGATGTAGCAGACGTCATAGTACCCGAGATAGTCATAGATCCCGATCCGCGTCGCGGCCCCCAACCCGAGGAAGAAACCAAGCGAGAAGTTGAACGCTCCGGGCGGAAAGTCGAACGCGACTTTGGGATCGAAATGCATCGCTCCAGTGACGATGACGGCGAGCACCGTCACCAGCGTTCCGATCCAGAGCGAAACCGTGATCTTCGCGAGTGAATGGATGCGACGGTAGAGCAGCGCGATGTTGATCAAACCGACGACGATGACGAGCCCGATCACCGAGGTTCGTGTCATCCCCGTCCAGATGTAGCTCGTATAGCTCGCGAAGCCGATGTAGCCCGACGCGATCTCGAGTGGCCCGCTGAGCACGAACTGCCAAACGAAGAGAAACGCCATCAGTCGGCCATACCGCTCGCGCCCGAATGCCTCGCGCAGGTAATGGAACGAACCACCCGATCCGGGCATCGCCGCGCCAAGCTCACTCCAGACCATCCCGTCGCAGATCACGATGACCAGCGCGACGATCCAGCCGAGCATCGCCTGCGGTCCACCGAGCGCGGTCATGAGGAGCGGGATCGTTATGAACGGCCCCACGCCGATCATGTTCGTCATGTTCAGCGCCGTCGCCGGGAGAAGGCTGAAGCGGCGCGGAAGCACGACTGGTACCGGAGCCGTTATGGCCTCCTCCCGCGTCGGGTCGGGCGCGTTCATCTAGGGGCGCTGCGCGAGTGTCCCCAGCTGCTTCCACGTCACGAGTATCACGCCGTTGTCGCGCAGCGCTTTCCTGAACTCCGGGCTGCTGAGGACGTCGTAGTCTCGCTGCCGCCACGCCGAGCCGTAGTCGTCGTGGTTGACCATCACCGCCTGCAGCTCGCTGTCGTCGCGCCCGAGATGAACAATCATCTCGGTGAGCCCGGGTTTCAGGTCGGCAACCGCCTTCAGGTAGAACGCCTTCCACTGGTCGCGCGGAATTTCAGCGCCGGCGATGACGACTGCGTCGAGCAGTACGTCGGTTTCCGAGAGCGGAGCCGGAACCGGAGTGCGAGGGTCGCCGCGAACAGCCAGGAAAGGCAACCGGTACTCGCGCGCCACCTTCACGTACGCCGCCATCAGCTCCGGGGTCGCGAACAGCGCGCCCATGTGGCTGTCGAGATGGGTCGGCCGGATGCCTAACGCGAACGCGCGCCGGACCTGGGCGTGCAGCTCGCGTTCGACCTCGGCCCGCTTCGCCTTCGCGGCGACGGGCTGGACATCCCTCGGGAAGGTGCCCGCCGAGTCGAGCAGGCTCGGCACCACGTCGGCCGATGCGACGCTCCCCCAGCGATACGTTTCCCATTCGCTGGTGATCGTCAGGTGCAGTCCGAGGTCCGCGTCGGGATGCGCCCGCGCATACGCGGCGACTTCGCTGATCCAGGGCGTCGGTACCATCACGCTGGCCGAGGAGATGATCCCCTTGTCGAGCGCATCAAAGCTCGCCACATCGACCGAGTGCGCGACTCCGAGATCGTCGGCATGAAGTATCAGCAGCTTCGCGTTCGCGGGATGACCGAGTCGCTCGGCGATCGTCCTGGCCTGACCGGACAGTGGTGAAGCGGCGAGCATCGACAGCACCGACATCGAGAGCAACAGTCGCATGGAAGGTTTCCGGGATTGTGAGATGATGGACGGCGCACGATTGCTCATTCGATCACGTTCAGCGCAGTGATCCGGAATGGCGTCACGCTCCATGCGCCGCCGGCGTTCACGCGCACTTCGTAGTCGCCCGTCGCAAGCATCGGAGCCGGCCCGCTCGCGGTATACCCACTCGGCACCACACCGTAGGGCACGAGAGCAGGAAGCCGCAGCGCCGGAGTGCCGGGTCGATGGACCACCGCCCACACCACCTGACCAACGCCGCCCGGCTTCACGCTGTGGCGGAGGTTGACCTGGACCAGATCGACCGGCACCGGTGCCAGCTCGCTGTCGGACGAAGAAAGGCGAATGCTCAGCCGAGCCGCCTGATCTCCGCGCGTGACATCGGCACGCACCCTCGGCCCCGCCGAGCAGCCTGCGAGCGAGACGAGCGTGGCAATCAGCGACAGTGTGCGGTGCATCGAACTCCTTGCTGCCAGGTTGGACGTTTGGCGCACCGAACGAACCGTTAGGCGGTGGCGGATGGCGGAAGCGTGCCGGACTTGAACATCTCGTACCAGGCGGATTCGTCGGCCGCGCTGAAGATTCCGAGCTCGGCGAAGATGGCGCGGGCAAAATCAACCGGTGCGAGCCCGCTCGCCGTTATGATTCCTGCGTCCCGAACGGCCGGGGCCGCGACGTAGCGGGACCCGCCCCGATACTCGGAGGCATGCTCGGCGAGGTAGCCGGGCATGTTGCTGGTGTGGGAACGGTGATCGAGAACGCCGGCGCGGCCAAGTGCGAGCGTGCCCGCGCAGATCGCCGCGATCGGCGTGCTCTCGACCACGAGTGCCTTGATCAGCTTTTCCAGCTCGCGTCGCGGATAGTCACCCGCCTCCCAGAGATCGCCTCCCGGAAGGAGGAGCAGCTCGACGTCGGCCGGCCGCACGGCGCCCAGTGGCATGTCGGGTGCGATGCGGAGCCCGCCCATCGATTCGACGGGCGCATCGGTGAAACCGACCGTGCGGACCGTGCGGTTGCCCGACCGGCGCAGCTCTGCCAGCGCGTGCGCAGGCTCCCAATCGGCGAATCCGTCGAAGACAACAAGATGAATTGCGCGTGGATGCGGCATGGCGATCGTCTGAAGCTCACTGGGTCCGGGGGTCTGCCTCTGCCCAAGGTGCAGCGACTTCCCGCGCTTTGCCAGCGCCGCGGGCCGGACTTGGCCCGCGAGATCATGCGCGGCGGCGGCTCGCGAGCACGAGGCGGCAACCCCAGAGGCAGAGCGCGGCGGAGAGCGCCGTGATGAGCGCGTACCAGGGATCGCGCGCGAGCGCCGACGACTCCGCGTAGACCCGCCATAGATGCGCGAGGGCGAGCAGCCCGAAAATCGTCGAGGTGACTACGACGTACGCTTTCATCGAGACCGTTCCGCGTCAGGGGTTGAATTGTGCGCCCACTGAAGGGTGCCGCCGCTAGGCAACCAATTGTGCGCGCTGCTCTGCCGGGCGGACTTCCACCGTCACTCCAGCATTGAACTGCAGGCTGTCCGCCTCCATGCCGTCGCTGAAGACGACGCCGCCCGAGGGCATCAGCGATTCGAGCCGGAGCGACTGGCCGGCCGCCAGGACGCCAGCCGCCTGCCGAGCGCTCGAGTGCCGGCTCACGTACGGTTCGCGGACGACCCACACCAATTGCTCGAGGCTTCGCCGGTACGCTTCGTCCTCGCGCTGGTAATCGTCGAAGTCCAAACCAGCGTGGGTGATGTAGAATATCGCCTGCGCGTACGTGTTGAATCGCTCGATCAGCTCGGCGAGCCGAGTCTTCCGAACGACCAGGGCGATCTTCTCGTACCGGCTCATCGCTGCTTCGTTGGCGGCGCAGAGGGCCAAGGTTGGCCTGACGGCGCAGCGGCGGTCGCGCGCTGCGGGGACATCAACGATCGCAGCAGTTCCGGGGAGATGTTGAGCTCTCCGATCTTCCGCGCATTCTCGGCGAGCTCACGGAAGGCGATGCCGATCATCACCCCTGGATCACTGCCGCCCGCCGTCAGCGACTGAAGCATCTTTCAGTCGAGCGTGCGCAGCGGCCGCAGGGCCGCGTCGAGCGCGTAGCTCTGTGCATCCGCGGCTTTCCTGTCGTTCTCGACTTTCGCGCTGATCAGCTTCGCGCGCTCGGTTTCGATGGCGACGTCGGCGGCCATCTGTTTTTCGCGGATGTTGCGCTTCTTCTCTTCGACCATGATGTCGGTCGCGAGCTCGCTCTCCTTGATCCGGCGTTCGCCTTCGACCGCCGCGTTCCGCCGGTCGTAGATCGCCTCGTCGGCCTTGCGCAACTGCCCATCCTTGAACTCCATGACCCACGTGGTAGGCGAGGCCTTCAGGTAGCCGATCATTCATGCACCGGAACGAGGACGCCGCACGTGCGGATGCGCTGGCGAGTGGTCTGCCTGCCTAACGTTCAGCCCGGGCCTTGGTTGCGGCCCTGGTCAGTCCCTGCCCTTCCAGCCAGAAATAGAACTCGTCGATCCAGTGGTCGCTGCTGGTGCCATGCTTTTTCATCCCGAAGCCGTGGCCACCTGTATTGTAGACGTGGACCTCGGGCTTGATGCCGGCCGCGAGCAGCGCGTCGTAGAACTTCACGACCGGCTGTCGAGCGACGTCGTCATCCTGCGCCCACGCCATGAAGATCGGCGGCAGCTTCGACGGGATGGCGGGCATCACGCCGAACGGCGCGCCATACACGAGCGCGGCGAAATTCGGACGCCCCGCCGAGTCGCTCTGCAGCACCGCCCCGCTGGCGACCATCGCGCCCGCTGAGAAGCCGAGGAAGCCGACGCGGTCGCGAGAGACGCCCCATGCGGCAGCGTGCTGGCGAACGACCTTCAATGCCTGGATGCCATCGGCGATGCCGTACCTTCCCGCTGTGTCCATGTCCAGCGCCGGCACCCCCTCGAAGTTCTTTTCGATTGTCCGGTACTTGAGCACGAACGCGGCAATCCCTCGCTGCTGCAGCCAGCGCGCGGCGTCGATGGCCTCGACACTGATGGCGAGCGCGACGAAGTAGCCCCCAGGCGCGATGATCACCCCAGTGCCGGTCGCCTTCGAACGGGCGGGCAGGTACGCCGTAACCGTCGGCGTGACGACGTTGAGGATGACGGTTCCAACAGGGGTTCCTTCGATCACTCGCTCCTGCTGCGTCCAACGCTCGGAACCGGGAGCCACGCCCGGCCAGAGGTTGACCGTTTGCGCCTGCGCCGCGGTAACAGCGAAGGCCGGTCCGACTGCACCAAGGAAGATCATTCGCCGCATGGCCTGCTCCATTTCAGGGCTTCTTGCCTGAGTTTGCGCTGCCGGCCCCGAGCTTCGTCGTTATGACGATCACTCCGTCAGAGCCCTCACTCCCATAGATCCCCGCCTCTGCACCCTTGAGCACCTTGACCGACGCGATGTCGTTGGGATTGACCCCCGTGATCGCGCCTTCGGGTCCCGGCCGAAAGGGCAGCCCATCGAGGATGTAGAGCGGGGTGGCCTGTTCACCGCGGAACGACGTCGCGCCGCGGACCTGGAGGGCGATCCCTCCGTCACTCGTTCGTGTCACCTTGAGCCCGGGGACCTTTCGCTGGAGGACGACCTCGATCGGCTCGTTGGAGTTCTTGAAATCTTCGCTCGTCACCGCGCCGGCCGCATTCGCGCCACCGCGGGTTTGTGCCGGGGCGCAGGCCGCCGCGAGGCCGCCTAACGCGAGGAGCGGGACAGAGCCGAGTCGCAAGAAGCACCGCATGGTACGCCTCCTCTGGGATGACGCGCGCCGCCGAGTGGCGGCTGGGCCACGGGATGCAATCATAGCCGTCGGGGCAACGACCTTCCAGACGCAGATCGCCCTCGGTCACTTGCCGTACGCACGCAATTCAGCGACGCGCGCCTTCACCAGCGCTGCAACCAGCTCGTAGGGAATGGGCTTGTCGGCTGGGAATCGAATCGTTCCCCGTGCCGTCTCGTACCCACCGATGTCCGCGGCATGCGCCTTCGCGATCGCCGCGCCGATCGGATAGAGGCTGTAGTGCCGCTTCCACGCGGCGAACCAGATGAGCGACTTCCCTTCGAGCACGAGCGCGGGCATCCCGTAGCTGAACGCTTCCTCGGATCCCGGCGCCGCGGCGCGGACAGCGTCGCCGAGTCTGGCCAGCGTGGCGCGCCGCTGATCGGGCAGCGCGGCGAGATACTCCCTGGTTGTCGTTGGCTTGTCGGCCATCTGAAGCCCGGATGAGTTGGTGTGCGTTCTCGAGACGAGCCTAACGCGAGGCCGAGGCGATATATTTTCGCCGATGCGCCTAACGTGCCGGCTTTGCCGACGCCGCCCGCGTCGAATCGGCAAATCCAAAGAAACGATCCATCAGCCATCGGCCATCCTTCTGCCGGACGAGGAGCGCGACGTAACGGCCAAACTCCGTCGTGGGAGTGCCGGTCGAATCGCGGTACGACTGCTCGAACGCACCGAACTCCGTCGCGTGATCCACCGCGATGCGTCGCGATGCGACTTTGAGCACGAGGTCCATATCGCTCAGCGACGCCCAGTTGCCCTCTGCCATCGCCGTCATCCCGGCGGGCCCCCGCACGGTGTTGAACGCCGGCCACTCGAAGACCGCCGAATCGGTGTAGAGCGCTCCGTACGCCTTCGGGTCATGCTTCCGATACGCGTCCGAAATGCGCGCGTTGAGCGAGTCGATCCCGGCGTTGGCCGCGGCCGGTGGAGCGGGCGCCGACGTCGAGCAGCCCAGCGCCACAGCACAAAACGAGAGGACGGCAAGCCTCACGCTGATCCTCATTGATCCACCCTGGGGTCTCATCATTCGCTACGGCACCAGTGCGAGCGGCGGCACCGAGATCCGCCCGATCGAGCCCTGATCCGTTCCGAACCAGATCTGTCGCGTCGCCCTGTCGAACGTCATGTGACGGATCGTGTTTGGCGCCGCCTGCCCGACCGGCACTTCGGCGACGAACCGCCGGGCGCTGGGATCGAATGCCACCAGCGTCGCGGGTGCACCAATGCGACCGGCCTGCGCCACCCAGATGACGTCGCGGTCGTCGTTGGCCATTGCGTAGGGCAGCGATGCCGGACCAGCAGGAAGCGGCCACTCTTCCATCTTTCCCGTCGCGGGATCGAGGTGGCCAAGAAATCCACGGGTGTAGTCACCCCAGTAGAGCTGGTCGCTCGACGTGATGGCGATCCGCCGCGGCCGGGACTTCGCGTTAGGCAGCTCGTACGCCTTGAACTCGAGCGTCTTCAGGTCGATCGTGCCGATCCTGTTCGTCCCGAACAGGTCGAACCATGGCTGACCCTTCGAGTCGACGACGATCCCGTAGGGCCGGGTCCCGTCGCCGGTCTTCCAGATACGGAACTTTCCCGTCGCTGGATCGAACCGCCCAACTGCGCCGGCCTGCTGCGCGGAGAACCATGCGATACCGGTCTTCGGGTCGAAGATCATCGTGTGCGGATCGCGGATCTCGGCGTCCGGGATCATGAACGTCGTCAACTTCCCCGTGCCGGGATCGAGCCTGACGATCCGCCCGTTCTCGTTCCCGGTGAACCATACCATCCCCTTTTCCACCACCAGGTTGTGCGGATGCGTGCCCGGCTCGATTTCATAACGCTTGAATTCGCCGGTTCGGCTGTCGACGTACGCGACGTAGTTCCCGGCCTGCCCCACAAACCAGACCCGCCCGCGCGCGTCGGCGTACGGATCCCGCGGCCGCGTGCTCGCGCCGAAAGGAACCGGCCACTCCTTCGGATCGAACTGTGCCGCACCCACGGCCGCCGCCCGCGGCTGGGCCGCGAGCGGCGCGGGCGCGAGGGTGACAGCAACCAGGAAGACATGACGCAAGCGCATAGCGAGACTCCGAATCTGAGGGGCTACCCCACGATACGCCGCGTGCGCCCGGAATGCTGGCGAACGCGCTCGACCAGCCCCAAGCTGCAACGCCCTTCGCAGCGCAGCGAGCGTGCCCTCTGGGCGAATCCGGCCTACGGCCTCGGAAGCTCGTGAATGATCGACCATGAGACGCCGAACCGGTCGCGGAGCATGCTGAACCGGGATGCGTAGAACGTCTCCGCCAGCGGCATGTAGATCTCGCCCCCCTCGGCGAGCACGTTATGAATCCGCTCCGCTTCCGCAGCCGAATCGAGGGAGAGGTACATGTACACACTGCGCATCGGCCTGAAGGCGGTGCCGGGGACATCGTTCCCGATCAGCACCGTGTCGCCGATGTCCATCCGGGCGTGGATGATCGCCGTCCCGGCTCCAGCCGCCGCGCCCGGCGCCTGGGCCTGATTCATCATCATCCTGATCTTGCCGCCGAGGTGAGTCTCGTAGAACCGGAAGGCTTCTTCGCAGTTGCCGCCGAAGTTGAGCTGGGTGAAAAGCTTCATTTGCCCTCATTCGCGGTAGGGGGGTGATGTCCGATCCTTGATCGACGATCCTCGAAACTCGATGCCCGGAGAGCGAGTCCGCAATGCGCGATTCCTGATTATCGAAATGACTGATGCCACGAGCGACAGCGACTCTTCCCCTCCCCGATCCCCCTCGTGCACCTTTCTCTCGTCGCGGCGATCAGCTCAGCGTACCGCATTCTCGACGTTCGGAGGACCACGATGCACCCCACTTCACGACGCGATTTTCTCAGGACGCTTGGCGCTGGCGCCGGCCTTGGCGCCCTCGGTGTTTTCGATCCCGCCTTGCTCCTCGGATCGGTCGTCGCCGCAAAGAGCTACACGAACCCCGTCTACGCGGGATCGATGCCTGATCCCGGTGTGATGCTGCACGAGGGTGTCTATTACGCCTTTGGCACGACGGGACGCGACCGCAAAGCGGACGGTCGGATCTTCACGCTGCTCCGGTCGACGGACCTGGTGGGCTGGGAGGAGTTGGGCGGTGCGCTGACTCCCCCCGATCCTGATGCGCGCTTCGAGTACTGGGCGCCCGAGGCAGCGTTCAGCAACGGCACGTTCTATCTCTACTACTCGATGGGCGGCGTCGAGGAAGAGAAGTTCGCGATTCGCGTCGCGACCAGCCAGCGACCCGAAGGTCCATACACCGACACTGGGACAGCGCTCGTCGACTGCACTGGAAATCGCTTCACGATCGACGCGCATCCCTTCCGCGACAAGGACGGGGAGTGGTACCTCTTCTACGCGCGCAACTATCCGGACACCGAAGGCGGTCATCTTCCCGGCACCGGGCTGGCCGTCGATCGCCTCGATGGAATGACGCGACTCGCGGGCAACTGCAAGACCGTGCTCCGCGCGCACTCACCGTGGACGCTGTACGAAGCGAAACGGCGCATGAACGTCTACGACGCGACGTTCGATTGGCACACCATCGAAGCGCCATTCATCCGCGTGCACCGCGGCCGCTATTACTGCTTCTACAGCGGCTCCAACTGGCAGACCCCCAACTACGGCGTCGACTACGCCGTGTCCAACCAGGTGACCGGCCCGTACACGGGCCAGGGCAAGCGCGCCCGCGTGTTGCGCGGAGTGCCCGGCCACGTACGCGGCCCCGGTCATCACTCGATCGTCACCGGCCCCGATCGCAATGACTGGGTGGTCTATCACGCCTGGAACAAGGAGTTGACCGTCAGGCAGATGTGCATCGACCCCCTTCGCTGGACCACGGATGGCCCGCGCGTGTCGCCGTCGTGGACCAGGCGACAGGGGCCAGCGACCAGGCGTTAGGCGCTCCGGAACAGCCAGGCGTTGCCGGCCCCTGGTCCCTGGCCCCTGGGCCCCCGGCCCCTGGCCCCTGCTACTTCGCGACCCCGAACGCGAACACCGTCCGCGACCGGTAGGTCTCCCCCGGCCGCAGGATCGTCGACGGGAAGTTCGGGTGGTTCGGCGAGTCGGGGAAATGCTGCGTCTCGAGCACGACCGTCGAGCGGTACGGATACGGGCGCCCGTGCTTTCCGATGATCTTGCCGTCGAGGAAGTTGCCGGAGTAGAACTGGATTCCCGGCTCGGTGGTGCTGATGTCGAGCGTGCGTCCGGTCGCGGGCTCGAACACGCGCGCCGCGTGGACGAGTCCAGTGCGTCCCTCGCGATCGAGCACCCAGTTGTGATCGTAGCCACCGCCGTAGCGGAGCTGCGTATCCGCCTGGTTGATGCGCGCGCCGACCGCGGTCGGGGTGCGGAAGTCGAGCGGCGTCCCGGTGACCGACGTCAGTTCGCCCGTCGGAATCAGCGTCGAATCGACTGGCGTGACGCGCGACGCGTCGATCGTGAGGACGTGCTGCGAGTTCGTCACCAGCGGCTCGCCCGGCTTGGGCGTAGGGCCGGTCCCGGCGAGATTCCAGTAGCTGTGCTGCGACAGGTTGAGCGGCGTCGCCTTGGTGGTCGTCGCCTCGTAGTCGACGACCAGCTCGTCGCGCGGCGTCAGCGTGTAGATGACGGTGACGTTCACCGTGCCCGGATATCCCTCTTCGCCGTCAGGGCTGGCGTAGGTGAGCCGGACGCCGGCGCCGCTGTCGCTCTGGAAGGGCGTCGCGTTCCAGAGCACCTTGTCGAAACCACGCAGTCCCCCGTGCAGGCTGTTCGGACCGTTGTTGCGGGCGAGGTTGTACGTCACGCCGTCGAGAGTGAACTGCCCCTTCGCGATGCGATTCGCATAGCGCCCGACGACCGCGCCGAAGTACGGCGTGTCGCGGAGGTAGCCGGCGAGGCTGTCGTAGCCGAGTGCGATGTCGTCCAGCCGGCCATTGCGGTCGGGTGTGCGGACGACCGTTATGATCGTGCCGTAGTTCGTCGCCTGCACCTCGACGCCGTGCGCGTTCTTCATCGTGAAGAGATCCGCGGCGCGCCCATCGGGGAGCGTTCCGAACGAGCTGCGAGTCACAGTGGGCGAAGCGGAAGCCGACATGGTCGCCACCGGGCGAATGCATCCAGCGTGGAGAGTCAGGACGGCGAGAGCGACAACCGAGTGGACGGTGAGACGTCGGGCTGGCATCGATGGCGGGGTGCGTGTGTGACGGAAGAGCGGCGGCGCGCTCGGGCTGCGGACTCGGCAGACCCGATCAAAGCTGCAACCGGATCCACCCGGTCGCCATCGCGTCGACAACCCGCTCATTTGACCTATACCGCCGGTGAGCCGTAAGCGATCGCGATGCGTTGACGGAGACCATTGATCCCCGACTCCACGAACCCTCGGTATCCGCCCGGCGGCAGTGCGCCGACGCTCGCCGCTGCCCGCTCGACGGCCACCGACGCTCGCTCCCGCTCTCCAACAGCGAGGTAGGAGTCGCCGAGATTGAGATAGAGCGATGCCATCAGCTCCGCGGCTGCGCCATCAGGTACTGCCTCAGCGTGACGGACCGCGAGCAGGTTCCATTTCAGCGTTTCAGCGGGCGTCGGTTGGTGCCGGGCGAGGTAGTGCGCCGCGATGCTCGCCTCATAGTCGTTGCGCCGCGCGGCCCAAGCCTGTTCGAAGAGCGGCCGCGCCTCAGCGGGCGTGCCTTCGACCTGCACGCCTGCCGCGCACAGCGCCATCACCGGGTTGTCTGGATCGAGCTGCATCGGAGGGGTCGCCTAACCGCCGCGCTTGAAGAATTGCACAGCCTTCTCATGCTTCGCCGCACGCACGCCACGTTGGGCGATGGACAGCTCCGGCGCCAGTCTCACCACGCAACGGACAGACCAGCGTTGATCCCCGGCTCAGGACCCCCGGCCGGCCGAAGCACACCCGACAGTGCTGATGACGATGCTGCGTGCTTCGCATTCGCTCGGGCCGCAGCCCGGGGTGCATCGAGCCAACTCGTGACCCAGACGCCTATCCCGAACCCGACCATTGCAACGCCTGCCCCTTTCAGGAACCAGTCGCCCGACTTTCTCGGGGACATCCCACCCACCGCGTAAAGCAGCGCGCCGCCTCCGATTCCCGAGACCGTTCCATAGTAATAGCGGATCCCCTTCACGTACTCGCCTGAATAGATATGGCCGGCGCCGGGCACCACGGTGCCAAGAAACTGCGCGGCCGCCGGGCGCCGATAGACACGCTGGGTGTCGGGGACCGGTGAATCAGGCGCCGCGGTCTGCGCTTGCAGCGTGGTCCCACAGGTAAGCACGAGAAGCGCAGTGAACGCGATGGTACGCATGGTTGCTCCGAGCAAGGAATACCGGAGCATGCCATGGTGGACCCGCGAGCAGAATACGTCGTCCTACGTAGTACCGCCCGGATGCCTAACGCCCAGTTGAGGGGCGGTTGCTTGCCTCTCCCAGGCTGGCAATGATGAGCACACGCCGACAGGCACCGGGGTGGCTGCCTGACGTGTGGCGTCGCCATCACGCCGGATCGGCCGCAACGGGTATTTCGAAATGCGGATTCTCGATCAGGCCGACCACGTTTCCCGCAGGATCGGACACGGTCGCGACCCGGATCTCCTCCCCGACCGCCTGAACCGCGCTGACCACGATCGCCCCGAGCGCCGTCGCCCGCGCCACCGCCGCGTCGACGTTCTCGACGCCCCAGTACGCCGTCGATCCGCCGGGCCCGGGCGAGCCGCCGTTAGGATCGAGCCCGAGCTCGTACCCTCCGACGTTGAACCCGACATAGAACGGCTCGTCGAAATACGGCCCGAACCCGAGCAGCGAGGTGTACCATGCCTTCGCGCGCGCCAGATCGGGTGCCGCGTAGATCACCGTTCTCAGGCCGAGGAGTCTGGTCATAGAGCGTGCCGATTCACGGTCGGCTAGGTGAAAGTTTGCACGGCATCGGGCGTCCTGCGCTCGGTGTAGACACTGAGCAGCAGCACGGCGCCCACCAGCACGAGCGTCACGATCTTCTGCGCGATCACGGCGATCTTCAATCCGGGCGGCGCCGAGATTGACGGGCCCCAGTGGAGCATCACCACGTACGCGACCAACACAGCTGTCAATACAACGAGAATCGCGGTCGCCGCGCGCGTGACGCCATTGGCGAACACCGCGGCGAGCATCAGGAACGCCGACGCGACCGGCACCAGTTGCCACGCGAGCAACGTCGACTGGACATGCAGCTCGATGAACCGGTTCTCCGGCGTGAAGGCCACCCCGACGAAGGCCGCGCCCGCGAGTGCGCCGATCGCGCAGGCACCCCAGGCGAACCATCGCGATCGCGGCGTGGTCGAGTATCGGCCCACCAGTCCAACGAGAATCGTCCCGACGCCAGCGATGAGAAGGAGCAGGCTCGCGACGAACAGGCTCGCGCCGAGTCGATTCAGTTCGCCGTTGTAGGCGACGGTCATCCCCAGGTCGCTCAGGAAATTCCGCGTCAGCGAATACCCGGCGCCCGAACGATCGAGTGTATCGCCTCCGGGATATCGAAACATCGCGCCAATCCCGAGCAGCGCGGCGGCGCCGACCGCCCATCGAGCACGCGTAGTCGCGGTCAGAAGACGCGAATCTGCGACGCCTGGACTTTGTCGATGCAGGGTCGCGTACCCGCGAGCACGCTATCAGGCATCGCGCATTGCTCCCTGATGAACGCGGTATCCTTCGCGCTCGCAACGCGGACCGCCCTCGCCTGCGCCGCAGGCCTGGGAGCCGGCGTGCAGGCCGTCACGAGTATGACCGTCAATGCCGAAATCAACACGCGCATGACCTCTTCCTCCGCTGCGGCAATCGTTCCGACCCTGCAGTGAACGGCGTTCGTGCTCTTTAACGTTCAGTGCAAAGCTGCAGCGCCGCGCTCACGATCGCGAGCCCTGAACAACTGCGGAACGGCCAACGGCAGCGGCTCAGTTGCCATCGGCGGCGCGCCCCGTCGGCACCTCGTAGTGCAGCTCGGCGAAACCGGTGCCGACCGCTCTGACCGACACCAGGCGGAGCGGCGGTGACGTGATCTTCCGCGGCAGCAATGGCTTCCCCGCGCCGAGGGTGACCGATCCGAACTGGATGAACAACTCGTCGAGCAGCCCATGGTCGTAGAACTGGCCGGCCAGATCCCCGCCGCCAACGATCCAGACGTTCTTCCCGCTCGCGGCAGCAACCATCGCCTGGTGCACAGGCCGAACATCGCCCCGCACGAAGCGAATGGCGGCGCCCGGCACGCCCGGAAGCGTGCGAGACGTGAAGACGAACGTCGGTGCCTCGTAGGGCCAGGGCTGCGGCCGATCGGCCTCGGCGCTGACGAGGTGCCGCAGCATCCACTGGTAGGTGCTCGATCCCATCGCGATCGCACCGACCTCGCGAATGAATGCCGGATAGCTCGTCTCCTCGATGTTGCCTAACGGGAAGAGCCAGTCGAGCGAGTCATTCGGGTCGGCGATGAACCCGTCGAGGCTGGAGGCGGTGTAGTACTGTGTTTTCACGAAGTCCGCCAGGTCGCCTCAGATCTGCGAGTATGACGTCGCCTGGAGAATGATGTCCGAGATCGCCGAGACGTTGTCGCGATACTGCGGATCGGCCGACAGCGTCTTCCACGCGGGATCCTGCCCGAACCTGCTCCACGCCGCGTCGCGCGCCGCCATGTCGGGCAACGAGATCATGTAGGTCAGGCTCGGCATCTTGGCGCCGATGACCGTTTCGCCGAAAAAGACCGGGGTGAGTCCGGCGCGGCGGAAGATCGGCACCTCACCGGCGTCGAACATCCTGACCTTGTTGAGTGCGGCGCGATCGCTGTGGCTCTCATAGGTTCGCAACTCGAAGATGCGGCGCGGCGCGTTGCGCGGGGCCGGCGAGACTTCGAGGCGCGGGATCGACGCGAATGCTCGCAACAGCGTGCTCTCGACGCGCACGAACGCAGGGTCGGACATCGGCGTGTCGAGGATCGCGGCGCCATCTCGCCCGTACGTCGCGTCGCTCGCCAGCGCCTCGCGCAGCGACACCACGCCGTCGAGCGTGCGGTGCGGAATGACGAGGAGCAGCGATGGCGCGTTCTCACCATAGACGACCGTGAACGCCCCAACCGCGCTGATCCCCGCGCGATTCATCGCGGGGATCGCCGCGTCGCCGATGAAGGAGGTGAATGCGCGTTGCTTCGTGCCGGGGAGCAGCTGGTAACGTCGCAGCTCGATGTATTGGCGAGGCTCGTCCTGCGTGAGCGCCTCGAGCCGCGGCAGCGGTGACACGGCCGCGACTGCGCCGGCGGCGAGAAAATTACGTCGGTCCACGAATACCTCGTCGGAGTGTGGGTCGCGCTACCCGATCGGCCAGGAGACGTGCAGCAGCGAGCGAGCGTACGCGCGGTGCAAGGCCTACCGCGTCAGCTCCCCGAGCCGCGCGACCGCGACGCCATCCTCGACGCACCACCACGAACCGTCGCGGTACCAGAGCGGATGCTTCCCATGGCGAGGGCAGGTTGGCCACGTTGCGTCCACTGATGTGTCGTGGAAGTACTGCTGAACATCGTTCACGATCTTCGTCGCCTCGTTGGCCCCGCGCAGCTCTCGTACGTCCGCGGCAATCGACTCGATCATCTCGCGATGGGCCCCGCCCAGAGTCGCTGCGACGTCGCGTTGAAGCAATGGCACTACCTGCGTCGAGTCAGATGGCATCGCGTTCCAGTTGAGATTGCGTTTTATCACGGGAGCCTCACCGCCTGTGAGAATTGTACACTCGAAACGACTCCCCTCGCCAAACGTGCGGCCCACATTGGCTCTCCCCCCACCTGCGCCTCACGATACCCCAGGCCGGCCTCGCGCGCAAAGCACCCACCGTACATTCTATCGCATGCGCATCTTCGTCCATGCCGTCGCTGCCATCGCGCTCGTCGTCGGTGTCCCGCTCCGCAGCCAGGCGCAGGCCGGACGCCGCCCGATCGTCGCCGTGTTCGCTCATCCCGACGATGAACGTGTCATCGGTCCGCTCCTGTCACGTCTCGCCAGGGAGGGACGCGAGACCCATCTCGTGATCGCCACCGACGGCGCCCGTGGAGTGACCGATTTCGCGAGGATCCCCGCCGGCGCCCGGCTGGCCGCCGCCCGCGCCGCCGAGGCGACCTGCGCGGCCAGGCGGCTCGGCGTTAGGCAGCTGCACATCATCGGGCTCCCGGACGGCGGCCTCGCTTCCTTCGAGGTACTCGGCAAGCTCCGGCCGGCGCTGGCAGCGATCATCGATTCGCTCGCGCCCGCCGCGATCATCACCTTCGGCCCCGAGGGCGGCACCGGTCATCCCGACCACCGGCTCGTCGGCAACGTCGTGACGCAGATCGTCCAGGCCGATGCGCGCTACGCGACCACCGATCTGCTCTATGCGTCACTCCCGACGGAACGTTTGCGCACCGCACCGCCCGCCACCCCTGACGTGAACGGCACGGCCGAGGCGCTGCTCACCGTCCGCGTACCCTTCGAGGAGCGAGACCTGACGGCGGGCCGCGAGGAGTTCGCGTGTCATCGCAGCCAGTACACCCCTGCCCAGATGGACGCGATCAATCGCTACCTCGCCCACGCCTGGAACGGGACCGTCTGGCTCCGCCCGTGGACCGGAACGCTGCACGATGCCCGCCTCTTCGAGCGTTAGGCGCCGAGTAGTGCCTTGCGGCGCCCTATTTCTTCAGAATCCTGCTCTGGTTCGACAGAATCTGCTTCTGGTTTTTCAGCAGCGTTTGCTGGTTGCGCAGGATCTTGTCCTGGTTCCTGACGATGGTTTTCTGGTTGGCCATGATCGCCTTCTGGTTCTGAAGTGTCGCCTGTGCCATTGGTTTCTCGGTGTGCAGTGTACGGTCGCGCCGGAGGTCGAGCGAAAGTGCACGCGGATCCGGCAAACCGCGAGCGTGTCGGCTCGCTGTCGCGGTCCATCTTCAGCTGTGACCGTGGCCTGACCTCAGCGTACGACGAGCGACCCGCGATAGGTCCCGCCAACCGCCAGCTGCGCGTCGACATCGAGCACACCGGCAACCCCTCGCGAGAAAATGAGGTGCGCCGAGATATGCCCGCCGGGCTCGGAATGACCGGTGTAGATCACGTCGGCCCGCGCCGGGACGCCGCCGATCGTTCCGTCGAACGCGAGGTCAGACGCGAAGATGTCCGGGTAGGTGCCCGGAGCGGTGGTCGCGACATCGGCGCACGGCGCAAAAACCAGCGCCGTCGTCTGCCCGATCGCGGGCCCTTCAATCGTTCCGCTGAAGACCAGCCGTCCTTTGACCTGTAGCACGCAGCTGTTGCCCCTCGGCGTCAGCGTGATCGTTGAGAAGTCAACGAGCGCGACGAAGCTCCCGGAGGTGGCGACCGGGCGGGCCGCGGTTGGCGCGACCGCCGGCGATTGCGCCTGTTCCGCGGGTACGGCAGCGGTCGGATTGACGATGTCGGACGCCGCGCAGCCGCCGACGAGGAGCACTGCCGTCCCAATCGCAACGAGTCGAAGCATGTTCATGGTCGCCTCCGGGAAGTGACCGGCTCTCCCACTCGCGGCACCCGACGCGCTCGCGAGCAGCGCAGGTCCTGCAAATCATGCGCGTCCCCTGAGTCCACCGCAAGCAACCCGCGCGATCATGCCTCTGCGATTGAGCGACGCGTCCCGGCGCCGACGCTCAGATGCTCTCGCCGCACGTAACCCGGTGGCCGTCCGGCGTGGTCAGCGTGAATTCCCGGAGCCCCCATGGCTTGTTGGTCGGCTTCGACGTAACCATCGCTCCTTTCGCAACGAATGCCTTGTACAGCTCATCGACGCCCTCGACGTTCCAATACGCAAAGTAGGAATGATTTCCCAGCTCGCCCGCCGGTCGTTCGTCCGTGCACTCGCCGAGCATGACGCGAAACCGATCACGCGTCAGGAAGCTCCAGCCCTCGGCGTCGATCGGATCCTTCGCGAATCCGAGCACGTCCATGTAATAGCGGGTCGATACCGCGAGATCGCGGACCGCCAGCACGCATCGGGAATCGACGATTTTCGCCATGGCTGAGTGTCTCGCGATCGAGGATGAAAAACGCGGTCAGGCCCCTGCCTAACGGCCGAGCAGTGCGCCGAGCAGGCCCTGGCGAAAGGTGAGCGTTGCTGGGTCGTAGACGCCGAAGCCCGAAGCGAATTCCCAGTACGTCCAGCTCATTCCCCGTGACTCGGTCGCCTGCCGCATCTTGCGGTTGAAGTCGATTCGCGACGCGGCGTCGGCCTTGCTGTACGCGCCGAACTCACCGACGAACACGGGATAGCGCTTCGCCGCCGACCAGCCCTTGGCGGTTTCGAGCGGCGCTGTCATCTCGGCCGCCTGCGCAGTGCTGCAGCAGGTGACCCCGACGGGCAGGACGGGACTGACCCACTCCGCCCCCTGGTGCGTGAACGGGAACGGGGAGTAGTTGTGGACGGTGGCAATCAGGTTCGCGTCGTTAGGCAACTTGAGCGTGCCGAGATCACTGGCGGAGTTCCAGTTGGTCGGACCGATCACGACGATGCGGTCGGGGTTGGTCCGGCGCACGACGCGCAGCGCGCGGGCCGCGAGCACGTTCCACGCTTCTCCATTGAGCCGGCCATGGGGCTCGTTGTAAAGCTCGAACACCAGCTTTGCATTGCGCCCCTGGAAGTGAGTGGCGATCTGGTCCCACATCATGACGAAGCGGACATCGGCCGCGGCATTGGCGACAGCGAACTCGCCCGGATCCAGCCGGTCGCCGTCCAGTTGCCGGTAGTGATGCATGTTGACGATCACCACCAGATTCTTCGCCAGCAGCTTGTCGACGACGGATGCGACGCGCGCCATGAACGCCGCATCGATCGCGAACGGTGCCTGGTCACCGGCGTGATTGCTCCAGCGCACCGGTACTCGTACCGATGTGAAGCCGGCCGCGGCGGCCTTGTCGATGAAATCGTCGGTGACGGTCAGGCCCCACGCCCCTTCGGTGGGCGCCTCGAACATGTTGCCGAAGTTGACGCCCCGCCCGATGGCGGCGGCAGTCGCTAGGGCGCTGGCCGATGCACCGGGCGGCGCGTCGTTAGGCAGCGGCGGATAGGCGCCGATGTCGGGGATGTCCTGTGGGCGGGGGTCGGCGGCGCGCCCACTCCCGGCGCACCCGCCGGTGACGAGGATCGCGACCGCGAGCAGCGGCGGGCCCCATTTTGTTGACACGACCTGCATGCGAACTCCTCTCGTCGCGTTGGCGCGCATCAGCAACGGCGGCCTCGAGTCGCGAACGCGGTCGTTGACCTGCTGCGGATCACGATAGTACCGGGCGGTTCCTTCGTCAAACGGCTCAGGGCCAGCGTTCGCGAAGCGATCGTTCATCCGACGCTGTCAGCGGGAAGAAATGCGGGGTGTCCGACGCAAACGCCGCCGGTCGGCACGAGGCCGGCCGGCCGCACATGAGCGTGGTGGCATCCCTGTTGTGCGTCAGCCCGAGCACATGGCCAAGCTCATGAGCGACCACGTTGCGGACCGTGTTCGGCAGCGACAGCGGCGGAATGTCCGACCTGCGGACCGCCACGACGCCTGGTCGCTCCGCGTCCCACGGCACGCCGAAGGAAATGAGGTCGGTGTCCGACAACGCGACTATGATGTCTCCCGACACGCCCGTTAGGCCTGCGCGCAGGCGCGTCGTCGCTGGTCCTCGGCCGAACATGACCTCCTTGCTCGCCGCGCGGAGGACTTCGTCAGGGATGGACTTGTCGCGAATAGCGCCAGAATCCAGGCGCAGCTGTCGCCCGAGCCGGAGCAGCTCGCCGTTCCAGTGCGCGATCGCCTCCCGGACCGGCACGATCCGTGGATCGGCCGGAGTGGCGAGTATCGTGACGTGGAGCGAGAGGCCGGCGGCGGAATGCCCCAACGCGGCAGCATCGGCGCGACCGGACTCGCGACACGCAACAGCGCCGAGGAGCGGGAGCAGGGAGATCAGGCTCCACCTGCCCGATCTTCGCAATGTGCTGTTCATGTCCAAACCTGCACGTTCGCCACGAGAGAATCCATGTGATTTCGACCTCCCTCCCCCCCCGAGCGCGCCAGCAACCCTGCGAAAGTAAAGTCACTGTAAGGAGCCTTGTGGGCGACAGGGTTTTGGCGAATCGTAGAACGCACGCCAGCACGGAGATCGCTCGTTCACCGTCGCAGTCAACAAGGCAGTCCGATGACACATTCCACTCCGTCAACCGCGCGGCAGATCGCGCTTGTCGCGACCATGACCTTCGCCTGCGCCGCGTCGGCGATCGCCCAACCGGCGCCATCGGACATGCACGAATCCAGGCTGGCACCGAGCGCACTGCCGGAGCGTGCGCTCGGGTACTACGACGCGACGCTGAAACGGGTCGTGATCGTCGGCGGTGACATGCAGCTGAGCGCGCGCATTCGAGATCGAGCGTGGAGCTGGAGCGGCACCCGTTGGGAGCCGATGACGGATTTTGGACCGCCGGCCCGCGGCAACGCGAGCGTTGCCTTCGACGCCCGACGCGGGCTCCCGGTGCTCACCGCGGGCGCTGCACGAACGCCTAACGATTCGTCCTATGAGATCCTCGGCGACAGCTGGGAGGGAAAGGCGACTGGTTGGCGCCCCGTCACGGGAATGGATCCTGGTCCTCGCGATCATCAATCGGCGGTCTACGATGAAGGTCGGCGAGCGATCGTCCTGTTCGGCGGAATTCCTGGCGACCGGTCTACGCCCTGGCCGTCCGATACGTGGGAGTTTCGCCCCGAGGGATGGGTTCGCATCGACACGGCCGGGCCGGCGGGTCGTGGCCGCACCGCCCTCGCGTACGACAGCAAGCGACAGCAGGTCGTGCTCTTCGGCGGCGTTGGAGCCGAGCCGGCGCCAGGTCAGCCGCAGCCATTCTTCAACGACACATGGGTGTTGGAGCGGACTGGTTGGAGGAAAGTCGCGCAGGGTGACCCCCGCGCGCGCTATGCACACGGCATGGTCTTCGACGAACGCGACGGTGTCGTCCTGCTGTACAGCGGTGCCGGCGCACATCGTGGCGCACCGCTCGGCGACATGTGGAAGTGGGACGGCCAGCGGTGGACCGAGATCCCGCTCTCAGGACCAACACCCGGACATCGCTACCAGCCCGTCATGATCTACGATCGAGCGCGCGGCAAGACAGTCCTGTACGGTGGGAGTCCCGAGTCGAAGACCGATACGTGGGAGTGGGATGGCCGCCAATGGAAGGAGATTCATCCTGAGAGTCGGGAGAGCAGGTGATCAGTGGCGTGGCGTCGCGTTGTTCCCTGTGCACAGGGTCGCTATGGAATCCGGCCCCGCAAAGCCTGCCGCCAAACCCTTGCCGCCTATCGCTTACGGTCGCGCGTCCTTCGTCGGATCACCCACGGCCTTGTTGAGCTCGACCGCGTCCGCCGTCAGGCGCCGCACCGTTGCCGGCTTGATGGACTCGCCTTCCCGTAACACGATGGACGCCATCTCGTACTTCCCGCCGGGGCGCAGTCGCGGCTCAACCGCGCGCAGGCGTTGGCCGCGCCAGAATCCGAGGAGCACCCGCTCCTCCTCGGCGCGAATCAGAAGCACCGGTCCGTTCGAGAGGTAGACGAGGTGACCCCACTTGATCACTTCCTCCAGCCGGGCCGCGCCGACGACCGTCGCCCGTATCTCCTCGACGCAGGTGCGCTGCCACCCTGCCAGCGCGGCAACGTACGCATCGGGATTGGCGGCCGGAACAGACTTCTTCATTTACACTCCGAGTGATGCGGATTCTGGCCTGAGCAAGACCACCACCGTTAGGCGTCGCCGCCGGTCGAGCGCAAGTTCATGCATGGTCCTGAGCCGTTCAGGTGCGCGTTCGCAACATGTAGCTCAGGCCGACCGCGCATACATACAGTCCGATTCCGAATACGGAATGCGTCACAAGGCTCTTGAGCCTCGCCTGCATCGGCTTGGGCGTTCTCGACGCCGCAACGCCAAGGCCGAGCGACGGTTGCAGGATGAAAAGCGGGAACACTACGGTGGCAATGCCGTAGACCAGCGCGAGCAGGAAGGTTGGCCGCGCAAGCCAGTCACGCGGTACGAGCACGACGAACCCAAGCGCGAACACGATGCCAGTCGAGTAGTGGGCGACCCAGCCGACCGTGCACTCGAAGGGCTTCGTTGGCGCAGCCGTGATGCTCGCGTGCCTGAATGTCCCGCCGGGCATGTGGCGAAGCCAGCGCCCGATCAGGCAGTAGTCGAGCGATCGAATGGCGAATGCGCGCTTGAGGAACAGATTCCAGAGGTCCATGACCAGCGTCGCGCCGATTCCGATTGCGATCGCGCTGAGGATGACGCCTGCGGCAGCTGTCATGGTGCCGCGCGCGATGGTCGAATCGAGTTGTCCATGTCGGACGCGATGAGCCAGCGCCGATCGGCGGCGCGACGAAGCGTGAGCGTGAACTTCCCCTGGTCTCCCGCCGCAGGCGCGTACGTGTACGCGCCGATGATGTAACCCACCGAGTCGCCGGTGGCAACGGCGAGCGCGCGCAGCGTGAGCGGCCCCGATTGCCCCTCGTATGCCTTGGTTATCGCGTCCCTCCCCCGCACCGGCGGCCGCCCTGAGGCGAGCACGAAGCCGTCCGGCGTGAAGAGCATGGAAAGCGCTCGTGCGTCACCGGCGCGCCAATCGCGTTCGTAGTCACGGAGCACCCGGTCTAGCTCCGGCGGGAGGGTGATCGAGGGGAGTGGCGCGGCCGCCACCTGCGCCCGTACAGGTACGCTCGCAATGAGAGCGACGGCGATCAGCCGGAGACAGCGCATCAGCATGGTACGGGAAATTGAAGGTTGCCAGCGAGCGAGAGACGCAGGCTGCCTGACGCTTGAATCTGCGCTAGACGTGCTGGTCGAACAGGATCGGGTTTCCGTCCGGATCGGTCACGATGAAACTGCCCGGACCCGTCGTGCTCTCGTCCGCCTCGCTCATGAACGGTACTCCCTGCGCCTTGAGCCGTCGCTGCAGGTCGCGCACGTCGGTGAACGCCGGGATCGACTGGGCGTTGTTGTCCCAGCCAGGGTTGAAGGTCAACATGTTCCGCTCGAACATCCCCTGGAAGAGGCCGATCACGACATCGCCGTTCTTCAGGATCAGCCAGTGCTGCGAGGCGTCACCGCCGAACATCGTGAACCCGAGCTTCTGATAGAAGTCGCGCGATGCCGCGATGTCCTTCACCGCGAGACTGAGGGAAAAATTGCCGAGTTGCATGGGTGGATTCCTCGGAGAGGCAGATTTCAGCGCGTGGCCGCGGCCCGCGAGCTTGGGATGACCTCGTGTTGTCCGGCCGGCGTCTTCCGGCGCCGGCTCAACACGCCGGCCGAAACCAGCGACACGATCAGGGCGTGCGTCTTCACGGTGTTCTCGCTGACGAACAGCCGCTCGGCAATCTCACGATTGGAGTGCCCGGCTGCCATTGCCGCGAACGGGGCGTTCACCTCCCGCACAATCACGGTTTCGCGCGTTCGCGTCAGCTTGAGCCCGAGCCAGATACCCAGCCCGGAGAAGATCAGCGCGACGATGCCACCGTAGATCTCGAGCGAGTGCTCGAGGACGAGGAAGCGATACTCGATGAGCCTGAGCGCGGCGATCAGCACGCTGCAAAGGATGCCGTAAACGAGGACGGTCTTCTTCACACGCGCGGTCCCGCCGCATCGCGGGGTGCCGGCTCGCCAGCGAGACACTCCATGCAGGCGAGCGTCGACCCGATGCGCGACTGCCGGCCTTCAATGCTCACGACCCATGGGCGGGTCTGCATCGGTGGTTCGTGCCGGACGTGCTGGCGATGTCCGCACGACAGGTGCGCGACCCAGTGCGACTCCTCGTCCTGCGAGAAGTCCACGATGGTGCGCAGAGGTGCAGCAGCGTCGAAGGGGCGCACGCGTTTGGGGGTCTGCCTCAGCACACCGGGGAACACGCGCGCTCCCGGACCGTTAGGCAGCAACCGCGAAACGTGGTTGCTGCCGAACGGATGACCGTCATTGCCGGCAGAGCTGGCGCGGCGTCCAGTCGTGAGCCATTGTCGATCGTGGCTTGGTCGCGTCCTGAAGGATGAGCACCACCGAGCGACGCGGACCCGTCCCGGTGCCGGTGAGCATCATCGGCACCCCCGCACGGACGAGCACTCCGGGATCGCCAGCCTTCTGGACGATCGTTCCATCTGGCGTCTCGAGGCACATCGAACCCTCGAGGGTAAACCAGGCTTCGACACCGGGATGCCGGTGCACCATCGTGTTCATCCCCGGCTGGAAGACGCCTTCCATGTAAACCGCGGCCAACGAGTCCGCCATCACGAGGGGTAGCGGCCCGACGCGTGCCACGCGTTTTCCACCGCGCGGCTTCCAGTTGGCTTCGGCGATGGTAAAGAGCCAGATCCGCCCGAGCGACTCCACTACCGTCGAGCGTGATGCGCGCGACGCCTCGGCCGCGGCACGTGTCGGATACGTCTGCAGATGCCAGTAGAGATCCCGGTTGCGGGGGAGTCGCCCGAGTTCATGGCGTGCAGTGATGAAGCATCCAAAGGTTCGCCCGGCGCGTTCCGCGACGGGCACGCATGTAACGTCTGCCTGCGCAGACAGCGGCGAGGCCCGGACAAGGGCTGCGGCCAGAGCGACCACGAACCCGCCACTCCAGAGCGATCCCCTGGGACGACTCGCGCCTCTTCGCTCTCCCATTCCTGTCCTCCGAATCTGCGTAGCACCCCATATTCGCGAAACGTCCAAGCCGACCCGCGCGCGTTGCGGCTAAGATGGCGCCGAAGACGTCACGAGTCCATGTGAGACGCGACTGTTTGCCGGGCGGAGCGAGCGAAACCGTCAGCGGCACGCCTCGATTCGCTTTTCCACCGGCAACGGCTACCGTAGTAGCGTGTTGTCCCGTGAACATGGCGGGTCATCGTTGGTTGTTACGCTTCCCTGTCGGCGCGACGCAATCAGTTGAACGAACGTCGCAGCCCGTCGCCGTTCAATCGTTTTCTGGAGGCTCCGGTGCTTCGTCCCAGGCTCGCTGCCAGCTTGCTCCTCCTCGCCACCGGCGTCCCCGCGATCGCCGCGTCGCAGCACGTACCCGTCGTCTTCACCGGCGTCTCGGTTCTCCCGATGGATCGCGAAACCATCCTCGCCGATCAGACGGTGATCGTCGAGAACGGACGCATCACCTACGTCGGCGGCCGTAGACCCACGCCAGCAGGCGCGACCTCGGTTGACGCACGCGGCAAGTTCCTCATCCCCGCGATTGCAGAATTCCATGCGCACGTTCCGAGCGGCGCGCAGGCGGTGCACGCGCACCGCACGCTCTCGTTGTACGCGCTCGCCGGCGTCGCGACCGCGCGCGGCATGCTTGGCGCTCCCCTCCACCTCGCGCTGCGCGACAGCATTGCTGCAGGCCAGCTGTTCGGCCCTCGCCTCCTCACATCGGGACCGTCGTTCAACGGTAATTCCGCGAAGTCGCCGGCAACCGTTGCGGCGATGGTCCGCGACCAGAAGACCGCCGGCTACGACCTGCTCAAGATTCACCCCGGAGTTCCAAGGGCTTCGTTCGATTCACTCGCCGCCGTCGCGAACGCGCTGCGCATTCCATTCTCGGGGCACGTGCCGCTGGAGGTCGGACTCGACCTCGCGCTCACATCGAAGTTCTCGACCATCGATCACCTCGATGGCATCGTCGAAGCGATGTACGCGGGCCCGCATCCACTGACTCCGGAGGTGAACAGCTTCTTCGGACTTGGCATCATGCGGCAGCTCGACCAGTCGCGGTTAGGCGGGATCGTCAATCGCATCAAGGCGTCTGGTGTCGTCATGGTCCCGACGCAGATCCTCATGGACAACTACGCGAACGACGCGACCGGCGACGCGCTGACCGCCCTACCCGAATTCAGGTACTGGATTCCCGAGCAGACCGCGGCGTGGCGTGCCGCCAAGAACGACTACCTCGCGCGGCCTGGCGTGTCGCGCGAGCAACGGCAGGAGTTCATCGCATTGCGCCGGCGTCTCATCAAGGCGCTCCACGACCGCGGCGTGCCATTCCTCCTCGGCTCGGACGCGCCGCAGCTCTGGAACGTTCCCGGCTTCTCCGCGCACCGCGAGCTGGCTGCGCTGGTCGCCGCGGGGCTGACTCCGTATCAGGCGCTCCGCACCGGAACGGTGGATGTGGCGAAGTTCATGGGGGAGGAAGGCAGATCGGGCGTGGTGCGCGCCGGTGCGCGCGCCGACCTCCTGCTGCTCGACGCCAATCCGCTCGACGCCATCTCCAACTCGCTTCGCATCAACGGCGTCATGGTGAACGGGCGCTGGATCGGACCCGCCGAGCGTGGACGGATGCTCGATGCACTCGCGTCGCAATAGCTGATCGCGTCAGTCTGCCGCCTAACGGCAGCGTTCAGCTCGGCGCCGGGATCGCGGCGACGGTACTGACGAAGCTTCGCACGCGCTGTTCGTCCGTCTCTTCCCACGCTGCCTCGTCTTCAGGTAATGGCTTGCGCACCCGGAGGTCGCGGCCGGCCGGCGGTGCTGCACCGTGCGCTAGTCGCGTGAGCCGAACGTGCACCTCTCGCACCCCGGAAGCCGACACCAGCCTGCCGACATTGTCCTCGCGTACACCTCCGCCCGCGATCACGATCAGGCGCGAGCCTGCGAGATGCACCAGATCGGCCAGCGCCGCCGCACCCTCCGCGGCCGTTAGCGCGCCACCCGCGGTGAGCACGCGGCGCACCCCGGCGCCGGCAAGCGATTCCAGTGATGCCGCGAAATCGGGCGTGAGGTCGAACGCGCGGTGGAAGGTGACCGGCAGCCCATCCGCCGCCTCCACCAGGAGCCGGACGAGCGCGACATCGACCATTCCATCCGGACGCAGGCCGCCGATCACCACGCCGTCGGCGCCGAGCTTACGGGCGACGGCGACATCCCGCCGCATCACGTCCCGCTCCGCATCCGAGTAGACGAAGCCCCCTCCGCGCGGCCGGATCATGACGAACACCGGGATCGAGACCGCCGCCTTGCAGGCGGCGATCATCCCCGTACTCGGCGTCGTCCCGCCGTCGAAAAGCGCGGAGCACAGTTCCAGTCGCCGGGCTCCGCCCCGCTCCGCCGCGAGCGACGACGCGACCGAGTCGACACAGGCCTCGACGAGGACAGTCAAAGCCGCTCCCTAACGGCGGTCAGACAGGAGGTCAGGCAGCGGCGCTGCTCGATGCCGGTCGGCGTCCGCGGCCCCGGACGACGAAGTAGAGCAGCGCGGCAGCGAGAGCGCCGAGCGTGTCCATGAGCATGTCCTTCTGAGCATCCCAGATGTCGCCCTGGCTTCCCAGGAAATTGGCGCCGGCCTCCGGATTGCCGCCGTAAGCCGCGTACGCCCACTCGATCAATTCGTACGTCATCGCCACGAACGCGATCGTGAACACCGCGAACAGGAAGGCGAGCCGGGAACTCATTGCGCGGCGGGCCAGGAGATATTCCAGAACACCAAAGGCGTAGAAGCCGACCGAGAAATGGCCAAGCCGGTCGTACATGTTGCGCTCGAACCCAAAGGCGCGGCTGAACCACTCGAACGGAACGCGCTCGAACGTGTAATGCCCGCCAACGGTGTGCACGTATGGGAGGACCGCCATCAGCACATAGGCCAGCGCAGAAAAGCGCACGCCGCGCAGGTTCAGCACGACCAGCGCGCCGACGAGTATCACGATCGGAATATTCTCGGCCCACCAGGTGGCGCGATCGTAAGGCGCGATCGCCGCCCATGCGAAGAGCGCTACGTAACCGGCAAGGAGAATAGCCGGCACAAGTCGATCGGCTTGCGAGCGCGGTTCGGCGAGGAGCATGACGGGGGTGGAAGAGGGTGAGTCCGACGTCCTACGGCGTGGCTGTCGACGGCGTGATGCGCCAGATCTCGCCGGCGTCCGTCGCCGCGTAAAGGTTTCCGTCCGGGCCGAGCGTGAGTGCGCGGTAGCGAACCGCGGGCAGCGAGGCGTCAATCGAGTTCGTCGCGGCACCCGCCGAATTCAGCTCGAGGATGACGAGCCGGGACCCGCCCATGATGCCGACAGCCAACCGGCCGTTCCACGCGCGCCATTGCGGACCGACGAGAAACTCCGCCGGCCCCATTCCCTGCGAAGCGCCGTTGTTGCTCCAGCTCGGCGCCATCGCGGTTGGGAAGCGGGCGACGTCCGTCATTGGCATCGTCGACGGGTTGCCCGCATAGCCGCAGTAATTGTCGGGACACGAGAGCCCCGGCCGGTCCTTCGGATCCCAGCCGCCGTTCCCGCCATTCACGAGCGGCGTTACCTCGTCGCTGTGATTCGGACCGTGCTCGGAGGTGAACGGCTGGCTCGTCCCCGGGCGGAACGTGATGCCTTGAACGTTGCGGTGCCCGTACGTGAAGATGCGCCGGTCAAAGCCAGCCGGACTGGCGTTGCCCGGCGCCGCGACGCCGGCAGTGGTCACGCGCAACACCTTGCCGCCGAGCATCGTTGGACTCTGCGGGAGCGTCGGGTTGTGATTGTCACCGGTGGTGACGTAGAGGAATCCGTCGGGACCGAACCGGATGCGTCCCCCGCTGTGCGCCCCGGCTCCGCCAACGGCGTTGGCGATGTCCTTGAACGCGATGTCGGTGATGATGTCGGCGCGGCTGCCAGCGCTGGTGTAGCCGTTGTTGACCACGAGGCGGACGACACGATTGGTGCGCGGCGACGTCGAGATGTTCGACAGCATGTACACGTACAGCGTCCGGTTGGTCGCGAACGCAGGATCGAGCGCGACGCCATGCACGCCGCTCTGTCCCACGCAAATCAGGTCCGGCGCGAGGAGCGCCGAACCGCTCGTGCCGAACAGGCGCGTGACCGTTCCGTCGGTGTGCCGCACCGAGAGCCCTCGGCACTTCTCGGTGAAGAACATCGCGCCGTCCGACGCGATCGCGATGTCCCACGGACTGCTCAGCGCCGGAAGTACCACCGTCCGTGTCAGCACGGGATTGTCGGTCGGCGGGCTGGTGCCAGGCCCGCTCGTACCGGGCCCACTGCTACCGCCGCTGCACGCAGTGAGCAACGATGCCGACGCCAGAACGCAGAGCACCGGCCATCCAATCGCGAACGCCATGACATCCTCCGTAAAAAGCGGGCGAGCCTTTGTCAGCGCGGTCGTGAAGCCTTCACCGCGCCGAAGGCTGCCGGGAACAGGAGCCAGAATCCCGACAGGGGAGTGACGACCACGCCTGCCAAAGTTATCCCGAGCAGCGTCCATCCGAGGCCCCGCGGCAATGTTTGGCCCGCGACCCGTTCGATCCAGTCGGCGAGATAGCCGACGAGCATCATGGCCACCCCTCCAAAAAGGAACCAGAACGCCAGATAGCGCATCGGCGTCCGAGGGTTCAGCGTGTTCCAAAGCCCCGCCGCGAGAATCTCGCGCAGCGGCGCGGCGAACAGGATGAAGCCAATGACGCTGTGCATGACGCCAACGCCAATTATCCACCGGCCGACCCAACGTTGCATCGCTTCCTTGGCTGTAATGTACTTGCCTAACGCGGATAGGTGGTATCGCTCAGGGATGGACGCGCGGCGGGAAGCGCCGCGCCGACCGCTGCCGCGCCCGTTCCTTCTCGACCGCGCGGTCGCGCGGTGGGGCGCTCGTCTGCAGATCCTGCAGCAGGCGCTCGGCGCTGGCCGTCACTTCGTCCACCGCGCGCTCGAAGGCCGATGCGTTCGCACGCGACGGACGCTGCATCCCGCTCAGCTTGCGGACGAACTGGAGCGCGGCGTCGCGCACCTCCAGCTCGCTGGCCTTCGGCTCGAGGTTCGCGAGCGTTCGGATATTGCGGCACATTGGGCCTCCCCTTCTGATGGCGGACGCGCGATGCGCCGTTAGGCGGACCGTGCGGCTGAGTCTCGCCGGTGCACGACTGCTATCGCCCTTGTCACTGATCGCGTCACGCCTGACTCGGCGCCGCGTCACGCACCGAGTCAGGCCGCTACGCCGGCCTCATGATTTCGCAGGAGCGCCAGCCTTCCCGCGGCGCGCCGACTCGATCGCAGCGATGTCGATCTTCTTCATCTGCATCATCGCATCGAACGCGCGCTTGGCGGCAGCGGGATCGGGATCGGTGATCGCTTTCGTGAGCGCGATCGGCGTGATCTGCCAGGACAATCCCCATTTGTCCTTGCACCACCCACACTGGCTCTCCTCGCCACCGTTGCCGACAATCGCGTCCCAGTAGCGATCCGTTTCGGCTTGGGTCTCGGTTGAGACCTGAAACGAGAACGCTTCGCTGTGCTTGAACGCAGGTCCACCGTTGAGCCCGAGGCACGGAACGCCCATCACGGTGAACTCGACCGTCAACACGTCCCCTTGCTTCCCCGACGGGTAGTCTCCCGGCGCGCGGTGCACGGCGCCGACTGAGGAATCGGGAAAGGTCTTTGCGTAAAAGCGCGCCGCGGCCTCGGCGTCGCGATCGTACCAGACGCAGATCGTGTTCTTTGCCTGCTTCGCCATGTCAATTGTCCATCGAGATGAGTTGCCCGAGGCCGGAGCTTCCAGGCGGGATAGCGCCTCCGGAAAAGCTGCAACGAACGCCTCGGAATTGCGAGCGTAGTGAGCGATCAGAATTCGCGCCTTGTCAGCTGCAGCGAACGCGAGAGAGCGAACCTTCCTGCCGCGATGCATGCTCGCTCACGAAACCGTAATGGAGCGATCACCGAGTGCTCACGTGCCATTCATACCATGCTCACGCGACGAACCTAGTATGCGCATACCGCTTACCAGGACGTGCCGATGCCAGACGCAACCGCCGCAAAGCCACTGACCGCGGAGCTCAACGTTACCCCGATGCTCGATGTGCTGCTCGTGCTCCTGGTGCTGTTCATGGCGCTCGTCCAGGGCAGGAAGTCGCTTGACGCGCAGCTACTCGAACCGTGCGCAGGGACGTGCCGATCCGAGACTGGTCCGATCGTACTCGAGGTACTTCCGGCACACGTCTTCCGTCTCAACCGCCGGCCCGTGCAAGCGGATCGACTCTACGCGGAGCTGGGACAGGTGTATCACGGCAGGCCGGACAAGGTGCTCCACGTCGCCGGCTATCCTGGAGCCCTCTATCAGGACGTGATCACCGCGATGGACATTGCGCGGGCCGCGGGCGTCCGCGTCATCGGAATCCCACCGCGCGCGAGCTACCTGGCTCCGTAGCTCTTTACTCTCGCAGGATCTTGTCCATGGGCCTGCCCTTCGCCAGCTCATCCACCAGCTTGTCCAGGTACCGGATGTTCCGCATCAGCGGATCGTCGATCTCCTCGATTCGGACGCCGCAGATGAAGCCGGTGATCTTGCTGGCGTTTGGATGCAGTGCTGGCGCTTCGCTGAAGAAGGTCTCGAAGTCCTTCTTTCGTTCAATCTGCTCCGCGAGCGCGCTCGGACTGTAGCCCGTCAGCCAGCAGATGACGTCGTCCACATCCTGCCGCTTGCGCCCCTTCACTTCGGCTTTGTGGACGTAATGCGGATACACGCTGGCGAAGGACGTCGTGAAGATCCGATGCTTCTTCATGGCACCTTGGGCAAAGGCAGTCAAGCGATGCGAGTGCTGGTCCTCAGTCAGGCATGGTGAAGATGAGCGCCCGGATATGCAACTCGCTCCCGAACACGCCGAGCAGCCAGCCTGTTCAGCTCCAGTGATCGTTAGGCGACGCCATGACGATCGAGGGGTGCCTTGTCGACTTCAGCGAGCGTTAGGCCGGCCTGCCCCGCGTATTCACCGAATCTGGATGGCTCGCTCGACAACGATCGACGCTTTGGCCGGCTCGGACCAGCCGTGCACACGCAGCCGCGCAGCGCCCGCTGTGGCAAAGGTTACCGTTGCCGCATGTGTGTAGCGTCGAAGGTCCGCCGTGCACGCCATGTGCGGGGGCAGATATACGTAGACCGAATCGTACGGCCTCACGTCCGCTGCCAGCGCGTCCACGCTTGCCTCGGTCGTTCCCTGCCGTACGCAGCCGCCGCCCCAGGTGACGACCGTAACAGCAACCGGCACCCCGACCGTACCCTCCGCGGGCACGGTCACCAACGGCTCCTCGCCAATGGACAACACCCCGGGCCGCCGTTCAACGACAGGGCGCAGGTCTGTCGCGGCCTGACACCCGGGGAGGGCGACGACCAACAGGCCGGTCGCAAGGGCAATCCGCATTGTCTTCATGATCCTCCAACCCGCCGAGGGTAAACCCGGTCACCGGACGCCGTGGACGGTCTAACGGCCAGGGCTGAGCCGCGAGCGTTTCAATGCAGAGCGGCAGCGCCGCTGCCACGATTCAATCGCGGATGCGGGCCCGATTCAGAGGATCGGCTTCATGACCATTCGGCCGTACGCGATGAACACCATGACGAGGCCCAGCACGCCGCTCAAGATCATTGGCGTGATCTCGTGGTACTTGATGTGAACCCCGATGAACACGACGCTCTCGATCGCCAGGACGATGGCCGCGAGGACCGTCAGCCTCGGGTGCCAACAGAGAGCCGCTGGGACAATCAGCCCGACCGTGCAGACGAGCTCCAGTGCGCCGAGAGCCATCCAGGCCTCGCGCGGCAGCGCACCGAAGGACGGGACATCGGCGCTCACCTTGTCGAACATGAAGAGCTTCATGACGCCGGACCCTGCGTAGAGAAGCGCGGCAAGGATCTGCAGGACCCACAACAGGCTGTTCATCGTGTGCCTCCTGGTGCGAGTGCAGCGAGTACACCGTACCGGCGCCTTGTCAGCCTCAGCGATCGTTAGGCAGCACGCCACGCAGTGTGACCATCGCGCGCCGCTCGTACCCGAAGCCGAAAGTATTCAATCCATCGTCGCCGCGCACCAATCTCGTTCTTCGCCTGGATGGGCAGCATTCAGCAGTTCGTGGCCGCCGTTCTCCGAGACATTCCTGGCAGTCGCGAACGGGCGGGGGTGTGCGAGACGTCTTGTCGTCCGCCAGGACTCTGCGTCACGACGGCGTGAATCCGTCGTGCTGGAACATTCCTGCGGTGTCGTTCCTTGAACGACCGTACGCCCTCGCCGTCCCTTGAATCCGCCGACTCTTCCCACGTACTCCGATGATGCCACGCAGCACTCTGCGCCGCCGTGCCGGGCTGACCATTCTTGTCGCCGCCTTCGTGTCGTTTCTCCTCTCCGTCACGCTGTGGTTCACGGGGAGCCATGAGCAGGGACTCTTCGTCGGCCTGTGGGTGCCGTCCATTCTTTCGTTCGGATGCGTCGCGCTCCTGATCAGCGGTGACCGAGTTGAGTAATCTCGCCCTGTTCGCCGTCGGACTGGCGATCACGCTTCCGGCCGGGGGTGTCGTGCTCGCTCTCGTCTTCGCCGCCGGCATCGATGAGCGCGCAGAGAAGCAGCGCCAAGCTGCGGCGAGAGCCGGGAACGACGCAGCCGGGGTAGTCGGGCGCTGACTCCGCTGAAACGCACCTACCTGGTCGTCGGCCACTCGAGCGGTATCGGACTCGCACTGACTCGCCTGGCGCTGGAGGCGGGCCACGCGGTCGTCGGAGTGTCGCGACGCGCGTCAGGCATCGCGATGCCCGGGCTCAGCGAGCGGCAAGCTGACGTTCTCGAGGCCGATCTCGCTTCGCTTGAACTGCCGGCCGCCCTCGACGGCGTCGCCTACTGCCCCGGGACCCTGAATCTCAAGTCGTTCAGGGCGCTCAAGGAAACCGACTTCCTCCGCGACTTCCATGTGTCCGCGCTCGGCGCGGTGCGCGTGCTTCAGGCGACCGCCACCGCCCTCAAGGCCGGACAGCAGCCAGGCGTCGTGCTCTTCAGCACCGTCGCAGTGCGGCAGGGCATGCCGTTTCACGCCTCGATCGCGATGGCCAAGGGTGCCGTGGAAGGACTCACCCGATCACTCGCCGCGGAATGGGCGCCGGCAATTCGCGTCAATGCTGTTGCCCCCTCGCTGACGAACACCCCGCTCGCCGCGCGCCTCCTGGCGAGTGAGGAGCGAGTGCAGGCGAGCCGGGACCGCCACCCGCTCCGTCAAATCGGGCAGCCCGACGATGTCGCCGCGACGGCGCTGTTCCTGCTCGGCGAGCAGTCGCGCTGGATCACGGGCCAGGTGTTGGGGGTGGACGGAGGCATGTCGACCCTGCGCACCTGACGGCGCGGCCAGAGTCGCGCGGCTTGCGCTGACGTGGCATCAACGAATCGCGCCCCAGCCGATGACCAGACAGAGCACCAGCATGCCGAGCGCAGGCAGGGATCTCGCCAATGGATCGCGGATCCTGGCGTGCATCGCGAGCGCTCCGAGCATCAGGATGCAGATGAGTGCGGCCGCAGGGAGAACGAGGGCGGGGAGCCAGATTCCCGCAATCAGCGCGAGCGCCGAACTTACCTTGAGCGCTCCGATTGCGTAGACGAACCACGCTGGCAGCCCGTACGCGGCAAACTCCTCTGACATCGAGCCGGCGTCGCCTCCGCGATACGCAGTCCGTCGATTGAATCGCAGCAGCCACACATTGAGGAGCCCGAGTGCCGCCGCAAGCTGCAGGATGACCATGATCGTTCCCATGCTTGCTCCGGTTGTTCAGACGTGAGTTCGCGCTCGGCACCCGATTCTCATATTGCTTGCGGCCGCAAGGGGTCGCGACTCCATAATGATCGCCTGACAGCTTCAGCGCCACGTTAGACCGCGGGCGTCGCTGTCCTTCCATCGCGGCTTGGAACCCGGTGCCTGCTGGCGCACGTTAGTCGGATCAACGACAGCGGTTTCCATCGCGGTGGAGAATGATCTTCTCGCCTTCGCTGCGTCCCCCGCTGTTCCAGACCGATGAGTTGCAGAAAATGCAGGGGAACGGCGCACCAACCTGATGATCATGAGATCCGAGATCGCCGCCCCGCGAATTCGCTGGGGGCTGTGCTGCCAGTTCCTCGATGCCCCGATCCGCTTCCGCACGGCGACGCATCGCTACGTGGCGACGTTGGCGGCAGAGGACGGGCGAGCATACCTCGCCGGGATCGCGCGTGACAATGCGCGCGCGCTCGGGGAAGCCATCACGCAATGCGTCGCCCTCGGCATTGGCGCGTTCCGGATAAACAGTGCGATCCTGCCGCTCTCCACACATCCGAAGAGTGGCTACGCCCTTCCCGACCTCGACGAAGACGGAAGTATCACCACCGCGTTCCGCGCCGCGGGCGCGCTGGCGGTCGAGCACGACGTGCGCCTGTCGTTTCACCCAGACCAGTTCGTGGTGCTCAATTCCGAGCGGGCCGAGGTCGTGGAGTCGTCACTCGAAGAGATGCGCGCACAAGCGTATGTCGCTGCGCTCGTCGGAGCGGACGTGCTGACGCTCCACCCGGGCAGCTTCGCGGGTGGAAGCGCGGCGGCGCTCGAGCGACTCGAGCGAGGCATCGAGCGTCTCTCCGACCCGGCGCGCCAGCGGTTGGCGCTGGAGAACGACGACCGTCGCTTCTCGCCGGCGCTCCTGCTGCCGTTCTGCGACCGACTTGGGCTGCCGATGGTGTACGACGTGCACCACCACCGCTGCACTCCGGACGCACTCGATCTCTCCGAAGCAAGCGCGCGCGCGGCCGCGACCTGGAACGACCGCGAGCCGCACTTTCACCTCTCATCGCCTCGCGATGGGTGGAGTGCCGCCGATCCGCGTCCGCACGCCGACTATGTGGTGCGCAGCGATCTCCCCGACGCGTGGCTCGACCTGGAGATCACGGTGGACGTCGAGGCGAAGGCAAAAGAGCGCGCCGTGCTCGCGCTGCGCGAGTCGGTGGTGCTCCAGCGCTGACCGCGACGACTTGTGGGCGTCGCGAGGGACGCTAGCCCTCCTGCCTGAGCTCGGCCGTTGGACGCTCCACCGATCCGTGGGGGATCTCGATTGCTGCACCGGGACGTTAGGCACCGCCGGAGTGCGGATACCGGCATTCGACTTCGGCGACCGACCCGGCAATGAGTGCCTCGAGGACCGTGACATCGAGGTCGCGCAATTCCGCAAATCGTTCGTCAGCGCCAGCGTTCGTCGGGCCGCCGGTCGAAGTGCTCCCGCAGTCGAGTCGATATCGGGGAAACCGTCGTCAACGGAGCTCCTGCCTCCGTGCGAGGATGGTCTCCATGATGGAAACAAAATACTTAGGTATTTACAAAAGTATTCGCCGGGTGTAGAATCCGTCGGTCAGATCGGATAACCCGTGCATGTGGAAGGTGTCGGAAATGGTGCAAGCCGCAGCCGCTGACGCAGTTTTTCACGCCTTGTCCAGCCCGACTCGGCGGAAAGTCCTGGAGCAACTGTCTGTCGGACCAGCCACCGTCAGCGAGCTGGCGGCGCCGTTCGACATGCAACTCCCGTCGTTCGTGCAGCACCTCTCGGTGCTCGAACAGAGCCGACTGGTGAGGTCGAAAAAACGCGGCCGAGTGCGGACGTATGAGATCGCACCCGAACGGTTCAAGGTCGTTGAAGACTGGCTGACCGCGCGTCGTCAGTTGTGGGAAGCTCGACTGGACCGGCTCGATCGGTACGTCAAACAACTCAAGGAGACGGAATCAGAATCATGAGCAAGCAATTCGCCTTCAATCCGAAACTTGATTTTGCCATCGAACGGCTCATCGACGCTCCGACGCGGCTCGTCTGGGAAGCGTTGACGAAACCCGAGCATCTCAAGGAGTGGTACATGCCCAAGCCGTGGGGGCGTGTGACGCGAGCCGAAATGGACGTGCGACCAGGCGGCATCTTGAGCATCGACATCGCAGTGGGAGACGGTCCGGAGTCTCCGAACCTCGGCTGTATCCTGGAAGTCATCCCGATGAAGCGACTTGTCTGGACCTCGATGCTATTCCCCGGCTATCGCCCGGCTGTCTTTGACGACATTCCGATCACCGCCATCATGACGATGGAAACCGTGGGAACCGGCACACGCTACGTTTTCACGGCGCTGCATCGGGATGAAGCGGACCTCGAGAACAACAAAGCGTCGGGCTTCTATCAGGGCACCGAGATCGCCGTCGATCAGTTCGTGGAGCACGTGATCGCAATGAAGTAGTTCCGGGCGACTCGTGGCGCACCGGGCGGGCATCAACACTTAGGTCTCGACGACAGGGGATGCGCTCGTCAGGCAGCGGCGCGCTTACCCCGGTCCGTTTACCCAGGCGGCAAACGCGCGTCCTGCGTCCTCGCAACGCACTACCTCTGGGGGACCGACGTAAACGCCCGGGCTAAGGTGCAGAGCGCGCCTGAAGGCGAGCGCAGCGAGGAATCGAAGTCGCGCCGCTCTTGACGGGCTGCCTGGCGAATCGTTATGGCGGGGTGTGGCAACGGAGATCCTATGCGCCGCCTGACGGCGAGAGCCAAGCTGCAAAGCAGGCCTGATAATGGCGAGGATGCCCGAGCGCATGACGATTGGCGTCCGTCAGTAGTGCGGGAGCCACGTTCGCGCCAACGCGGCCTGAACGAGCGTGCCGGCATAGGCATTTGCGTCACTTGCCGGCGTGGTGAAACTCATGCCGCGCCGCCACGTCTCTGGCGCCTCCGGATGAACGCCCACCAGGATCACCCATCCCTGGCCCGAGGTTCCTTCAACGATGGCCGGCGTGCCGTCCGGATACTTTGCCACAACCGTCCCCCAGCCTGTGAGCTCAGGACCATCTTCCCAGTAATGCTCGATCGCGGGGGCGTTGACTCCGGTGACGGCGACTGCGGCTTTACGGTGCCGGTCTGCGGCTGCTAGCCCGAGCCCGCCCGGTCGCGCAATGGAGGGAGTCGGATCAATTGATACCCGACTATTCCGGCGACGAGCGCGCCTGCCACTGTCTTGACAACCAGGATGCTCAGCCAGCGAGTTGTAACTGCGCCCGGCGCTTCGGTGCTGAGCCAGGGAAATCGCGCTAGTAGTCCGAGGCGGCTGAGTAGCGCGAACAGCACGAATACGACTGCCATCCACATCGCGAGTGCCGTCGCACGACGACGCCGGTGTGCGCGCTCAAGTGGATTGGACTGCGGGCCGGGTGCGTCGGGCATCGTGATCCGGTGACTGTGCCTGTAGCGGTCTAACGCGTGGAGCCAAGCAGCAACGCATGTCTCATGATGCGAGCGCAGCGAGCGGTCCGAATGAGGCGTTGTCAGTCTCAGCGATCGTTAGGCCGGCCAAAATCGCGCCCGCCGCAGGCTTCTCTCCGCCCGGCGACGGCAGATCGGACCCTCGGTCCCCAGCACCTGAAGCGACGCCAGATCGACCACGCTGTCGGGGAGGACTACGAACTCCAGATAACCCGCTCGCCTGACAACCGCGCCTGACGAATTCAGTGCCGCCAGGCAAGCCGGTGTTCCGAAGTGATGTTCCTCAATGAAGAGGCGTCCGCACTCACTGGCGCACATAGCGCAAGTGTGTGGCAGCCGGACCATCGAGAACCCTTTCAATGCGAAACTGCGGACCGGGCTCGCGCAGGTTCTCGAAGAGACGCCGCCCGCCGCCGAAGAACACGGGTGCCAGGGCGATCTCCAGCTCGTCAACGACACCCAGGTTCAGGTACTGCTGGATCACATCCGCTCCACCCGCGATACGAATATCACGGTTGCCTGCCGATTCCCGAGCCTGCTCCAAGGCACGCTCCGGCCCGTCATTGATGAAGTAAAAGGTCGTCCCGCCCGGGCGCACCCAGGGCTCGCGTTTCCCATTGGTAAGAACGTATACCGGCGTGTGAAACGGAGCCTCCTCCGGCCAGGCGATTTCGCCTTGGTCGAACATTCGCTTGCCCATGATGTTGGCACCGATGCGTTCCGTGGTGCTGCGGACCAGGTCATTCACCGGGCCGGTCTCTCCCCCTGGTCCAAATTTGAGGTTCTCGCGGAAGTACTGCTGGTTGATGAGCCAGGCCATCAGCGCCCCCCACTTCGCTCCCCAGTTCTTGTACTGAGGATTCTCCATGGTCATTCCTTCGGGTGCCATGTAGCCATCGAGGCTAAGCCCGATGTTGACGAATACTCTACTCATGATTTTCCTCTCGCATGTTCGGCTGCCGGCCTAACGTCAGAGTTCATCTGCGAAGGCACAGCGCTGGAGCTATCCGTGCGGTTCTAGCGCTGCGCGCCTTCGTCCGCTGCAACGATTCGTTGGATGGCGACGCGGTGCGACGTGGACTGGAAGAACGACACGTCAACTGGGCACGCGTTCGTGGCGGCCACCGCCTCCGCGTGAAGGACAGCCTGCGCGGCTGCGCGACATCTGCAACGCATCAAATGCGAACAGATACGACGCGGGCCGTCACGTGCTGGTCCGCGCAATTCCGTCTCTGATCGCCGCTTCGAGCACATCGAGGTTGATATTGCGAAGTGCCCTGAACTTGATGCAGTACCCCGTCACACTCGCCTTGCCGAGTGCCCCGCCATAAGTCTCAGCAAGGTATGTCTTGTCGTCGAGCCCCATGATGTAAATGGAGATTCCGGCTGTGTTGGCACTCAGGCCAATCTGATAGAACTCTCGGGTTCGCCCATCGGCGTAGGCGATGGTCAGGAGTCCATACCCGATGTTCGGGTTGGAGACCATTCGACCGCCCTCGTCCTTCCCGTCGAGGAACCACAACCGACCGTCGGGCATCACCCGCAACATCATACTGTGCAGCGCTTGCATGTCACCGCGCTTGCGCTCCGGCTGAGTGGCCAGGTAGTCGCTGATCTGCGTGTGCACGTTCACGTCTCGCTCCGTTCCTGCTTGTGGTTTCCCCGTAGCTGAGCCACCTGGCGCCTGAAGCTTAGCTGCAAAGCTTGCCAAATAGTGCGAACGCAGCGCGATGCGGCGGCAGCGCCGAGACCATGACGTGACCCCCAACGCTGGTCCGATCGTTATGTCGATCCGGTGAGATGGGCCTGACTCCCCGAAGTAGGTCCAGGTGGGAGCGTCAGTTTGTCAGCGGGGCGACCGAGGCAGGTAGTTCCCGCTCGCTCTGAATTGAGCTGGGGATTGCAGTCCCAAACTGGTATGGGGTCGCACGTTGTTGTAGTCCGCACGCCATGTCGAGAGCTCGGTCTGCGCCTCGGCGAGCGAGGCAAACCAATGACGCGTCAGGCACTCACGCCGGAGCGACCCGTTGAACGCTTCGCAGATCGAGTTGTCCACGGGCTTCCCCGGCCGACTGAAGTCGAGCTGCACGCGATTCCAGTACGCCCAGTGATCGAGCGCCGTCGACGTGAACTCGGTGCCATTGTCGCACTGCACGATCGCCGGCAGGTGGCCCGCGCGATCGCCCGCCTCGCTCACCAGGCGCGCGACATCGGTCCCGCTGAAGGAACGCGCAACCTCGAGCGCGACACATTCGCGCGTGTACACATCGATCAGCGTGAAGACGCGCACATGCTGGCCCGTCGCCAACACATCGTGCATGAAGTCCATCGCCCATCGCTCGGTCGGCGCACTGACGATCGCGCGTGGCTGTCGCACCGTGGCCGCGCGCCGTCGCCGGCGCCGCGGCTTGAGCTGCAGCCCTTCCTCGAGGTACAGGCGCCGCACTTTCTTGTGGTTGATGCGGAGGCCGTCGCGTTGCAACAGCGTGTGTAGCCGCCGCGCGCCGAAGGCCGGACGATCCCGCGCCAACTCGTGCAGGCGCCGCCGCACCGGCGAGTCGTCCGGCTTGACGGAGCAGTACCGGATCATCGCGCGATGGATGCCGAACCCGCGACACGCCCGGCGCTCACTCACGCGATAGGCGATCTGCGCCCAGCTCACGATCGCGCGTCGTTGAGATGGGCTCACCATTTTTTTCCGAGCGCCTCGCGTAGCATCGTCTTGTCGAGCGTCAGATCCGCGACGACCGTCTTCAGCCGGCGATTCTCCTCGCGGAGCTGTTTCAGCTCGCGCAACTCGCTGACGTCCAGCCCCGTGTACTGCTTCTTCCAGCGATAGAACGTCGTCTCCGTCACGCCGAGCTTCCGGCAGATATCGACCACCGTCGTCCCGCTCTCCGCTTGCCGCAGCGCCTGGAGAATCTGCTCCGGCGTGAATCGGCGCTTTCGCATCTGGCCTCCTCTCTCTCCCGAGAGTCTGGCCTCGATCGCTTCCGCTGTCAAAACGGGACGGCCGCTGGACTCAGATTCGGGGAGTCAGGCCGATGCGATGAAGCTGCCATCAACTGCCGCTCTTCCGCAAACGCAGTGGGGGTTCGACCCGCGAGGCCGCTGTGCGGCCGCGTGCCGTTGCAGTCGACCCGCCAGCCCCACCCCATTCATTCAGTTGTTGCCCTAGGCGGCCTAACGCCTAGAGCTAAGCTGCAAAGCTTGCCCCATAATTGCGCGCGTAGCGCGCCTCAGTAAGAAAGCTTTGTCAGCTTCAGCGATCGTTAGGTGGACGGTCGCAGAGCTGACCACTACTCAGCTCTGAGACAGGCTTCGTGCCAAGTGCCCGGAACCCCGTCGAGCTGATACAGAACATCACCACCGTGATAAAACCCTACTTCCGCGACGACCGCTCGCGCGCCCGCGTGTTCGAGCATGGACTCGCTCAGCGGATGATGCGAGCGCCAAGACTGACGAAACGCTTGAAGGACGTCGCGATCTCGGACCGCCACTCGCGTTCCGACGGGATAGGCTTCTTGGTATTCCATCAAAGCTCGGGTTCCACCTAACGCCTAGAGCTAAGCTGCAAAGCACGCATAACGATGCGAGCGTAGCGAGCAATCAACAACGGTGCTTTGTCAGCTTCAGCGATCGTTAGCCGGTGGGTCGTGATGCTGACTATTACGGTCGATCGCGGACCTGCTGACGCCCGTGTAGGATCGATAGAACCTCCACGGCGTCCTCTCGCACCCGATAGACCAGTCGGTAGGGCGGCTCAACCAGCTCTCGCAGATCGGGCCGCCCGAACTCGGGAACAATCCGCCCCGATTCGGGGTGGCGACATGCTTGCTCGAAGCGCGCGACCAGGCGATCAACGACTTGCTCCGCGTACACGGGAGAGTCGAGGCTGATGTATTCGGCGAGCGCGGCCAGCTGGCTGACTGCGTGGTCCGTCCATCGGAGCGGGAGCGGCGTTGGCACCGTTGGTTCGGTCGCCGCCGCAGCTTACGAGGCGCGACGAATCCGCGCGCGAACCCGGGCCATCGCATCGGCATTGCTCAGCACGCGGCCGCCTTCACTGTCGCGCAATCCGGCCTCGACGGACTGGCGAACATACACCTCGTACGCGAGGTCATCCCACGTGGCGGTGTCGGGCAGACTCTCGATCAACTGCCGGGCATCGGGCTTGATATTGCGCGGTTCGGGCATGGTTTTAACTTGGCGCGCAAGAGGTCAGACCCGCAAGTATCTCCAACCCCCACGGGGGCCTTGGCAACCGGCTAACGCCTAGAGCTAAGCTGCAAAGCACGCCTCATAATTGCGAGCGCAGCGAGCTTCTGCAACGGTGCTTTGTCAGCTTCAGCGATCGTTAGATAGCCGCGCTCTGATCCAACCCTACGGGACAGTTGTCAGTTCGGTAAAATCGGTGACGTCCAAGTGCTCCCCAGCATCCGTTATTTCCAAATTCTCAACAACGATGTGCGAAGGAAAGCCAAAGCGTTGATCGAACTCCGCGCTAACCGACCAGACGTCACTGCCAATGTCACGCCGGATCAGCGCAAACAATTCCGGGACGGTATAGGCATATCGGCGCCAAGTAGTATCCGGCAGCATCGCGCCCGTTGTGTCCCGAACCTCGGTGACCGTCCCCCCCGAAACCGTCACCTCCGTTACCGGCTGCTCCACACAGTAGCAGCTGCGGCGGAGGCGGAACTGGTAATTGGCCGGTCCGTTGGCTGTCCACCGGTGCTCATACTCCGGCAAGGCTTGAAACAAGGCTGCCTTGATCGGCGCGACGCTATCCGTCTGAGCGCGGAGGTACTCCTCACGAGTAACTAAAGACGGGCGGGCTGGACGAACGCAGCTTGTGGCCAGCCCCATACACCCGATCGCCACGTACAGGCGGCCAGTCGCTAGAAGGGGCGTCATTGTAGAGAGAGCATTACGTCTATCTAACGCCTAGAGCTAAGCTGTGGGCGAATCAAATAAAAGCGAGCGAAGCGAGCTTCAGAAGATCGCCCATCAGCTTCAGCGATCGTTAGGCCGCGTCCGTCCGCGGTGCTCGGTGCCTACTGTCCGTGGATGACGCGCAGGATGCGGCCGTCACGCTTGGCGATCTCAGCGAGCGCGGTGCCACCGACGTGGTTTGGCGGCAGATAACCGACGACCCGCCAGACGTCGCCCTCGAGCGACGCATGATACGGGCGCTGCCGCCGGATATTCGCCTCCCCATAGATCGGGATCCAAACCGCTTCTGCAATGCGAGCCGCGGTCACGGAATCCGGGACAAAACCGTCGGGCGGCAAATAGGACGGCACCCCGCCCGCTTGGAGCTGCGCGAGCTCGGCCGCCAGCGCTGGTTGCGCGGCGGGAGGCGGCTCGGGGAACGGGCGGTGGCAGGCCGTCATGCCAGCGCAGGCCAATATCACGATGTAAATAGCTAATGATCGCAATGACCTACCTCCGATGTGCGTAGCGGCCTAACGCCTAGAGCTAAGCTGCAAAGCACACCTCATAATGCGAGCGCAGCGAGCTACAGAAAAAGTGCTTTGTCAGCTTCAGCGATCGTTAGACAGCGGCGCGCAGCTACTCGCCCGAGGAATCCGCTTCGCCATCAATTGTGCGGACGGAGCCAATGAAGGATAGATCGCTATTCAGCATGATTTGCCAGCCCGTGGCGCTCCGGCGTACAGGCAGCACCGTGACTTCTTCCGTGCGTCCGTACCGACCCACATCGGTCCGGACCCGGTACACGACGTGGACAAGGGTCGCGCTCTCTGTAACGCTCCCG
>JANMAM010000229.1:0-51789 GCA_031359795.1 Gemmatimonadaceae bacterium
CCCTAGTGCAGCTTGAACCCCGTCGCGACCTGGCGCATCAGGCGCTCGGGCGTGTAGACATTGGGAAAGAGCATCCGGTCGCTCACGTTGTTGAGCGCCGCCCGCATCGTCTCGAACCGTACCGCCGCCATCGCGTACAGCGCCCGCAGCCCGTGTTCCTCGGCCAGGCGATGATCGGCCGCGAGTCGAAAGCCGCGCTTCCCCATCTCGTCGTAGTAGTCGAGATCGGGTCCCCCCTTCCGCCAGCGCCGATGCGAGATGAAATCCGGGAACAGCCCGGCAATCCAGAGCGCGTAGTTCCCGAGGTGCGCCCGCACGAGGAAGCTCCGCCGGGCGTCCGGATCATTCGCGTCCTCGATCAGCCCGGCGAGGGTGTCGTACCGCTCGTCGTCGCTATTGCCAACCCGCTCGGCGCGCCCCTTCGTTCCGAACGAGATCACGATTGCCGACATGTAGTCGGCCAACGCGCGGTTGTCTTCTCCCGCCTCGTTCAGCGCGTGCCTGACGGCGACATAGACGAACAGCGGGAATGACGCGTGGCCGCCTTGTGGTGCACCCATCAGCGCACCCATCAGGCGCGGATCGTCGAGCAGCGCGTCGATGCCGCGATCGCGAAGGAGCTCTTCGCACTGCTGCAGCTCACGGTCGTCGCCGCGCGCGATCAAACGCATCGCGAGCTGCGCGTCGTTGCGAGTGAGACGATGTCTGACGTCGGCGAGAATCATGTGGCCTGGTCAAATGGGAGGTCGTGCAGCTCGTACATGTGGTCCTACTCTCAGAGCACACGCGAAGGTCCGCCCTTTTAGTTGTGACGAACAACCCGGCGACAAGGCACGGACCGCGACGTGTCCGCGCGCACCGCGCCTCTCAGTTCAGCACTCGTCACCCGGGAGTGCTTGCGGCCATTCCCTTCGCTCGACGCGGTGCCCATCTTGCCCAACGATGGGACTTCGCATTCTGCATATCGACGCCGGCCGCGAGTGGCGCGGGGGCCAGCGTCAGGTGTGGCTCCTCGCACAGGGCCTTCGTAGTCGAGGCCACGAGCCGCTGGTCGTGGGCATCCCGGATTCGCCGCTCATCCAACGACTGCGGACACGGGGCGTCGCGGTCGCCGCGGTCTCGATGCGCGCCGACTGGGACCTGCGCGCCGCGCGGCGCATTCGTGCGCTCATCCGCGCCTGGCGCCCGGACGTGGTGCACGCCCACGACGCGCGCGCTCACGCCATCGCGATCGCGGCGCTGCTGGGGTCGTACGTTCCGCTCGTCGTGACTCGCCGCGTCGCCTTCGTCCCGCGGTCGGTGCGTCTCAAGTACGGTCGCCGCGTCGCGCGATTCATCGCAATCTCCGAGGCTGTCCGCGATGCCATGGTTCGCGGTGGCGTGGACCGCGAGCGGATCGACGTCGTCTTCTCCGGGGTACCGACGCCGCAAGTCAGCACGCCGCGAGACTGGCGCCGCGAGTGCGGCTGGCCTGAAGGCACGGTACTCTGCGGCGTCGTCGGTGCGATGACGGCCGAAAAAGGCATCGGGCTGCTCACCGAAGTGGCGCAGCGACTGCCCACCGCCGCCCGCTCGCTCGCGCGGCTCGTCCTCCTCGGCGGCCAGTCGAGCGGACGCTGTAACATCGGCGGACTCGATGCATATCGCGCCGGCTTTGTCGACGAGATCCACGCGGCGATGTCGGGACTCGATATCCTGCTGCATCCGTCGAGCGCCGAGGGCCTCGGAACCGCCGTGATCGATGCCATGGCGCTGGGCGTTCCGCCGGTTGCCTTCGCCGTCGGGGGGCTTGTCGAGTTGGTGCAGCACGAACGGAATGGTCTGCTCGTCCCGATCGGTGACGCCGCAGGCTTCGCGAACGCGACGTCTCGCATGATCACCGACGAACGCCTCCGCCGACGGTTAGGCAGCGCGGGGCCCGTGCGCGCTGCCGAGTTCGATGTCGACTCCATGGTCGCCGGCTCGGAGGCCGTTTACGCGAATGTGATCTCCGCGCGGGTTCCCGCTGGCGTATGATGGCGCGATCCGCATAGCGTGCGCTGGGCGACCAGGCGCTAGATTCAACCGACCCTCAACCCAGGCGCCGTGCTTTACCTCTGCATTCCTGCGTACGACGAAGCCGAGACAGTCGGCGTGCTTCTCTGGCGTATCCGGAAAGTCTTCCAGGACTACTCCCGAGAGTACGAGGTGCTCGTCTTCGACGACGGAAGCGCAGACGCAACTCGCGAGACGCTGGAGCCCTATTCCAAGGTTCTTCCGCTCACGATTCTCGGCGGATCGGTCAAGGTGGGCTACGCGGCCGCGATCGACGCGCTGCTTCGCGAGGCTTCGGCTCGCACCCGCTATCCGCGGCGCGACGCACTCGTCACGATGCAGGCCGATTTTACGGATCAACCGGAGAGCCTGCCGGAGCTGGTGAAGCGGTTTGAGGGAGGCGCGGACATCGTCGTCGCGGAGCACGACTACAAACAATACCCGAAAGGCCCCGAACGGACGCTGCGCCGGGTCGCCCCCTGGATCATCAAACCCTTCGTTCGGGTACCAGGTATCAGCGATCCGTTCAGCACGCTACGCCTCTACCGCGTCTCCGTGGTCCGCGACCTGCTAAAGTCGGTCGGGGATAGCCGGCTCATCATGAACGACGGCTGGGCCGGAAACATCGAGCTCCTGCTTCGTACCGCGCCATTGGCGCGACGGATCGAGACCGCACCGCTGGAAGCCCGTTACGACCTTCGTTCGCGGGCGAGCCGGGTGCGACCCTGGGTGGTCGCGAGGGAGCTCTACAGATTCGGTCGCTCCGCACGGACGACCGTTCCGCAAACACGCCGGGAGGCTGTCCAAAGCCCATGACGAATATTGTCGGTCTACTAGCGCTCGCAGGCGCGCTGAGCGTCCACCACGCGCCACTGCTCGCGCAGGCGCCACTGCAGGCGGCGCCACCGCAGGCACCGGTCGCCTCGAAGGCGATGGCCGTGCCGTACGCTGTTGGCGAGAAACTCGTTTACGACGTGAAATTCGGTCCGATGCACGTTGGCAGTGGCTCGATGGAAGTTCTCGGCAATGAGAACGTTCGCGATCGGCCAACCTGGCACATCATGTTCCGGGTGAAAGGAGGGACTTTCTTCTACAAGGTCGACGATCGGTTCGAGAGCTGGATCGAAACGACAACGCTTTCGTCGCTTCGCCACAAGCAGGACATCAACGAAGGCAGCCGCGATCGCGAGCGGATCTTCGAGATCTTTCCCGAGCGCCCCTCGTACATCGAGGATGACAAGCCTGAAAAACCGTCCGTGGCGAACCCGCTCGACGACGGCTCATTCCTCTACTTCATTCGCACCGTTCCGCTCGAAGTCGGCAAGACGTACGAATTCGACCGCTATTTTCGCCCCGATCGCAACCCGGTGAAAATCACGGTGTTGCGGAAGGAACGCATCAAGGTTCCTGCGGGGACGTTCGATGCGATCGTCATCCGGCCCAGCATCAAGTCGAAGGGCATCTTCTCGGAGAACGGACAGGCCGAGGTCTGGCTTTCGGATGATGACCGGCACATCATGCTGCAACTGAAGTCGAAGCTCTCGTTCGGGTCCCTCAACCTGTATCTCAAATCGTACCGCGCACCCGCGAGCCAGGAGCAGTAGCGCCGGACGAGATGCCTGATCCCGGCGAGGCCGACCTCTCGGCGATCCGCACGATCCCGATTGCACGCCGGCCGAATAAGGTTCGCGCCGAGGAGTTCGCCTCCCCACCGGGAGGCGATCGCTCCTTCGGCGCTTTTCTTCGCGCACTGCCTGACGTTCTCGTTGCCCGGGACTTCCTCGCCGTCGTGACGGCGATCGTCACCGCGCACCGGCGCCAACGGGGAGTCGTCGTGATGCTCGGCGGCCACGTCGTGAAGACCGGACTCGCCCCGGTCCTGATCGACCTGATGCGCCGGAGGGTCATCACGCACCTCGCGATGAACGGTTCCGCCGCAATCCACGACTACGAAATCGCGCGCTTCGGGGGCACCTCGGAAGACGTCGCGTCCGGGCTCCGCGACGGAACGTTCGGCATGGCCGAAGAGACTGGCCGCGAGTTGAACGACGCGTTCATCGCCGGAATGAGCGCCGGTCACGGGATGGGGGAATCGGTCGCGCGTTCGCTCGATAGTCGCGACCTGGCACATCCCGAGTTGTCGGTGCTTCTCAACGCCTGGCGCCTCGGCGTGCCGTCGAGCGTTCATGCAGCGTTAGGCGCGGAGATCATCCACCAGCACCCCGCTGCCAGCGGGGCGGCGATTGGCGATACCAGCCATCGCGACTTCCGCAGGCTGGCGCACTCGCTGATTCGGCTCGACGACGGCGGGGTGGTCCTCAACCTCGGCAGCGCCGTGATCATGCCGGAGGTGTTCCTGAAGGCGTTGACGATTGCCCGCAACCTCAGCGGCAACGGATCGCCTAACGGTTTTGTCAGCTGCGACCTCGACATGCAACGCCACTATCGGCCGCGGATGAACGTTGTCCAGCGCCCGACCATGCACGGCGGGAAGGGCTACGAGATCACCGGGCATCACGAGATCATGGTCCCGCTCCTCGCCTGGGCCGTCGCGTCCGCGCTCGACGAGGGGACATGATGAACGCCCCCGCTCGCGAATCGCGAGCGGGGGCGTTCATTCGGGGGGGTCGTGGAACCGGTGCCTATGGCCTCGCCCAGCGCTCCTTCCACCGCCGCATCGTGTCCGGGCTGAACAGCGCGACGATGAAGTAGAGCACCGCGCCGACGATCAGCGCCTTGATCGCGAACGCGACCAGAAAGAACAGAAGCCCGACGGCGGTGCCGAGGATCAACTTGAAGGCGAATACGCCGACGAGGGCAACGATACCGAGCGTCAAGACCGAGCGAAACATGAGAACTCCCCGCGTGATGGACGTTGGACTGTACGAAGCACCGGCCGCGGAAGTTTCGCCAGAGGCGAGTACGGGGAGCGGCGGTGCCTGCCCCTGACGTCATCGTCGTCGGCGGCGGACTCGCGGGGCTGACCGCTGGCCTGGCCTGCGCCGACCGCGGGCTGAACGTCGCCCTCATCGCGGACGCGCGGCAGGGTACCGCGTCGCCCGCGTCAGCGGGGGTTCTGGGCCCGTCGATCGGTCGCGGACCCAAGGGCGGGCGTGTCGGCCGGTTCATGTTCGCCGCGCGCGACGCGTATCCTCCCTACCTGGAACATTTGTGCGCGGGTGCCGGGACGCGCATGCACACCGTGACCGGTGCTCTCGAAGTGGCGCTGAACGAAACGCACTTCGCGGAGCTGCGAGCACGCTCGGCGAAACTTGCAGGAAGTCGAATACTCGACCCGCGCGAAGTCGCCTCGCTCGAGCCGGCGCTCGTTGCCGTCGCGGGGGCCGTGCACCACCCGGGCGATGGGTCGGTCGATGTCGCGGGGCTGCTCGCCGCGCTGCTCGGCGCCACGGCCGCGCACCCCAACATCGTTCGGGTGGATGCGAGCGCCCACACCCTGATCGACGCGGCGAGCGAAGCGCCGGTCGTCGTGCTCACCGACGGCTCGCGGCTGAGTGCCCCGAATGTGGTTCTCGCGGCCGGTGCCTGGATTGCCAGTATCGACGGCCTGCCTCGGGCACTCCCGGTTCGCCCGGTCAAGGGCGAGATCGGCGTCGCACGCGGCAACGTCGGCCTTCGACACGTCGTCTTCGGTGCAGGGGGCTACCTCGTGCCCCGTGTTGGCGAACTGCTCATCGGGGCAACCTCCGATGACGCAGGCTTCGAGGCGGTGACGACCGAGTCCGCCGCGCACGAGCTCCGCGCCACCGCGCGGTCCCTGCTCCATGACCCGCCCGACCCCGCGGCGCCGTTTGCCTCACAACGCGCAGGGCTACGCCCGATGACGCCCGATGGATATCCGATCCTCGGACGGGACCCGGATGCCCGCGCGCTGCTCTACGCCTGCGGCTACTCAAGGAACGGCGTCCTCCTCTCACCCCTTGCCGCTGCCTGCATTGCCGCGCTCATCGTCGGCGAGGATCCCGGATACGACCTGACGGCATTCTCCGTATCGCGGTTCGCTGGGTAGCACCGGCCTGTGTGGTCTTCTAGATTATTGGCTTCCAATCGGTTGCATCCTGCGTCCGCCGCGGCCCCTGCACGCGCCGACGCGCTCCGCGATCCGCACTCCCCGCCACATGGGCGAGATGTTCTATCAGATCATGGGCCGCCACCGCGCTGACCCGCTCCCCGAGCGGAAGCCATCGTGGCTGAAGGTGAAGGCTCCCGGCGGCGAGATGTACACGCGGCTGAAGGGGCTCATGCGCGAGCTGGACCTGCACACGGTCTGCGAGGAAGCGCACTGCCCGAACCTGGGCGAGTGCTGGAATCACGGCACCGCGACGTTCATGATCCTCGGCGACGTCTGCACCAGGAACTGCGCCTATTGCGCGGTCGCGCACGGCCGGCCGCCGAAATACGACATCGCCGAGCCGTGGCGCGTCGCGACCGCGATCGCGGAGCTGGGACTGCGCCATGCGGTGATCACGTCGGTCGACCGCGACGATCTCCCCGATTTCGGCGCGTACATCTTCGCTGAGACGATCCGCCAGATTCACGAGAAGTTGCCTGGCTGCTCGGTCGAAGTGCTCGTCCCCGATTTCCAGGGGAACGAAGACTCGATTCAGGCGGTGCTCGAGGCGCGCCCCGAGATCTACAACCACAACACTGAGACGGTGCCACGCCTCTACAAGAAGGCGCGGCCGGGTGGACGCTACGAACGCGTGCTGAACATCTTCCGCACCGCGAAGCGTCTCGCTCCAGACATTCCGACCAAGACCGGGATCATTCTCGGGATGGGCGAGACGATCGAAGAAGTGCTCGCGACGATGCGAGATCTGCGCAGCGTCGACGTCGACATCCTGACGTTGGGTCAGTATCTGCGGCCGTCGGACGCGCACATCGCGCTCGACCGCTACTGGACTCCCGAGGAATTCCGGTCGCTGTACGAGGCGGGAATGGAGATGGGCTTCCGCCACGTCGAGAGCGGTCCGCTCGTTCGCTCGAGCTATCATGCGTGGGAGCAGGTCCAGGCCGCCGGAGTCTGAGCGGTCCGGGCCATCTTAATTATCAGGACACCATGGCCACCAAGAAGAAATCCGATAACGGCGCAACGGTAGCGGCTCCGCCGCGCCGCGCGAATACAGGCGGCGGCTCGTCGCCCGCCGATGACGCGGCGCGCGGCGACGTCGAGTTGAGAAAGACGCTCCTTCGCTCGATGCTCCTCCAGCGCCGGTTCGAGGAGCGCACCGCCGAGGCCTATGCGTTAGGCAAGATCGGCGGCTTCTGCCACCTTTACATTGGGCAGGAAGCGGTCAGCACCGGGACGCTGTCCATGCTCCGCCCCGACGATTACGTCATCACGACCTACCGCGACCATGGTCAGGCGCTCGCCCGCGGCATCTCCGCGCGGTCGATCATGGCCGAGCTTTTCGGCCGGAAGGACGGGTGCTCGGGCGGCAAGGGCGGCTCGATGCACCTGTTCGACAAGGAGCACAACTTTCTTGGCGGCCACGGAATCGTCGGCGCACACGTTCCGATCGCGACCGGCGTCGGCTTCGCGATCAAGTACCGCGGTGGCGACCAGGTCATCGTCTGCTTCATGGGCGAGTCGGTCGTGAACACCGGCGCCTTCCACGAGGCGTTGAACATGGCCGGACTCTGGAAGTTGCCGGTGGTGTACATCATCGAGAACAACCGCTACGGGATGGGCACATCGCTCGAGCGTGCGTCGGCGATTCACGACATCTACGAGCGCGGCGCCGCGTACAACATGCCGCGCGCCCAGTGTGATGGGCAGGATGTATTCGCCGTGCGCATGGCGGTGAGCGAAGCCGTCGAGCGGGCGCGAAAGGAGAAGGTCCCGACGCTGCTCGAGATCCGGACCTATCGCTTCATGGGCCACTCGATGTCCGACGCGGTCAGCGGGACGTATCGCTCGAAGGCGGAGCTCGAGGAGCACATGCGGCGCGACCCGATCGTGCTGCTCCGCAGCTCGATGCATGAAGACGGCGAGATCGACGACGACTACGTCGCAAAACTCGACGACGAACTGAAGAAGGAAGTCCAGGACGCGTGGGACTTTGCCGACCAGAGCCCCGAGCCGATGCTCGAGGCGCTCTACGAAGACGTGCTCGTCGAGACCACCAGCGACGCCCACGCCACCGCGAGCGCCTGACAGGGAGACTGATACCCGATGCCAGTGATGACTTACCGCGATGCGCTCAACATGGCGCTCCGCGAAGAGATGAAGCGTGACGATCGCGTCTTCCTGATGGGCGAGGAGGTCGCCGTCTATCAGGGCGCCTACAAGGTCTCGAAGGGACTGCTCCAGGAATTCGGCGAGATGCGCGTCGTCGACACGCCGATCACGGAGCTCGGCTTCGCCGGAGTCGGGGTTGGCGCCGCGATGGTCGGCCTCCGGCCGGTCATCGAGTTCATGACCTGGAACTTCGCGCTGCTCGCGATCGACCAGGTCGTGAACTCGGCCGCGAAGATGCTCTACATGACCGGGGGCCAGTACAACATGCCGATGGTCTTCCGCGGACCTAACGGTGCAGCGCTGCAGCTTGCTGGCCAGCACTCGCAGGCCTGGGAGTCGTGGCTCGCCCACATTCCCGGACTCAAGGTCGTCGCGCCGGGCACGCCGCACGACGCCAAGGGCCTCCTCAAGGCGGCGATCCGCGATGACAACCCGGTGGTGTTTCTCGAGGGCGAGATGCTCTACAACACCAAGGGTGAAGTTCCCGAGGATGACTACGTCATCCCGTTAGGCAAGGCCGAGGTGAAGCGGCAGGGTGGTCACTGCTCGATCATCGCGCACGGAAAGATGATCCTCGTCGCGCTGCAGGCGGCCGATGCGCTGGCCAAGGAGGGCGTCGAGTGCGATGTCGTCGACCTCCGGACGATCCGGCCGATGGACGTCGAGACGATCACCGCCAGCGTCAGGAAGACGAACCGCGCCGTCGTGCTCGAGGAAGGCTGGGAGATCTGCGGCGTCGGGGCCCAGGTCGTCGACTACATCCAGCGCGAGTGCTTCGACGATCTCGATGCGCCGGTCGTCCGCGTGCACCAGGAAGACGTCCCGATGCCGTACGCGAAGAACCTCGAGAAAGCCGCCAAGCCTGACCTCGCCAAGGCAATCGCCGCGGTGAAGAAAGTCATGTACATCGCCTAACGTCTCCCGCCACCGACGAGCACCCGAGAATGGCCACCAAAGTCGTGATGGAAGCGCTCTCTCCGACCATGGAGGAAGGGCGGCTGGTCAAATGGCTGAAAAACGAAGGCGACGCCGTCAAGAGCGGCGATCCGATCGCCGAGGTCGAGACGGACAAGGCGGTGATGGAGCTCGTTGCCCGCGCTGATGGTGTGCTGCGCAAGCGCATTCTCGGCGAGGGCACGGCGGCGCCAGTCGGCCAGCTGGTCGGCGTGATCGGCACGGCGGACGAGAACATCGACGCGCTCGTCGCTGGCGCGGGTGCACCGCCTTCGCCGGCCACGCCCGCCGAGCAGGCGGTCGCCAAGGTGCCGGAAACCGCCGGCGCCTCGAGCGTGCCACCGAATGCCGCCCAGTCGCAGGGCGAAGCGTCGATGCCGCCGCAGCAGGCGACCGGTGCCGCGCCGCAGTCTCCTGGTCCAGGCGCTCCGGCGCCAGCGCCTAACGCGGATGCCGGGAACGGCGGACAGGGCAACGGCGGCCGCGTCAAGTCGTCGCCACTCGCGCGCCGACTCGCCTCCGAGCGCGGCGTCGATCTCGGCGCGATGCAGGGCTCCGGCCCCGGTGGACGAATCATCAAGCGCGATATCGAGACAGCGGCGGCAGGCGGCGGACAGGCCGCGGCGCGCGCCGCGACGACCGTTCGCCCGCGGAGCGATGCGGATTTCGATGACATCGCGCTCACGCAAATCCGGAAGACCATCGCCCGCCGGCTCGCGGAGTCGATCGGCCCGATCCCGACCTTTTACCTCACCGCCGAGATCGACCTCTCAAAGGCCAGCGAGCTGCGCGACGCGATGCTCGAGACCGGCGAGGAGTACAAGGTCTCGTTCAACGACATCATCCTCAAGGCCGTCGCGACCGCGCTCGCGCAGCATCCCGAAGTCAATGCGCACTGGCTCGGCGACAAGATTCGCTACCACAACCGTGTCCACCTCGGCATGGCCGTCGCGACCGACGATGGCCTGATCGTTCCAGTGATCTTCGACGCCGACCAGAAGCGGATGAGCGAGATCAGCGCCGAAGCGAAAGGCCTCGCGAAGAAGGCGCGCGAGCGGAAGCTGAAGCCCGAGGAATACACCGGCTCAACGTTCTCCGTCTCGAACCTCGGAATGTTCGGGATCGATCAGTTCACGGCCATCATCAACCCGCCCGAAGTCGGTATCCTCGCGATCGGTGCGGTCGAAGAGAAGCCGATCGTGGTCGATGACGAGATCGTCGTGCAGAAACGGATGCGCATCACGATGAGCTGCGACCACCGGGTCGTGGATGGAGCGGTCGGGGCGAAGTTCCTGCAGACGCTGAGGCGGATGCTGGAGAATCCGTTGATGCTCGTGTTTTGATCGTGCTGGATGACCGAAGAGAGACCGGACATCGCTTGTCCGGTCTCTCTTCATTTTACCGAGAAGCGATGCCGTGCTGTCTCTTGTCAACACGGCGAAGAGAGACGATCGACGATCCGATAGAGCGAGCAGCGACGAGCGACGAAAAAACGTTTGCGATGGTTGCACGCCCATCGACCTCAGTGCGCCATTCCGGCTTCCATCCAATCAGTGCGCTTTTCCCGTTCCCGACGGATCATTGTTAGCAGGAGTCTCGTGAGGCTCAGGAGGTTGGCCAGGCGCAGTTCAAGCGTGGCTTGCCCGATCGAAGGGCCTGCGGCCATGTACCACGCCCGGGTCTCGCCAGCCGAGCCAAGGGCGTACTCGTAATACCTGAGGCGTTCCTTCGGCGATCGCCGGCCAAACCCCTCGGCAATGTTCGCCGGTACCGAGGCCGCCGATCGAACGAGCTGCCCGACCAGCGCCGCGCCTCGGGGATCGCCGATCAGCAACTCTGAATCCTTCCAAGCGGCAGCGCCCGCGAACAGGCCCAAGCGAAATGCCTCGACTTTCCACGCGGAGTCCTGTCGCACGCTCTCCGGCGTGGTAGCCTCCCACTCGTCGTATGTCATGCCAACGAGTCTAGGCGCTACTGCGCAAGCACCCGTCAACGACATCCCGCCGACCCAAGCGAAACCAAAGCACGTGCCGCCAACCGCAATCGTTGATTCGTCGCTCCTCTCTCTTCGCTCTATCGGATCCTCGATCATCTCTCATCGCCGTGTCATAGCCAGTCTCGCCCCCCGACGTTGAACCCTCATCTCACCCCGGGTAGCTTTACCGCAGCGACAACTCACGACTCTTCTCAAGCGATCCGGACCCATGGCAAGCTTTGACGTTCTCTTCATCGGCGGCGGCCCCGCCGGTTACGTCGGCGCGATTCGCTCCGCCCAACTCGGCCTCTCCGTTGGAGTGATCGAACGCGAGGCCCTGGGCGGGACCTGCGTCATCTGGGGATGCATTCCGGCCAAGGCGCTGCTGGAATCCGGAGCACTCGCCAATCGCGTGAAGCACGCCGCCGAGTTTGGAGTCAACGTCGGCGAGGTGAAGCTCGACTTTGGCGTCGCGATGAAGCGCTCGCGCGCGGTGAGCACGCAGAATTCCAAGGGGGTCGAGTTCCTCTTCAAGAAGAACAAGATCACCTGGATCAAGGGTGAAGCGAAGCTCACGGGCAAGAACAGTGTTACCGTCAAGGGCGCCGACGGAAAGGAAGAGAAGCACGAGGCGAAGAAGGCGCTCGTCGTCTCCACCGGTTCGCGGGTGAAGGGGTTGCCGCAGGCGGGGCTGGAGCTCAACAAGACCACCGTCATCTCCTCCGATGAAGCGTTGGTCCTCGAGAAGGCCCCGAAGTCGATCGTCATCGTCGGCGCCGGCGCGGTCGGCTGCGAATTCGCCGACGTCTTCAATGCGTTCGGGAGTGAGGTCACGCTCGTCGAGGTCGCGCCTAACGTTCTGCCGGTCGAGGATGTCGACTGTTCCAAGGAAGTCGAGCGCAGCTTCAAGAAGCGCGGAATCAAGGTCCTCACCGCGGCGAAGATCGGTAACGTCAAGGTCGGCAAGAACTCGGTCTCGATGACAATCGAGTCGGGAAACGAGAAAACGCAGCTCGAGGTCGAGAAGGTCCTCGTTGCCGCGGGCCGCGCGCCGAACATCGAGAACATCGGCCTCAAGGAAGTCGGCGTGCAGCTCACCGACCGCGGCTTCATCAAGATCGACAAGAAGATGCAGACGTCCGTTCCCGGCATCTACGCCATCGGCGACGTCGCCGGTCCGCCGATGCTCGCGCACAAGGGCGAGCGCGAAGGGATCGTCTTCGCCGAGTATCTCGCCGGAAAGCACGCACACGACCTGGACTACGGGAATATTCCCGGCTGCACCTACTGCCACCCCGAGGTCGCGTCGGTCGGCTTCACCGAGCAGGCCTGCAAGGAGAAGAAGCTCGACTACAAAGTCGGCAAGTTTCCCTTCTCCGCGAATGGGCGCGCACGCACATCCGGCGAGACCGAAGGTTTCGTCAAGATCATTCGGGACGCGCAGTACGGTGAAATCCTCGGCGCACACATCGTCGGTGCACACGCGACCGAACTGATTCACGAGCTGGTTGTTGCCCGCACCAATGAATTCACCGTGGAAGAAGTCGATCTGGCGATCCACGCCCACCCGACGCTGGCCGAGGCAATCGCCGAGGCGACGCTCGACTCGTTAGGCAGGATGATTCATGCCTGACGCTGCGGCCATCCGCCGTCCGTGAATCCCGCGGGCGAGCTCCGGGTCGTCCGCCTCGGTACGATGGCCTACGCCGACGCGCTGGAACTGCAGCGCGCCGCGGCTCGCGCCCGCATCACCGGTGCGATTGCGGAGGACCTGCTTCTGCTCGTCGAGCATGAGCCAGTCGTCACGATGGGCCGGACCGCGAAGCAGCAGAACCTGACGGCGTCGCCCGAGGTGCTCGCGGCCCGTGGCGTCGCGCTCTTCGAGGTCGAGCGCGGTGGCGACATCACCTATCACGGACCTGGCCAGCTGGTCGGCTACCCGATCGTCGACCTGAAGAGGCACAAGCAGGACCTGCACTGGTACCTGCGCCAGGTCGAGGAAGCGCTCATTCGCGCACTGGACGTGCACGGCATCGCTGGCGAGCGCAGCGCCGGCTACACTGGCGTCTGGACGCGGGGCAGAGCCGGGGGCGCGGACCACCCGCCCCGCAAGATTGCGTCGATCGGTGTGCACGCGCGCGACTGGGTGACCTGGCACGGCTTCGCGCTGAACGTGACGACCGAGCTTTCGTATTTCGATCTCATCGTTCCCTGCGGCATCAGCGGCGTCGACATGACGTCGATGTCGCGCGAGCTCGGCGCTCCGGTCGCGATGCGCGCCGCTGAAGACGCGGCCGCGCGCGCGTTCAGTGAAGTGTTTTCCCTCTCAATCGTCGAGGCGTCGCTTGGTTCGCTCGCACTCGAAGTGCAAGCCGCCTGACCGTCAGCCGGCGTTAGGCGGCAGCAGCTCGGCGACCATCTCGGCGAGCGCTCGGTAGTCGACCTTCGAATTGTGCCGGCGATCGAGTGGGATATCGACGCCGCCGATGATCCGGTCGAGCATCGCCCAGCGCAGCCCGGCCTCGAGCGCCGATCCGTCACTCGCATGCAGGTGACCCTCGACAAGCAGGATCCGCTGGCCCCGATGGGCGACAAGGACATTGCGCCGCCCCGGCAGCAACAGCCGAGCCGCGCACTCGACCGCGAACGGGTAGAGACTGCCGCGCGAATCGGCAATCGTGCCGTGGACGCGCCCGAGCAGCCAGAGACGCCCGCTTGCGTCGAGGTAGCCTGCGTCGCCGGTGCGGTGCCAGACGACTGAATCCACGCGAATCTTTGTCCCGGCGTCACCACGGCCGTGAAGGTAGCCAGGCACGACGTGCCGCCCGCTGACGACAATCTCGCCGCGCGTCTCCGCGGCGACTCGCTCGGTACCGCGCAGGACGGCTTCATGCTGACGTGAATCGATCGCCGTGGGCGGAACGATACGCACGGCGGTCTCTGGCACCGGATGTCCGGCGATCAGTCCCGCCCCGCCCCGCATGGCCTTCAGTTCGTCCTCACCGATGTCGGTGCTCGAGACGTGGGCGATCGGCTCCGCTTCGGTCGAGCCATAGACTGCGAGGAGCTCCGCTCCAGTGATCTCCGTTGTGCGCGCGATCAGGTCGGGGAACACGGGTCCGCCCCCGGTCACGATTCTCACGCCGCGGAGCAGCGACGCAGACCGCGCGTTGCTCAGGCTCGCGCCGGCGACCAGACGCTCGACGAGGGCGGGCGACGCAGTGATCCGGTCGACCCGGCTCCGTCGCGCCTGTCCCAGCACTGGCACGGGGTCGACCGAACCTGGCCGACGCAGGTCACCATCGGGAATCACCGAGGTGGCCCCAGCGGCGAGGTTGGTGAGCACCACGATCGGCAGCGAAACCAGGTCCCGTTCTCCAGCGGCCGCCGCGACCGTGCCTAACGCGTCGTGCTGGGCACGGAGCACGTCGTGTGAGCGGACCGCGCCCTTCGCGGTGCCCGTGCTGCCGCTCGTGAACGTGACGAGCGCGGGTGCATCCCCGCTGACCGCAGCGACCACGTCGTTTCTCGGTAGACTCGCGGCCGACGCCATCCGCGACGCGCCCGGCGCGAACCGAGCCGATGTCAGCTTCATCGGGATCCGCCGCAACGTGCGGCTCAGCCGCGCGAACAGCAGGCCGCGACCGCTCGCGAACAACGCCACCGGCGGCAGCGCCTGGCACGCGGCATCCAGCGTCCCGCGACCGGCGGAAACATCGATCACCATTGCGATCGCCCCCAGGCGGAAGATCGCGATGAGCACCGCGTAGAGCTCCGCCGACGGGGGATGAAACAGAAGGACGGGTGAGCCGATGCCAACTCCGTGGCGTGACAGCATCGTCGCGAGCCGTGACCCCTGAGTCTCAAGCTCGGCGAACGTCGTCGCACGATCGCGGCCGCGGTGGCGATCGATCAGCGCGACCGCATCCGGAGCCGATGCTGCCCGTGCCAGGAACAACTCGACGATGTTCGCCATCCTCGATCGATTCAACGACCCTGCAGGCTGCGCTCGAACAGCGCGTAGCGCCTGATCTCGTGCGCGATGCGTTGGCTCAGCGCGCGCGAGCGATCGTTCGAGACGTGCATCAGCGCATGCACGACTCGCGCGAACCCCAACCGTCGTGCCTCGGTGTGAGTCCGATCGGCCATCGCTCCACCCAGGCCGCTGTAGCCGGGGAGGACTGCGAACGTCTTGAGAATTGCTGTACGCCGAGGACGCCCCGCCATCTGTTCGTTCACGTCGGGGATGCAGAAACAGAAACCCACGGGACGTCCCTCGTGCTCGGCGATCGTAACGAGCGATGCGACAACCGCCGGTAGCGCCGCGGCGTACTGCGCGACGAATTCATCCTCGTCGATCGGCGTGTAGAGGTATGCGCCTTCGAAGCTCACCCGAGCCACCGAGTAGATCCGGCGAAGCTCGGCATCATAATCTTCCAGCCGCAGGTCGCGCATGCTCACGCCGCGCTCGGCAAGCGCGCGGGTCTTCTCCGCGCCTGCGGGATCCGCACGCGCCAGATCGTCGTTCACCGCCGACACGTACTCGCTGTGTACACGCCAGCCCGCGTCAGCAAACCACGCCGGCCACTCGCGCGGATTCGTCGGCTCCAGGAAAAACGGTGGCTCGGTCCCCGCGTCGACGACCAGGCGGTAGCGCCGCCACGTGTTGCCATCCATCGGACCCACTGCGAGCGTGGTCCCGGCTTCGCGCAGCGCGTCACAGGCGGTGTCGAGTGCAGCCACCGCCGCTTCACGTGTCGATGCCGCAAAATGACCGACCACGCCTAACGTCCGCCCATCCAGCACCGGCGTCGTGGTCCACCATGCCGAGGACCGACCGACGACCGCGTCGTCGTCGATCACGAGCCACGTCGCATCAGGTGCATTCGCGCGCACGTCGCCGGGCGTGAGCCGTGGCCACTCCGCTGGCTGTCGATAGTGTTCGAGATCATCCGGGGAGGCGATCGCGACCACTTTCATTGTTCGGCCCCTCAATGCGCGCACAGCGCACCAAGGGCCGCCGTGGCGAGGCCGATCGTGGCCTGCCAGGTCCAGTCGAGTGCTTCGGGTTCCTTCGTCTCGCGTTTGGGCACGAACACGAGGAATGCCGCGGCGCCAAGCAGGAGTACTGGCAGCGCGATCATCGTGGGGAGCAGCATCGCGCGACCGCCGATCACGAGATACGGCCCGAGGAGAGCGAGCCACCCCACGAGGCTGCTGACCAGCGCCGCCTTGCTGCTCCTCGTCCGCGGACGCACTACCCGAAACCATGTCACGCCGACGAATGCGAGGTTGGCGGCTAGCGTCAACGTATAGCCGTAGTAGGCAACCGTCTCGCCGAGGACGCGCGCGAGCCCCAGCCAGACCAGCGCCGAGCCAGGCACGGCGAGCAATGCGCCGAGTCGGTGCGGCCGGTCGCGGACCTGCTCGAGCCGCGGCCACAGCACCGTGTAGCTCACGAAGAACACGAGCGGCGGCACCACCCATCGCCATCCGCCCACGGTCCAGGTCAGATAGCCGAGCAGCACTCCGGCGAGCGCCGCGCCATCGCTCAACGTCCGTCGCCGTCGCAATGTGACGACTACCGCGAACATCGCGACGGTCACGCCGAGAACAACCATCAGCGCGCGTGACGGCAGCGGCAGGTAGCTGCGCAGGAGCAGGAATCCTCCAACCGGAATGAACAGGTTGTCCAGACCGCGCCACGCGACCGCTTCGAGCAGCATCACCAGGAATCCGAACGTCAGGCCTATCAGCAGGCTCTCGGCTCGCCCGACCGAAGTGAACACGAGCAGCGGCACGTGCGCCGCAAAGAACGCCACGAGGAAGAATGCGAGCGATCCTTCCGCGCTCTTGTGATCCCCCTCGAGCGTGTCGTACTGCACGCGCCCATAGCGGGCACCGATCAGAGCCGCGACGGCATCGGCCAGGGTCAGCGTCAGGATCGGGATCACGTAGAGCACCGTCTCGCGCCCGGCGAGCGCGAAGACCGCAGCCACCGAGACGGGAAACCACAGGTCTCCCTCGGAGGCGCGCTTCACGCCATGCACGACGCCTCCTAGCTCGGCGCGCGCGCGAGGCGCGTAGCGGAGGAGCAGGAGCACCGAGAGCGTCAGTGCGGCAATGACCATCGGCGGCACCGCGCTCTGAAACAGCCACGGATAGGTCAACGCACTCAGCCCGAGCGCGACGTGCATGCCCTTGCGCAGCACCTCGCCGCTGACGCTCCTCCATTTCGCAATGCCACGGAGCGCGCCAAGGACAACCAGCAGCGACGTCGCGATGGCGGCCGTCGACATCCACTCGCCGCTCGTCACATCACCTCGTCGACATGGAACGCCGAATAGAAAAACGCCTTGTCCTGCTCGAACAGGAGATCCGACTCGCGACGCCGCCTGATCGTTCCCGGAAACAAGCCTGCACCGCTGCGCGGGACGATCATGTTCCAGTACGCCATTCGTGCTCCGCTGCTCAGCCGCGGGAGCAGCGATGACAGCAGTGACCGGTGGGCGTCGCTCGACATGTATTCGAAGATATTGCTGAAGTTGATTCCGTCGATTCGCTCGACGCGCGCCGCTTCGAGCACCTGCTCCATCGGCTTTGCATGCCACTCGAGCCGATCGAGACCGTCGCGAATCGCGCCGAAGTTCTCGGCGCGCAGGGCGTGCGGCAGTGCGTCGCCGTGCGTGCCGAGAATGATCCAGTGCAGGTACGGATTGTCGGCGGGGTCGAGCACCGTCAGCGCATGTCGGACGCGACCGAGGAGGTGGTCGGCGACGCTCTGCTCTGCGTATGCGAAGAAGCTCGGATCGCGGCCAAGCCGCCCGAGCACCGTCTGCGAGAAGAAGATCCTGAAGAGCATCCTCCACGGAACGCTGTTCCATTGGCCCTCGTAGAAGCGCAGCCGGTCCTCCGGACTGCGCCGCTCAACGAGTGCACGCACGGTCGAACGTGCGTGGACCAATGGGAGAACCCAACGACGAAACAGCGCGAAGTACCGCTCGAACTTTCCAGCGCCGCCGATGCCGGCGCCGATCGCATCGCGCCGTGCGTCCCAATAGCTGCGCGCGTACCCGGAGATGGACGGCCTGCAACGCGCGTACAGCGCCTCGCGGCGTCCGCTCGGTCGGGAGCCGATCAGCTCGAGCAGCTCGCCATGATCGAGGGCACGGTAGGCGGCGACCCTCAGTTCGAGCGCCGCGATCTGCGTCGGGTTGAGGTCGACGGCAATCACCCGGCCGGGTGCGCGCGTGAGAAGCGAAAGCGTGTTGTCCCCTGCGCTCGCGATCGACACGCACACATCACCGGGTTGGACATCCAATCCCGCGACGAGGATATCGGCGTCTTCCCAGCATTGCGCGTAGCGCAGGATGGTGAACGGTGACACCGCGCTGCTAGGCGGCATCGTCCGCCTCGAGGACATCGGCGCGACCGATCCGCGTGATGGTTCCGGCGCGCCCATCCATTTCCACGGTGTCACCGGTCGTCAGCCACTGGGTGAGCCCTGGAATCGAAACCACCGCTGGGATCCCAAGCTCACGGGCGACGATCGCGGAATGCGACAGGAGGCTACCCCGTTCGACGAGCAATCCTGCGGCGGCCGGAAACAGCATCACCCAGCCGGGGTCCGTACGCTCGGCGACGAGAATCTCCCCGGGTCGCAGCTCCGCCTCGCGTGGATCTCGAACCACTCGCACGGGTCCTCGCACGACGCCTGGATAGCAGCCCGTCCCGGAACGCTGCTCCCCGCCCGCGAGCGGCACAGCCGTTGGCACCGCCGCATGCTCCCACTGCCGCCCCTGGTGAACCATGCCGTGGGTCTCGAATCGGTCGGGGGGTGCCGCCGACGCGCGGTACTCGGCAAACTCGCTCCGCCGCGCCGCGACCAATCCCCGCAGGCTCGCGCTCGTCGCCGTGCCCTCGACCACGCCTAACGCTTCGTGAGTCTCCAGGAAAAACACGTCCCGTGCATCGTCGAGCAGGCCCAGCGCCGTAAAGCGCTTGCCCAGCTCGAGGAATATCCGCCGGACGCGCCCGAAGACTCGCGTTCGTTCAAAGCGGAGGTTCTCCCTGTCGCGAATCCGGCCGCGCGCCTGCCCGAGCACGGTGCGGAACGCCAACCGGCGCAACGGATGTCCGCGCAGCGCGAGGAAGGCCCGGCGTTCGGCATCACTCCGGAAGTCAGCGCGCTCGCTCGCTGTGCTCGTCATTGGCGACGCCGCCGCGCGGCCGATCGCGGCGAGCAGCATCGCCGGATCGTCGTCGAGCGTTTCGGTCTCGAGCTTCAATTCGTCCAGGCAGCGGTCGCCGAAGCGCTCGAGATATCCGTCATAACGTTCGCTGAGGGCGGGGACGGATCGCACCGCGGTGATCGCGGTGTCGAGGTTTCCCGACGTCAGCGCGCGAACGACGCTGGGCTCGGCGGCTGCGATCGCCCCCATTTCGCGGATCCGACGTGCCGGTTCGGCACTGACGATGTCGCCATCGCCCGCGACGAGGTCGTTCTGCAGTGTCCCCGCGTCATCGCCGCACCACTTCGTCGCGAGCTTCCGCAGCGCGCCAAAGTGGATCATCGCGAAAAAGTCGTTGAGCAGCGGCGCGTCCCAGTTCCGGAGCAGCTCGCGCTCGAGCGTACGATAGTGCGCTACAATCTCGTCAGGACGCATGTCCGCGAGTGCGATTCCCTCGCCGGCGAGCGCCCGATCGAGCCTCGCGTGAAATTCGCACACTGACGCGTTGATGCGCACGTTGCCGGCAATCAGCCGCCACGCCATTCGCCACACGCCGACGCCATCCCGCCAGCGCGCTCCTCGCGATGAGGCCGACAGCTCGGCGGCGAGGGAGTCGGGCAACCCCTCGCGCACTCCCATCATCTGCTCCATGAACCGTCGGTTCACGCGAAAGCCTGGCAGGAGTGCGAGCGCCCGGTACCAGCTGAACAGGTTGTAGTACACCCGGCCGCGTATCATTCCGATCATCCGGCGCAGGGCGTCGCCGTTCGCCTCGATGGTCGCATCCGAAACGCCGACGATTCGCAGGAACTGTCGGTAGACCTCCTCGTAGACGTAGTGCGCAAACGAATACGTCAGCGGCGTCGTGACGCCGCCGTAGCTCTCCGCGATGTTGCTGTTGTCCCAGAGCGCGGGCGCGCCGTCCGGATCGCCTAACGCTCCGAGCGAGGTGATCGGACGCGACTGGAGCAGGAACAGCTCGCCTCCCGCGATCGCCCACTCGATATCCTGGGGCGCACCGAAATGCAGCGCCGCCCGCCGCGCGAGTGCCGCGACGCCGCGTGCTTCGTCGTCGCTCAGGACGGGGCTCGTCGATTCCACACCCGAGAGCGCCACCTCGATGACGTTTCCATCTGCCGCACGCCGGTGAGCGATCGTCTTCGCCGCGGTCTTTCGCTCGACGATCTCGCCGGTTCGATCGACGATTATGCTGTCGGCATCGTCCGCGCCGGACACCAGCGACGTGCCGAGCCCGAGCGTCGCGGCGACGATGCAGCGCCCCCAGCGGCCAGTAACCGGATCCGCACTGAATGCGACTCCTGACTTCTCCGCATCTACCATCCGCTGCACGAGAACCGCCGGAACCGATTCGTCCGTGATTTTCCGCTCGGCGCGATACGCGGCCACGCGCGCGGATTCTGCTGACGCCCAGACATCGCGGACGCGCGCGGGAACGTCAGTCGGACGGACGAAGAGGTAGCTCTCGAGCTGGCCGGCGTACGAGTGCACGGCACCATCTTCCCCGGCCGCCGACGAACGCACGGCCACCGGCGCCCCATCTGGTGCCAGCCGGCGCAGCGCGGCCGCGAGCTCTTCCTCCCAGCTAGCCAATCGGGCGGCGCGAGGCGCAACGACGAACCACGCCGGAATCGGCAGCCCGGCGCGGCGGAGGCTCGCGAGCGCACCGGCCTTCCCGCCGAGTTCCGTGACGGGGGCGCCGTCCTCGGGCCAGATGACTGTTCCGCTCATCGCGCGCGCAGCAGCACCGGAACGATGCCCACGACGGCGTACATCGCCAGCGTCCATAGGCCGGCGAGGGGCTCGATCCACCTGGCGCGGCCGCGCGTCGGATTCGCGATGAACAGCGCCCCCACAAGAAGCGACGCGACCCAGACGGTCCCCAGCACCGCCGAGACCAGCGAGCCGCTGCCGACCTCCCGCGCCGCGAGGACGGCCGTGCCTAACGCGACCGCCATCGTCGCGACCCAGACGCTCACTGCGCGTGGGCGCCCCCAGAGAATCGAGTACGTCTCGACCCCTGGCTCCTCCGCTTCGGGTGCGCGAATTTTTCTTCCGACTTCGACGACAATGCCGTTGAAGAAGCTCGCGACGAGAAACCAGCGGAGCCCCGGCGCGATCGCCGCTCCGGCGGGAATCCAGTCGCACGCCGTCGCGTACAGGTCGATCAACGGCATGATCAGCATGTGCGTCCAGAGTATCGTCACCGGTCGGGCACGTAGCCAATCGCGCACGAAGAATTCCTTGGACATGAGCGCCATGTAGCCCCAGACGGCCAGGAGCAATGGAACGAGCCGCGCGTTGAGCCAAAGCGCGGCGACCAGCTGCACGACCGCCGCCGCCACGCCCAGCCAGCCGAGTTCGCGGAGCGTCACCAGCCCCCGCGGTACCGGGCGGTACGGCCGGTGCCGCGCGTCGTCCTCAGCGTCCTTGAACTCGTCGGCCACGCGGAGCTGGAAGAAAAAACAGAGCGCCGTTATGAACGCGACGACGAGCGAGGCGGCACGAGGGCGCGCGTCGCCTCGCAGCAGCGACGACAGGCAGACCGCCGCCGAGCTGAAGGCCGCGATCAGCGGCGCGTGTGCGACGAGTGGGAAGCGCTCACGCTGGTAGATCCACCAGCGGCCGACTCCTCGCTGTTGTACCAGGGCCGCGCTCGTCATCGGGTCCGGTCGTCCTTCAGTCGGGCCAGGCGCGCGTGCGCCTTTGTGAATTCGTTCGCGACGAGTGCGCCGACGATCGACAGCTCACCCGCGAGCGAAATTCCCGCAGCGACCTCGGCGAATGCGTTCGCGCTTCCCGTTCCGGCCAGGCCAAGAATGTTCAGGCACCCCTGCTGGCTCGGCAACGTTGTCCCGCCGCCGACAGTCCCGACGATCAGGTTCGGCAACGTCACCGACGCGTAGAGGTCCGCGCCATCCAGCTCGAAGCGCGTCACACCAACCGCCGATTCCGCGACGCACGCGACGTCCTGACCGCATGCCATGTACAGAGCGGCAAGCCCATTCGCGTAGTGGCCCTGAACGCCGATCGTCCCGCTCAACACACCGCCCACCGCGGACACGCGCCAGTAGTCCGCCATCGCCGCCGCAGTCGTGTGCAGGCGCTGGGCGACCATCGCACCTGGTATCAGCACCTCGGCCGTCACGCTCCGCCCGCGTACGCTCAGGAACGATTGGGCGCTCGCTTTCTTGTCGCCCGAATGATTCCCCTCGACGTACCAAGCGCGCGGCGGCACCGGACACTCGGCAACGATGTGCTCGCAGATCGCCTGGGTCGCGATCGTCACCATGTTCTGCCCGGCCGCGTCACCGGTCGTGTACTCGAAGATCAGATAGACGTGATTTCCCTCGAGGGTGACGCGCATGTCCTTGAGCTTCCCATGGCGCGTTGTCGCTTCGCCAACGGCACGGAGCGCATCCATGTGCTCGAGTGTCCAGGCGATGAACTGCCCGGCTTCGTGCAGCGTGGCGAACGTGAACGCTGGTGAGCGCGTCACGCCGTCGTTCACCAGCACCGCTGCACAGCCGCCGGCCTCGGTGATGAGCTGCGCGCCGCGACCGTAGGACGCCACCAGCGCCGCCTCGGTCGTCGCGAGCGGCACCTGATACATCCCCGATGCGCACGTCCCGTTCACGAGCAACGGACCGGCGATGCCCACCGGCATCTTCACGGTCCCGATGAACGCTTCGACGTTATGACGATACGCCTCGGCGGAGGCGATCGTGACCTCGTCGAGCAGCGCGCCGCGCGTCGCCGCCGATGCGTCGAGCACTGCCCATCGGCGCTCCAGCGCCTCCGTATCCACCGCCGTGCCGCCAGGAAACCGCTCGTATTGCGTTCCGGGCTTGGGCGCGAGCCGCCGCGCCAACTCGTCGGCGCTGTTGGCGACGAGCAAGCGGGCGAGCGACGCCGCGGCGTGACGATGATCGGTAGGCATGATCGGTCCGGGGGAGGATCTGGCACCGAAGGCGCGCAGCGCGACAGCGGCGGAAGCAGAATCGATCAAGGACGATCTCCGTTGGGGGGGCGCCACCATGCAACCTCGCGTGCAGCCGTCCCCACGGACATCCGTCAACCAACGTAGCACTCGGCTGCGCTCGTTGGGTTTCGCGGTCTGTTCGGTCGCCTGCTATCTTTCGATCATGGAAGAACCGAGACCGGCCTCGCACACACTCCTGCAGCGTGCAGGTTAGCGTGGGCGAGAATTTTCTCCGCGTGGTGGTACTGACCAACGACACCCGCGTCGGCCGTGCCGTACTCGACGGGCTCGCTGCCCGCGGCATCGCGATCGCGGCAGTGATTGTCGAGTCCTCGCACGAGCTCCGACTCTGCCGGCGCGCGAAAACCCGCGTCGGCCGCTTGCTCGAAACGCCGGTTGCCGTCGCGCGATCGTTCTGGCGAAGGCTCCGCGCGCGACGCAGGGCCGCGCCGCACATCGGACCTGGCACGCGGCTCCTCGTTGCCGCGAGTCGCGACAGCAGGTCGACCCGCCGACGACTCGCTACGCTCCATCCGGACATCCTCGTTCTATCCGGCGTCGGCCTCGTCGGGCCCGAGCTCCTGTCGATTCCGCGGCTCGGGACACTGAACAGTCATCCCGGCCTCCTGCCTTGGGTCCGTGGCAACGGTGCGGTTGCCCATGCCGTCGAGCGTGGCGTGGCAGTCGGCTCGACCTGTCATCGCGTCGATGCCGGCATCGACACCGGGCCGATCCTCGCCCGGCGCCTGCTGCCGGTGGCGCGCACCGACACGCTCGAGAGTCTCGAGACACGTGCGTCGGAGCTCGGCACTCAGCTGATGGTAGACGTCGTCGCCGACGCCGTGGCGCGGGGCGCGCTGCCAGGGGGAACCGAGCAGCTGGAACGGTATCCTCTCTGCCGCTGGAGGCGATTCGAGGCGCGACAGACTGCCGACGAACTCGTTGCCGCCGGGCAGGCGTTCGAGACGTTTCTTCGATGGAAATCGCTCGCGACTGATCCGAGCACTGGCGTGCTTCCGGCCGTCATCTCGCCTGAAATCGTCCCGCCCATTTCGGTCGCCCCGCTGCCGCCGCGCCGAGCGAGCAATACGCCGTGAGCGTCCGCGACTCGACGTCCCCGATCTTCTCTGGGAGCTATAATTGACAGCGATGGACGAACTCCCCCGCGTCTACGCTCCGCGAGAGCGCACGACATCCCCGACAGACCGCGCATCCCTGCTTTCCGGGCTCAATCCGGAGCAGGGCGCGGCCGCGGCGCATGGCGATGGACCGCTGCTCATCATCGCCGGCGCCGGAACGGGCAAGACGCGGACGCTCGTGTATCGAGTGGCGCACCTGATCGAACGTGGCGTGAGCCCTGAGCGCATCCTCCTGCTGACGTTCACCCGCCGCGCCTCGCAGGAAATGCTCTCTCGGGCCGAGCGCCTTGTCGGGAGCGCCAGCGGCCGCGTGCACGGTGGCACTTTTCACGCGACCGGCCACCGTCTTCTCCGGACATTCGGCGAGTCCGCCGGCCTCGCCCGCGATTTCTCGATACTCGATCAGGGCGACGCCGAGGACCTGATGGGCCTCGCGCGCTCGCACCTGGGGATCGGTGCCAGCGCGAAGCGGTTTCCGAAGAAGGAAACACTGCACTACGTCTACTCGCGACACATGAACACCGAGCGGCCACTCGATTTCATCCTTGGCGAGGAGCTGCCGCAGTTCGCCGAGTACGCTGATCAGATCACTCGCGTGTTTGCCGAGTACGTACTGAGAAAGGAGCAACGCAATCTCGTTGATTACGATGACTTGCTCCACTTCTGGGCGCTCATGATGGAAAGCTCCGAAGAGCTCGCGACTCGCATCGCCGGTCTCTACGACCACGTGCTCGTCGATGAGTATCAGGACACGAACATTCTCCAGGCGCGGATCCTTCAGGGGATGTGCCGGATGCATCGCAACATCACCGTCGTCGGCGACGACGCGCAGAGCATCTACGCGTTCCGGGGCGCGAGTTTTCGCAATATTCTCGAGTTCCCGAAGCAGTTCCAGGGTGCGGCGGTGGTGACGCTCGAGCAGAACTACCGCTCGACGCAACCGATTCTCGACGCGACCAACACGCTCATCTCGCGCGCGCAGGAGCGGTTCACCAAGACACTCTGGACCGTACGCGGGGGTGGCGAGAAGCCATGGCTGGTCACGGCTCGCGATGAGCACGAGCAGACACGATTCGTCGTCGACCGTATCCTCGAGCTGCACGAGCAAGGTACGCCGTTAGGCGAGATCGCCGTGCTCTTCCGCGCCGGGTACATGTCCGCCGATCTCGAGATCGAGCTCGCCAACCGGAAGATTCCCTTCGAGAAGTGGGGCGGGATCAAGTTCCTCGAGGCGGCCCACGTCAAGGATGTCCTCGCCTTCCTACGGATTCTCGACAACCCGCGGGACGAGGTGAGCTGGTACCGCATTCTCACGCTCCTCCCCGGCGTCGGTGACGTCACTGCCCGTCATGTCATAACGGCGATGCTGGCCCGTTCATGGGACATCGCGGCGCTCGAGGAATTCAGTCCGCCCCCCCGGGCCCGCGCCGCCCACTCTTCGTTGGTCGGGATGCTCCGCGAGCTCCGCGATTCGCCATCAGCCGCCGCGCTCGACGGCGCCCCTGGTGCGCCCGACGAGGGCGCAGTCGCACGCGACATCGCGCGCATCCGGGTGCTCTACGACGACATTCTCCGCGAGCGCTACGATCGCCCGGATCCGCGGCTGGCGGACCTCGACCAGTTGCAGGCGATCGCCGCCGGCTTCCCCAGCCGCGGCGCGTTTCTCTCGGCGCTCGCCCTCGAACCACCCTCGAGCACCCAGGACCTCGCCTCGGGTGGCGATAGCGAGGACGACCACCTCATCCTCAGCACCGCCCATAGCTCGAAAGGCAAGGAATGGGACGCTGTCTTCCTCATCTGGGCCGTCGACGGCTGGTTCCCGTCCTCCCGCGCGTTAGGCGACGATGAAGAGCTCGAGGAGGAGCGGCGCCTGATGTACGTTGCGATGACCCGCGCCCGCAACACGCTGGCCGTCGTCTACCCGCTCAACTCCTACGCGACCCCGCGCAGCGGCGACTACTCGATCGACCAGCTCTCGCGATTCCTCGACCGCGGCGTACGTGCGCACATGGATCGAGTCGTCCTCGGCCCACCAGCACCGGACCCGGCCGACACGCAGCCGGTGCCCGCACAGCCGCTGCTCGATCTGCGCGCGTTGCTCCGCGGCCGCTTCACCCCGTGACCGCCCGCGACCAGAGACGAGCGACGTCACACCGGCAACTGGGTGCTTCCTAGCCGTTCGTTCTCCTGGAAAGCCAGCGCCGCATCGCGCCGTAGGGATCCTTCGGCGATTGGCGCGCCAACTCGACGATTCGTGCGACCGTTTGCCGCATGTCCCAGTCCTCTCGCTCGTACACCGCGTCGAACGAATCCAGGTCCGTGAGGTAGACCCGGCGCGCCATCAGCGCCGCGTTATCGAGCGGCACCCGCTCCAGGTATCTCACTCCGACCGTTCGCAATTTCGGGCCTAACGTTTCAATCAGGTCCGTGCGGGCGGCCGTGTAGATCGAATCGCGGATCGCGATTCGGGTCGACCGCGCCGCGCCGTCTGTCCCGGGGTGGGCGTTGAACGCGGAGTCGATCGAGCGGTAGAGCGCGCCCCAGAACGCGGCGAGAAGCTTCTCGTCCTGCCAGCGTGCATCGGTCCGCTCCGCCGCGGCCAGCGAGCCGCGGGTGCGGAAAAGCCACGCCGCCCCCCGCGCACCGACGAAGTTCGCGAACGATTCGTTGAAGACCGCCTGCCCCGACGCGTAGAACGTATTGTGCGTGAGCTCGTGAATGACGGTGTTCGCCAGGTCGAGCGAGTCGCCCGCCAGCGTCGTCGACAGAATGGGGTCGTTCAAGAAACCGAGGGTGCTGAACGCCGATGCGGGACGGAGCGATGTATCGAAACCCCGGGCGGACATTTCCTTCCGTGCGCGCTTCGCCGCGTCGTAGTCGAAGTACCCCTTGTACGGGACACGGCCCACAATCGGAAACCACCACGTGTACTGCGCGAGCCGATCCCTGTATGCACCCGACAACACGAGCACCAGCGTGTCGCCGCGCAGCTTGCTGTACGTTGTGAAACTGTTTCCCGCTCGCAGCTTCATCGAGTCGCGCGCAAATACGCGGGCTGCGCTCACCAACTGCAGCTTCGCTCGCGTCGTCGAATCAGTCGCTGCGTCCTCGACGACGTGCGGGATCGACCGCCGTGCCGCGAGGATCTTCGCCTCCTCCCAACCCGCACGCAGCAGGTAGCGTCCGGTCGGGAAAGCCGTCATCAGGCCGACGATGACGGCCACGGTCCCCGCGAGCGCGAACCCTCCGCGCCTGGCCCACTTCCGTACCGCTGCCGTCGCCACCGTCGGCGCGGCTACGCCGTCGTCAGGCAATTCGCTCAGGGCAACCGGAAGATCGCGAGCTGCGGCAGCAGCGTGGGGGGAAGCGCGCTTCCCTCATCAGCAGTCATTGAAAGCCGCGTGCCGCTGCAGCCTGCTGGCGCCCCCGTGAGGAAATACGACGACGTGCCTTGCAGCATCCGCTGTGTCGCCGCGCCCGCGCAGCCCAGCTGCGTCGTTGCAATTGGATTCGGCCGGAGTGGGAACAGCCGTCCGAAGATCTGCCGCGTGTTGCGCGATCTGAAGCGATACCGCTCGGGAACCGCGGTCCGCGGTACCCCGTCGATGCTGTCCGTGTACGTGGCGATTCCAAAGTCGCCAAACAACGCCGGGAACGGCTCGCCCGCTGCGGCCGACACGTTGTCCGTTCCCCGCCGCGTCGTTCCGACCAACTGCTTGTAAATCTGGTCGCCCTTCTGGTCTCCGAGCCAGCGCAGGAAGAGCCACGCCGCCCCACGCTCCTCCAGAGTGCCAAGCGCCGCGAATGTCGTTACCGACTGCTGCCGCGGCGCGAGAAGATAGAAGTACGCGTTGCGGAAATTGGGATTGATGAACCCCTGCGAGGAATCCGGAAAGAGTTGCGTCGCGACCGTGCGCCCCGACGGCGCCGGATACTTGGCTTCGTAATACTTGGACCCAAGCTCTTCAGCGATGTGACTCAACCCCTCGTTCAACCACGTCACCTCGGCCTGACCCTGCCGCAGGAGCACGTGCTGGTTGTACGAGATCATGTGCTGGAACTCGTGAATGAACGTCGTCGGTGTCTGCGTACCGACCTGGGATTTCCGGTGCGCACAGCTGAACTGCGCCGTCGAGTCGGGGGCGACCGAGTAGAAGACCTCGCTCCGGTTCGAACCCGATCCATTCGTCAGGTCGTAGCCGAAAAAGTATCCGGCCACGTATGCGCCGGACGCCGTGCACTCGGCGCGACTCGTGAGCTGGTTGATCTTCTGCGACAGCAGGACGATGATGTGTCCATTGCCGTCGACGTCGGAGGGGAACCCGAACGCCGCGGTGTCGATCGGATAGAGCACGTCGTCGAACAGCGTTCCGAACTTCGCGTACTCGCTCGCGCTGAATCCGGATGCGACGCCGATGTCCTCGTAGACATAGACTCGCGCGCCCGTGTACTTGAGCCTCGCCTGGGTCTGCACGAAACAGTTTCCCGTTAGGCTGCCTAGCACATAGAAACTCCGCACGCTGTCCGGCGCCGTTGTTGAAGCACCGCTCGGCGGTGCAGCCCTTGGGCTCAGGCGCTGGTCCGCCGGCAGTCCGGCTTCGAGACGGCGCAGCCTGAGATCCAGGCTGCTCTGCACGCTCGGTCGCCGCGCATTCCCATTCGCGATCCGGGTTGCGACGGCAAGTGCGCCCGAGCCGACCGTGAGGCGGAACGCCGTCGAATCCGGCATGCTTCCCTGCACCGCGAACTGCGGGACGACGAGATAGCGCGCCGCCGTGTCGTTGAGCTGAACGCTCGGGCTTGGGTAGCTGACGACCGCGCCGGAGAGCGGCGCCACCGACAACACCGCTTCGAGAGCCGCGCCACCGTACGGCGGCGTCGCGTCGCTAGTCAGGCCGGGGGTCGCGCTCACGAACGAGTTTGCCTCGCCGAACGAGCCCGCCACCGCGCCGCTGTTGCCGCACTGCGTCAGGCTCCCGTCCACGCCTGTCGCGCGCTCCGGGGAGCACGCAGCGAGTGCGGCAACGAGCGGGATGACGATGACGCGAGCTCGGCTGGTGATCACTCTACTCCCGTAAAATGGAAACTCGGGGCGGTCTGCGGGCCGCCCGGAACGGTCCGGGCCGAACAATAGTGTCGCGTCACTTGACCGGGCCAGCCCCATCGCGGTCACAACCTCGCTGTGACTGACATAACGTCAAGGACAGCAACACTTTAGGAGCCGGTCGCACTGCTTTGCGTCTCCTCGGGCCGATGACTATTATCACTGAATGTCCTTTGTACACCTCCACTGCCATTCGGAGTACTCGCTGCTCGATGGTGCAAATCGCATCGACAGCCTGATCGCGCGAGCGTTGGAACTGGAGCAGCCGGCCCTCGCGATCACGGATCATGGCAACATGCACGCGGCGTGGGAGTTCCAGGAGAAGGCGCGTAAGGCAAAGCTGCGCCCGATCCTCGGCATGGAGGCCTACGTTGCGCCCGGTGACCGCCGGCTGAAAGCACGGCCCGCGCCAGGGATGAAACCGTACTATCACCTCGTCCTGCTCGCGCAGAACGCGATCGGCTATCGCAACCTGGTCAAGCTGTCGTCGCTCGCCTACGCCGAAGGCTTTTATGTGAAGCCTCGCATGGACCGCGAGCTGCTCGCCAGGTATTCCGAAGGGATCGTGGTGACCTCGGCATGCCTCGCCGGTGAAGTCGCGCAGCACCTGATCGCCAACGACTACGACAAGGCGAAGGACGTCGCGGCCTGGTACGCGGAGCTTTTTCAGGGCCGCTACTACCTCGAGGTGCAGGCACACGACTCCGCGGGTCAGGCGGGGCTCAACGACAAGATCTTCAAGCTCGCCGCCGACGTCGGACTCCCTGTCGTCGCCACCAACGACGCGCATTTCCTCAAGGCCGCCGACCACGACGCACACGATATCCTGCTCTGCATCGGCCTCGGCAAGGATCGGAGCGACGAGGACCGGATGCATTACGACAAGGGCCTCTACTTCAAGAGTGCCCCGGAGATCGCGGCCCGCTTTCCGGGACGGGCCGACGTTCTCGAGAATACCCTCGCCGTCGCCGAGGACGTCGCCATCGAGTTCGGGAAGAAGTACCACGTCCCGTCATTCCCGCTGCCGAGCGGCGTATCGAGCGAGAATGAGTTGCTCGTTCGCCTCGCGACCGAAGGCGCGGCCGAGCGTTATGGCAGCCCGCTCCCGGCGGATGTCGCCGAACGCCTGAGGTTCGAACTCGACGTCATACTCAAGACCGGCTACGCCGGCTATTTCCTCATCGTCTGGGACTTCATCAAGGCCGCGCGCGATCGTGGAATCCCGGTCGGCCCGGGCCGTGGTTCGGCGGCAGGATCGCTCGTCGCCTACGCCTTGAAGATCACCAACGTTTGCCCGCTCAAGTTCGACCTGCTGTTCGAGCGCTTCCTCAATCCGGAGCGCGTGTCGATGCCCGACATCGACGTCGACTTCTGCTTCGAGCGCCGCGGCGAAGTCATCGAGTACGTGCGGCAGAAGTACGGGAAGGAGTCCGTCGGCCAGATCGTCACGTTCGGAACGATGAAGTCGCGGGCCGCGATCAAGGACGTCGGCCGAACGTTAGGCTTCACGCCGGCTGAGACCGACGCGCTCGCGAAGCTCATTCCCAATGCGCCGAACTTCAGCCTGACGGTCGCTGAAGCGATCGAGCAGGTCCCCGATGTCGCGAAGCTCTACCGGGGCGACGAGCGATATCACCAGCTGCTCGACTATGCCAAGGCGCTCGAGGGACTATCGCGTCATACCGGCGTCCACGCCGCCGGCGTGGTGATCGCCCCCGGCCCGCTCGACGACTACGTGCCGACCTGCACCCAGTCGTCCAGGGGCTCTGGCGCCGGTGACGACGAATCGGTGGTCGTCACGCAGTACGACATGAACGCGCTCGAGAAGGCCGGGATGCTGAAGATGGACTTCCTCGGCCTCACCACGCTGACCATCCTGACCGACGCCGTCGCCTCGATCGAGCGCCGGACGGGAGAAAAGATCGATCTCGACGCGCTCCCGCTCGATGACGAAGCGACGTACAAGATGCTTCGCGCGGGACGAACCGCCGGCGTCTTCCAGTTCGAGTCCCAGCTTGCGACCGACGTCCTGCGGCGCATGCGCTGCGACCGATTCGACGATCTGGTGGCCTCGAATGCGCTGCTCCGTCCCGGACCGCTCGACACCGGGATGCACCTGGTCTACATCAATCGCAAGCGCGGCGAGGAGCCTGTTCGCTACGCGCTCCCCGAGCTCGAGGCGATCCTCAGCTCGACCTACGGCGTCATTACCTATCAGGAACAGGTGATGCGCATCGCCCAGACGCTCGCCGGCGTGTCGCTCGCCGAAGCGGACGTGCTGCGCAAGGCCGTCGGCAAGAAGGACGCGGAGCTGATTCGCCAGGAGCTCGGCAAGTTCATCGAGAAGGCCGTCGCGCGTGGCCACGCCCCGAAGATCATCGACGAGCTCGCGGGGCAGATCGAGACGTTCGGCCGTTATGGGTTCAACAAGTCGCACTCGGTCGCGTATTCGATCATCTCCTACCACACGGCGTGGCTCAAGGCGCACTTCCCGGCCGACTTCATGGCCGCGCTGCTGTCGGCCTGCATCGGCGACACCGACAGCGTCGTCAAGTACATCAACGAGGCGCGCGAGCTCGGGCTGACGGTTCTGCCGCCGGATGTGAACGAATCGGGTTACAAGTTCACCGTCATCAGCGACAAGCAGCTGCGCTTCGGGCTCGGCGCCATCCGCAACGTCGGGCGGACCGCGATCGATTCCATCCTGCATGCGCGCAAGGACGCGGCAATCGCGTCGCTCAACGAGCTGTGCGAGCGCGTCGACCTTCGCATGTGCAACAAACGCGTGCTCGAGGCGCTGATCGGCGCTGGTGCGCTCGATAGTCTCGGCGGACACCGCGCGCAATACGCGAAGGCGCTCGACGACGCGATCGCCGAGGCCGCGCTCCAGCAGGACGAACGGGCGAGCGGACAGGTGTCGCTGTTCGGCGATGCTTCGTCGAATGGCGGCACGAGCTCTCGCGGGACCAGGGGCGATCTGCCCGTCGCCTCGCCCTGGCCGGAGTCCGAGCGCCTGCAGAAGGAGAAGGAGATTCTCGGCTTCTACATCTCTGGCCACCCACTCGAGCCCTATCGCACCGAATGCGAGCTGTTCGCGACGCACACCGTCGCCCAGCTCGGGACATGGTCGAGCGACCCGATGACGCTCGGAGTCGTCGTGACCGCCGTAAAGAAGCAGATTTCGAAGAAATCCGGCGCCGAGTTCGCCCGGTTGACCGTCGAGGATTTCGCGGGATCTTCGGAGGTGCTCGTCTTTCCGGAAGCCTGGGCAAATCTCTCGCATCAGATCCGCGTCGATGTGCCCGTGCTGCTCAAGGGTGGCTACTCGAAGCGCGACCAGGCCGGGGAAAGTCCGACATTTATCGTCGAGACGGTTACGCCGCTCGCTGCCGTGCAGCATAGTGGACAGGTGGCAATCGCGATCCAGCTCGCGCTTGGGGCGAAGATCGCACCCGAAATCATGGAAGACGTGCGCTCCGTCGTCGAGGCGCACCCCGGACCATCGGCGCTCGAGCTGCACTGGAGCGACGGCAACGGTTCGCGGGCGCGGCTGCGCTCACGCTCGTTGAAGCTGTCGGCGACGAATGCCGCGCTCACCGAGCTTCGCGCAGTCCTCGGCCACGAGCGCGTCAAACTCGTACGTGGCAGCTGAATGCCTAACGGCAAGAGCGGCCGACAGGGAGCGTCCTAACGATGGCTAGTGCCCCGGTAATGGAGTTCGAGAAGCCGATCGCCGAGCTCGAGAAGCAGATCGATGAGCTCAAGCGGCTGGCCGACGGCCAGCGGCTCGATGTGAGCGATGAGATCACGCCGCTCGAGCGCAAGCTCTCGACGCTTCGTGAGGAGATCTACAAGAATCTCAGCCCGCTGCAGCGCGTTCAGGTCGCCCGCAACAACAAGCGGCCCTTCACCCTCGACTACGTCCGGCTCGTCTTCACCGACTGGATCGAGCTGCACGGCGATCGCGCCTTCCGGGAAGACGCGGCGATCGTCGGCGGGTGGGCGCGCCTCGATGGCGAAACCGTCATGGTCATCGGCCACCAGCGGGGTCGCGACACCAAGGAGAACCTGAAGCGAAACTTCGGCATGCCCCACCCCGAGGGCTATCGAAAGGCGCTCCGCCTCATGAAGCTCGCCGAGAAATTCCACGTTCCGGTGCTGACGCTGATCGACACCCCCGGCGCGTGGGCCGGTCTCGGCGCCGAAGAGCGAGGGCAGAGCGAAGCCATTGCGCGCAATCTCTATGAGATGGCGGGGCTCAAGGTCCCGATCATCGCCATCGTCATCGGAGAGGGCGGCTCCGGCGGCGCGCTCGCGTTGGGCGTGGCCGATCGCGTCATGATGCTCGAGAACGCCGTCTACTCGGTCATCACGATCGAGGGCTGCGCGGCGATTCTCTGGAAGGATGGCAAGAGCCCCGAGATGCGCGAGAAAGCCGCGTCGGCGCTCCGGATCACCGCGCCCGATCTCTTCGAGCTGCGTGTCGTCGACGAGATCATCCCCGAGCCCCCCGGAGGCGCGCATTCGAACCAGGAAGCGACCGCAAAAGCCGTTCAGGAAGCGCTCATCCGGAATCTCGACGAGCTGCGAAAGTACAAGCCCGACAAGCTCGTGCGGCGCCGTCGCGAGAAGTATCTCGGCATGGGCCGGGTCGCCGAAGATTAGCGCCGGGCACTCTGCCTGACGCCGAACCGTAGTTCTCTCTTTTCTCATCGCAGTGTCGACCAGCGTCAGCCACCGGGAACTGCTCGAGGTTTCCTTCAAGGGCAATCGCCGCGAATTCTTTCTCTGGGACGGCGAGGCCGCCCCGGCCGTCGGTGCGGCTGTCGTCGTTGAAGTCGACCGCGGCGAGGATCTCGGACGAATTCACGCGACCGGCGACCTCGCGACCAAACGCTTCGCCGGCGTCCCGCACGGCGCGATCGTCGGCGAGGCATCGCGCAAGGTGCTTCGGGTCGCTGCCGCGGATGAGATCAAGCGCGAGGCCGAGCTCCGCGCCGAAGACGAGATCGCCCGTCGCAAGGCGATGGAGCGCGTCCGCGCCCACGGCCTCGTCATGAAGCTCACTGACGCTGAATGGCAGTGGGACCGGAAGAAGCTGACGATCTACTTCAGCGCCGAAAAGCGAGTCGACTTCCGCGCGCTCGTCCGCGAGCTCGCGACCATGTTCAGGACCCGGATCGAGTTGAAGCAGATCGGCGTTCGTGATGAAGCGAAACGCCTCGACGGCATCGGACGCTGCGGGCGTCAATACTGTTCGGCGTCATGGCTCCCCGAACTTCGCCCGGTCAACCTCGGAGTCGCCAAGGACCAGAAGCTGTCGCTCAATCCGTCGCAGATCAGCGGCTCCTGCGGGCGCCTGATGTGCTGCCTGCGCTACGAGCACGAGTTTTACGTGCAGTCGCGCAAGCGCTTCCCGAAGGAAGGGAGGATCATCGTGACCGGCCGCGGCGAGGAGAAGATCGTCGCCAATGACATCTTCAATGACCGGGTGACCCTGCGCTCGCCCGACGGCGAGTCGCGCATCATTGCGCTCGCGGACCTCAGGCGCGAGATGGGTGGAGACGGGGACACCCCGACACCGACGGTGGTACCGGCAGGCGGCGATCCGTTCGTCGTTCCGGAAGAGCAGCACGATCCATCCCTCGACGCCGCCGTCAGCGGCGTGGACGTGAAGCCCGAGACCGAAGGCGAGGTCGCGGTGGCGATCGGCGAGAGCATTCAGGGAGGCGATACCCCGGTTCAGCGCGACCGCCGGCCACACCGCCGCCGTGGCCGCCGGGGGGGCCGCCGCGGTCGCGAGACGCGCGGGACGGGTGAGGACGGGTCCGACGGCGGAGAGCCCGACAGCGGGGCCCCTGGCGGCGAGAGCGACGGGTCGTCATCGGCGCAGGAGCGCTGATCGGCGTGCCGCGTTTCTACATCACCACCGCGATCGACTACGCCAACGGCGATCCGCACATCGGCCACGCGTTCGAGAAGATCGGCGCTGATGCGATCGCCCGGTTTCACCGAATGAACGGCAGCGACGTCCACTTCCTCATCGGGATGGACGAGCACGGGCAGAAAGTTGCCCAGACGGCCGAGGCGCGCGGCGTTTCGCCACAGCAGTTCGTCGATGACGTGGCGGAGCGCTTCCTCGCCATGTGGAAGCGCCTCGGCATCAGCTACGACCAGTTCATCCGGACAACCGATCCGCGGCACAAGGCGGGCGTGCAGGCGCTGCTCGAGCGCATTTTCGCCGAGAACCCCGACGACTTCTTCGAACGGTCGTATGAAGGTTGGTATTGCGTCGGCTGCGAAGCCTTCAAGCAGGACGCGGAGATCATCGACGGAAAATGCGTGCTGCATCCAACCCGCACGCTCGAGTGGGTCAAGGAGCGAAACTGGTTCTTTCGGCTGAGCCGGTATCAGGAGATGCTGCGCGCTCATGTCGAGAAGCACCGCCATTTCATCCAGCCGGAGAGCAGGCGAAACGAAGTGCTCGGCTGGCTCGACCAGGGACTCGAGGACATCAGCGCGAGCCGCACTCGCTTCACCTGGGGAGTACCGTTCCCGCGCCCGACGAGCGACGGCGAAAAGCAGACGACGTACGTCTGGTTCGACGCGCTGCCGAACTACCTGACCGCGACCGGATTTCCCGCTCAGGAGAGCGAGAGTCGATGGCCGGCATCGCTTCACGTCGTCGGAAAGGACATTACCCGTTTCCACGCCGTCATCTGGCCGGCGATGCTGGCGGCCGCGAAGCTCCCGCTCCCGGAGCGCGTGTGGGCGCATGGTTTCGTGCTCCTCGGCGGCGACCGCTTCAGCAAGTCCGCCGGGGTCAAACTCGATCTCGAGGAAGCGATCGCCCGGTACGGGCCGGACGCGTTCCGCTACTTTCTCCTCCGCGAGGTGCCCTTCGACAGCGACGGGAATTTCTCCTGGGAGCGGTTCGAGGAGCGCTATACGTCGGACCTGGCCAACGCCTGGGGGAATCTTGTCAGCCGGTCGGTCGCGATGATCGAGAAGTATCGCGGCGGCGTCACACCTGCCGCCGCAGGACGCGCGGCCGACACATTCGAAGCCGCCGAGACCGCCGCCTTCGTCGGAGCGCTCGATGGCTCGACCGGCTATCTGCTCCACGATGCACTTCGAATCGTGATGCGGCTGGTCGCGCGATCCAACGAATTCGTGCAGTCTTCCGCACCGTGGACCGTCGCGAAAGACCCGTCAAATTCGCGCCATCTTGATGACATATTAGCGACGTTATCAAGGCAGATTGCCCGGCAGTGTGTGCTTTTTGCGCCTTTCATGCCCGATAAGGCGCAAGCAGCATGGACCCAGCTCGGCGGCCCAGGCGCGGTCGCGAAACAGCGCATCGATCGGCTCGGTGAGCTCAATACGGCGGGGTGGCAGGTCACGAAGGGCGACCCCCTCTTCCCGAAGCCGATCGCCAAGGCACCGTAGCGCCCGGTGGCGCCGGCAATAGCAGCGCGTGCTGGTGATCACATTACAGCCGGGCCCGTTACAAAGACCTTCCGCTGACAGTCTTTCCCCGAGAAGCGCTGCTCATTCTGAGCGGGCTGGACTTGAGGGATTATGGCTCAGAGACGCTGGACTTTGCTAGTCGTTCCCGAGGGCACTACCGAGTCCCCGCGGAGCTACGCGATCAGCGCCCGCGCTCTCCGCGCCCTCACGACGACTGCGGGTGTTGTGGCGCTGGTAGCCGTGATGGGCCTCGGCGCCGCCATCACCACCTACGCCACGCCGCGCGGCCGCGCGGCGCGCGCCGACGCCGAGCAGCTGGGCGGTGAGCTCACCGAGCTTCGGGAGAAACTCGCTGTCCTCGAGGATACCATCCGCGCGATCGGGGTTCGCGATGAGCGCGTACGGACCCTCGCCGGTTTGGCCCCTGTCGACTCGGCGGTTCGCGAAGCCGGGATCGGTGGCCCGGGCACGCCATCGCTCGATAGCGACGCCGTCTACAAGTCCGATCCGAAGCTCGGCCGATTGGCGTTTGGTGCGCGCAACGATCTCGACGGCCTGATCCGCCGCGCGAACATCCTCTCCGCGAGCTTCGCCGAAGTGACTGACACGCTGGCCCGCAACAACCAGCGTCTTGCGAGCACTCCGTCGATCATGCCCACCGCGGGCTGGCTCTCCAGCCAGTTCTCGCTGCGCCGGTTCCACCCCATCCTGCACGTCTCTCGTCCGCACGAAGGGATCGACGTGAGCGCGCCGATGGGCGCCCCCGTCGTCGCGCCAGCGTCCGGCGTCGTGATGGCGGTGACCAGGCAGCACGGTTACGGCCTCGTCCTCGAGATCAATCACGGCAATGGCCTCGTCACCAAGTACGCCCACTTGTCCCGCGTGAATGTGAAGCAGGGTCAGCGGGTGACCCGCGGCCTGGTGATCGCCAACGTCGGCAACAGCGGCCTCTCCACCGGGCCGCACCTTCACTACGAGATCCACGTCAACGGGCGCGTCGTCGATCCGCTCAAGTTCGTCCTGCCAGACGCGATTCCCGACTGAGCTTGGGGGACTTCTCGCCCGGCGGTCCGCGTCTGGAATTGGTTAGGTCGTGGACCGCCCATTGCGCCCCGGCCTTCGCCTCGCCATGGTCTGGGTAAGTCATGCGTCGTGGCGGGTGCTTCGACGCAGCACCAGCTGCAGTGGAGCCGGCCATGCCCCATCGCCTGAGGCGTTTGATCCTCGCCAGCGCGTTGTTCATTGGTGCGTCGTGCGGGCATAACGGGCGCCCTCGGAACTACGCGCCGCCCGGCGAGCAACTCATTCTGCGCGAGGATATCGCGCAATCCGGTGCCGACAACGCGTGGGACGTCGTCCGGCGATTGAGTAGCATGACTACTGCCTCCAGCATCGGCGGAGAACCATCCCGGATGTATCGAAGGGGCCGTGGAAGCCTGGTAATCCGCGAGACGCCCGTGGTCGTGGTCAACGGAGTCAGTGCGCGGGACATCCAGATCCTCACGCAGATTCCGGCCGCGCAGATTGCGTGGATGCGAGTGCTGACCGGGGCCGCCAGCACGACCCGATTCGGTGCCCGAGGCGGTGCCGGGGCGATCATCGTCCAGACAGGGACCGGCGAGCCGGTGGACCTCGGCCAGCCGTAGCCCATGCTGGCGGGCCGCTGTGCGACCCGGCCGAGCGTTAGGCACCCCGACATATGCCTCGCATGAGCGACGATGGGGCGACCGGTAACCCGGACGCCCCATCGTCTCTTGCTACCAGAACAGCACGTTCAGGCGCTGCGGTCGATGCAGCCCTTGAAGTTCGGGTTGTTTTTCTCGACCTCCGGCACCGGGAAATTAACGTCGGCCCCGTAGGTGTTGCCCTTGAAGAACGGGCCCGTCGGGAATACGGTGTCAACCGTCCGTGCGTACTGCCGAATCAGCCGGCGCATATCACCGAGACGATGCGCGGTCAGGTACAGCCAGAACGCGCGCTCGCGGAAGAGCTGATCCACCTGCGCCGGCTTCCCAACAGCGGCCGGCAACGGCGCGAGTACCGCGGCCGGCGTGAAGGTCGCCGCAGCGCGCAGCCGGTTCAGGATCTCGAGCGTCCCGCCAGCGCCAGCGTAGTTGTTCGCGGCAAGCTCGGACTCGGCCACGATGAGCTGCGCTTCAGTGTACGAAGCCAGCACGGCTGGGCTGCTGCGCGACGAGTACTTGTTCGACACAATCAGGTTCGTGCTCTTGTCGAACCCTGTCGCCCGTCGATCGGTAAAGGAGATGCGCGGGTCGCCCGCCGTGAGGTAATCGAGGCCGTTCACGCCTTCCCTGTCAACCAGCGTTAGGCGCTTGACGTTCACGTTGAACGTGTAGACGCCATTGTATTGTCCCGACGTCGTCAGCGAACTCTCGACGATGAACTGGAACCCCGGCGTCACCTGCTTCGCCGTCGCTCCCGCATCGGCAAAGAGCCCGAGGTCAAGCTGTGCGCGGGCCTTGCCGACGAGGGCGAGGTTCCTGTACTCAGCTGTGACGCCGGGCGCGGCCAGCGCGGAATCGAACTTCGCGACCGCGCGCTGAAAGATCTGCGCTGTCGCCAAGGGCTGTCCGTAAATCGTCGCCCCGGCATCGGTCAGGGTGCTGAACGGCACGCCGGAGCAGTAGTCCTCCCCGAACAGGATGGTCGAGTAGCCATCAAGCGCGTACGCCAGCGCCAGTCCGGGCTGACTCGGCCCGAACTCCTTATAGCGCGTGCTTGCGATCTGGGCGGCGGCTCTCGCCTGGCTCAGGATGATGAACTGCGACTCGTTGCTCGTGTTGTCGAGTTGGATGGCCCGCTGGTCAACCTGGTTGCGCGTCGGGAACGTGTCCGACGAACGGAACTCGTCAGCGAGCAGGCCACTGTAGCCGATCTGGCCGCTCGATTCGTTGTTGTTACCAGTGCCGATATAGGCGGAGTGGAATTGGGCAACCGCGCCGCCAAGGAGGATTGGTAAGGCTGTCGGCGTACTGAGCGACGCAGGCGTCGCGACGTCGACGTCTTCCACCTTGAGAATCTTGTCCGTCGAACAGGCGGAAGCCGCGGCGAACACGCCGACCGCGAGCGCGCCGCGGGTCGCTAGCATGACCCCCCGAGCGAGTTGGCGGTTGTTTCGATTTGTCATCTGCTATTGTCTCGTTTGGGCGGAGCCCAATCAGAAGTTGACGTTGACGCGAGCCGTATAGTACCGGACCGCCGGCTGCGACAGGAATTCGGCTTGCGTGAAGTTGGTCGCGCCCGCGAAGGTGACCTCCGGATCGAGGCCGGTGTAGTCAGTCCACGTCGCCAGGTTGCGACCGGCCAGCGTCAGGCTGAGGCCATTCACCCTGAAACGGTTGGCCCAGGCGTTAGGCGCACGGAAGACGAGCGCCACTTCGCGCAGCTTTGTGAACGACGCGTCCTCGATGTACCCGGCCACCGTGCCGTAGGCGTAGTCAGCCACCGCCCGCGCCTGTTCCTTCAACGGCGTTGTCGGGTCGTTGACTGCACGGCAGTTGATGAACACCGAGCAGCGGAAGTCTTCGGTCGCGTTGTATAGCTTGAATCCACTGCGGTAGTCGAACAGTGCGCTGAGCTCGATGTTCTTGATCAGCGTCAGGCGGGGGCGCACGCTGAACTCGCGCCGGGGCGAAGGCGTGCCGAGGAAGACGCCGGTGTCGCCAATCTGCACCTCATCGGGCGAGAGCAGCCCGTCGTTGTTCGTGTCTGCGTAGCCGAGGATCGGCTGCTGCCAGTATCCGCCCAACGGATAGCCGTTCTGGTGGCGCTGGGTGTTGCCACCGAGGCCAAACACGATCGGCGTGATCTTTTCGCCGAGGCTGACCACGCGGTTTTTATTCGTCGAGCCGGTCAAGGTGAAATCGAGTGCAATCGGATCTGACTGATAGATCTTTGCATCGAGCAGCATCTCGATGCCGTTGTTCTCGACCTTGCCGATGTTGTCGAAGCGCGAGTTTGTCGCCCCGAGTGAAGCCGCCAAACGGCGCGCGACAAGTGCGTTGGTCGTGTTCTTCTTGTAATAGGTGAACTCGAGACGCGCCGCGTCGCCGAACAACGTTGCGTCGAAGCCGGTCTCGAACTCCGCCGACTTCTCCGGCTTGAGGAGCGAGTTTCCGGTGCCGCTCAACACGAGCGCCGGCACATCGCCCTTCAGCGTCGCCGTCGTGGCGCCAAAGAAGGTTGAAGCGTCACGGAAGCTCGGTCGCTGCCCCGATTCGCCAAACGCCGCGCGGAGGCGCAGCGAACTGACGAAGCGCTGCTGCGGGAAAAACCCTTCCTCGCCGATGACCCACGACAGGCTGGCAGCGGGATAGTACACCCAACCAAAATCACTGCCAAACGCGCTGTTCTTGTCGGTGCGGAGCGCCGCGGTCGCGAACACCCGGTCGCGCCACGCCACCTGTTCGCTGACGTAACCGCCCAGCGTCACATTGGTCTGGCTCGCCTCATCGATCGAGAACAGGGCGTTCGCACCCTTCAGCGATCCGATTCCCGGCGTGATATTCTGGCCGAAGGCCTCGATGCCGTGCGTGTAATCCCGGTTCCACTGCACGCCGAGCGAGGTGCTCGTGGTCACGTCGGACATCGGCAGGTACGTCGCGGTCACGTTGCCGTTGCCGGTGTAGTTGAAGAAATCGAACGGATCAAGTTGGCGCTGGCCGACCGCCGCGTCGGGATCGAAGCTCGCCGGAAACACTCCCGGGGCGACGTTGAAGACATCCTCGCGACGCGTCCAGTCCAGACCCGCTGTGCCGTTTGCCGACAGCCACGGAAGGACTTGCCACGTGGCGTTGAACCCGTTCGTGAAGCGGTTGATGTTCTGCTGCGTCTGGAGAGTGAACAGATCCTCGGGCGTCACGCCGAAATACCCGTGCGTCGTGCTGTCGTAGAACGCGGTGCCGAGCAGCCCGCCGGAAACCACGCCTTCGCTGTTGTTGTCATTCTGCGGGCGGCCGAGTGAGCTTCGCAGGTACCCCGAGGTAACCGTCACCTTGAAGTTGTCGAGCAGCTGTCCGGTGATATTCGCCCGGAGGTTGTAGCGCTCCAGAAGGTTCGGAGCATAAACGCCCTGCTCCCGTTCAACGTCGCCAGAGACGTAGTACGTCGCGCGGTCGGCGCCGCCGCCGGCGCTCAGGCCGTACTTCTGCCGGTTGCCCATCCGGAAGGGAGTGGACTGCTCCAGCGGGTTGTATATGCTGAGCGCACCGGTTGGTGCGCAGTTGCCAGCTGCCTGCTCTGGAAGCGGGCAGGGGAAAATCTGTCCGCCGCCGTAGTCGCCAAGCTGTTCGTAGTTCGCTGGATAATCAGTGACTTCGTTGACCGTTCCGCCTTCGGCGAAGCCCGTCCATTGAGTCTTGCCGGACTGGCCCCGCTTGGTGGTGACCTGAATGACTCCATTGGCCGCGGCAGTGCCATACAGCGCCGCCGCCGCCGGACCTTTCACGATCTCGATGTTCTGGATGTCATCCGGATTGATGTCGTTGAACCGCGACGGATTCTGCCCACCGACGCCGATCCGCGAGGACTGTGAGTTGTTATCGACGCGAATTCCATCAACGATCAGAATCGGGTCGTTCGAAAGTGAAATCGAATTCGACCCCCGAATCCGGATGCGCGACGCACTACCGGTGGTACCGCCGGCGGTCTGCACCGTCACACCCGCGGTGCGCGACGACAGGACGTCCGAAAGGTTCGTCACCTGCGCCTTGTTCAACGAGTCGAGGTCGATGCGGCCGACCGTCACACCCTTTTCGCGCTGCCGCTGCTGTTCGCCCGTCGCTGTCGTGATGACCTGATCGAGCACGACCGCGCTCGGAGCTACCGCAAAGTCAACGCGGGTCGATTGACCGGCGACGACCGTGACCGGCCGCGTCAATGATTGGAATCCGATGCGCAGTACCCGCACCTGGGTCGTTCCCGCGGGGACGCCGGCTATCGTATAGACACCTTGCGCGTTGGTACGGCCACCGAGTGTGGTTCCGACAACGACGACCTGCGCCTCGGGAATTGGCGCCTGTCTTTCCTGGTCAGTGACCGTCCCGGTCACCGTCCCATTTTGCTGCGCATACGCGCGTGCCGGCATCAGTGCCGCTGCAAGCACGAATGCGGCTGCCAAAAACTGACGATGCTGTGGAGCCATTCCTCCTCCTTTCCATCCAGAATGATGGGGTGAAACGCCACAGATGCCCGGTGGCGAACTGCGCCGACGCTCTTGGCGTCGTAGGCTTGACCTGACTCACGTGCGCGGTCGCACTCTCGAGCCGGAAAAAGCCGAACGAGAAAACGGGTCGTTGATCACCGTTTTCTCCAACGAAACTGCTATCACCGTACGTAGGCAGTTGACTAAAAATTGTCAAGCGATGCCTTGCGAGCGGTGTAGAGGCCGTTGTTGCATCAATTTCCTCACGCGACGCACACAACCCCGGAGAGTCGCCGGGCGTCACCGGGGGGAACGAATATCCCCGTCGGCGACCCGGCCTTCGGCGCGCGCATCTCGTGGGTTTCTGAGTGAAAGATCCCGTACAATTCCCTGACCTGAAAATTCCCGCCGGCCCTATGAAAAAGCCGCTCGACCGGCTCGTTTCTTACAGATGTCTGCAACCTGTTCAGACTTGACAAGAGTCTGTAACGATTCGATACTCGGGGATTAGAGTTTTGCCACCCAGCAAACCCCGTCCGGCCTGCTCGTTCTCAAGGCCGGTCGCTGGTGCTGAGGAAGGCCTGCCCCCGCAGGAGATCGTGAGTTCTTGTCGCGTCGACCTGTCATTGACGCGCACCGTTTTCCCTTCCTGACTCGCGGAGGTATTTGCAGCGCCACACGATCCGTACACGGGTCGGCTATTCCCCAGCACTCATTAGAGAGAGTGCGGGCCCATCGGCATCTCGTGCCTACCGAAATCCGAGGAACTCTGGAGATGTTATCACGTCAGATCAGACGGCTGCTCACACTCGCAGCCGTCGTCGCGCTCGTTCCGTCAGCGGCACAAGCGCAGAGCATTCTCACCGGACGCGTTATCGAGCGATCGTCGCAGCGGCCCATCGCCGACGTCTCTGTGCGCGTATCCGGCACTACCGTCGGCGCCCGCACGAATGAGGAAGGCGTCTACCGCATCGTCAATGTGCCAGCAGGCCAGGTGCAGCTTCGGGCGACGCGAATTGGATTCGCCGCCTCCGCCCGCACCGTCACCGCGACGGCCGGACTTGTCGAGGGAATCGACTTCGCGCTCGAACCGGCAGCGACCATCCTTGACGAGGTCGTCACCAACGCAGTGACCGGACTCGGCGAAACACGCCGCTCGCAGGGCACCAACGTCGGCAACATCGACGCTGCCGCCATCGAAAAGGGGCAGATCACGAAGTTCACCGACGTACTTACCGGCCGAACCGCTGGCGTCGTCGTGCAGGGGACATCTGGAACGGCAGGCACCGGTCAGCGTATCCGCATCCGCGGCGCCAACTCGCTGTCGCTGTCCAACGACCCGCTCATCTACGTCGACGGTATTCAGATCTCGAACGGGAACCTGATCGACGTCGGAATTGGCGGTCAGGCGGTCTCCCGCCTCAACGACGTTGCCGCAGAAGACATCGAGAGTATCGAAGTGCTCAAGGGGCCCGCGGCGACGGCGATGTACGGGACCAGCGCGTCGAACGGAGTCCTCCTGATCACGACCAAGCGCGGCCGTTCCGGTGCCGCGCGATGGAACACCTTCGCTGAGACGGGCACTGCGAAGGACCGCACGAAATACCCGGCGAATTACGTGCACTACCGTATCGTCACGCCCGGCGCACCGTTAGTCACGGCCACCGGCGGGTACAACACGGCGGCGCGTCCGGGGTGCCGCAATGACCAGCGTGCCGCCGGCACCTGCACCTACGACTCGACCGCGGTCTTCAACACGCTGAAGGACTCCCGGACCACGCCGTTCAGCACCGGCGATCTGACGACGGTCGGTGGGAACGTCGCGGGCGGCGGAGATCAGACGCAGTACTACCTTGGCGTCGACCATCAAGCCGAACACGGCGTCGTCGAGTACAACACGCTTCGAAAGCTGGCTGTTCGCGGAAACCTGAACACGAATCTCACCAAAAAGATCGACTTCGCGCTGTCGTCGGGCTACACGCGGAGCGACGGTGCCTTTCCCTCGAACGACAACAGCATTTTCAGCCCGCTGATCAACGGCCTGGTCGGGACGGCATTCTTCTATGCGCCGATCGGTACTCAGCGCCAGAATCCGCTGAACTATCGCGCGTATTCGCTGAGCCAGCTCGCCGAATATGTCGGCCACCAGAACATCGACCATTTCACGGTCGGTACCATCGGAAACTATCGGCCCCTTGGCTGGCTGACGGGAAATGTGAATCTCGGCCTCGACTACTATAGCCGCTACGATTTCCGCTCGTTGCAGCCAGGCAGACTCCCCATCGCGGCCTCCTTCAACAACGGCAACCGCGAATCGACGCATGGCTCGACCTACCTTTACACTGGTACCGGCTCGGTCAGCGCGCGCTTCGATCCGCTGGAGACGCTTCGCTCGACGACGACGGCCGGAGGCTCCTACAGCCGCTCGCTTACGCAAAGCACGATCGGCTTCGGTGCCGGCATCATCGAAGGCACACAGAACCTCGGCGCAACCAGTTCCCTGTTCTCGGTCGACGAGGGATTCAACGAAGTCATTTCGGTTGGCGCGTTCGCCCGGCAGGAGCTCGCGTGGCGTGACAAGCTGTTCGTCGCAGCCTCAATGCGCGGCGACGACAACAGCGCCTTCGGCGTTGACTTCGATCGCATCTTCTATCCAGGCGTCAACGCGTCCTGGGTAATCGGTGACGAAGAGTTCTTCCCGAAGAACGATTACCTGTCGAGCTTGCGCGTCCGTGCGGCGTATGGCCGGTCCGGCCAGCGTCCAAATTTCCGCGACGCGACCACGTTCTTCGCACCAGTCGCTGTTCAGATCGGCGCAGCCGAACTTCCCGCCGTCACGCTGAATGGCACTGGAAACCTCGTGCTCAAGCCCGAGAAGACCGATGAGTACGAATTCGGCGCGGACATCGGCGTCTGGAAAGAGCGCGCATCGTTCCAGATCACCGCGTTCCAGAAGCGCTCGATCGATGCGCTCATTCGGCGGCCGATCCAACCCTCGGCAGGCCTGACGGCGAACCGGTTCGAGAATCTCGGAAGCATCAGCAATCGGGGTATCGAAGCGCAGCTCGACCTGAAGGCGCTCCAGACGGAGCGCGTGGAGCTCAACCTCCATCTGACGGCGAGCACGCTGAAGAATCGTATCGGGAAACTTGGTAAGGGCGTCGCACCGATCTCGCTCAACCGCGGGCTGCAGATCCACCGCGAGGGGTATACGGCCGGCGCGTTCTTCCAGCGACCTGTGTACTTCAATGACGCGAACGGAGATGGACTGCTCTCCTCCGCCGAGGTCACCCTTGGCGACACCGCGGTGTATCTCGGGCCGTCGATCCCGACCTGGACCCGTTCGGCGGGCGGCGACGTGCGCCTGTTCAAGGTCGTTCGGGTTTCGACGCTCTTCGAAGGCCGGGGTGGCAACAAGACCGCGAACTACGGCGAATACTTCCGCTGTGGCTCGTCCAACAGCACCAGGGGTTGCAGAGCGACCGGAGCGTCCGACGCGACGCTCCAGGAGCAGGCAGCGTTCCTCTCCGCGTACCTCCTCGGCTCGCGCGGTACCAGCAGGGCACTGTACGTCGAGAACGGTGGGTTCGTGAAGTGGCGCGAGTTGGCAGTGACACTTGATGCTCCCGAGCGCTGGGTTGGTTACCTCCGCTCGACGGGCGTGCACGGCGTCAGCGTGAGCTTCGCTGGGCGAAACCTGCACACCTGGACGAGCTACACGGGTCTCGATCCCGAGATCATCGAAGCAGGTACGAGCCTGTTCAACCAGAGCGAATTCAACACGCAGCCTGTGCCGCGCTACTACACGGCGCGCCTCAACGTCACCTTCTGACGGACACGGAGATACAAATTGATGCGATTTTATTCTTTCGAAAGCCGATCGGTCCGCTGGGGAGCAATCCTCGGTGCGATCGCGCTTTCAAGTACAGCCTGCGACACGAAGAAAGTGCTGGACGTTTTCGATCCGGCGGTTGCTACACCCGGTTCGTTGACCAGCGAAGGAGCCATCCCGACCGTGTACTTCGGCGCACTCGGTGATTTCTCCGCCGCGTGGGATGGCAATGGGCTCACCGACGCATTTGTGCCGACGTCCGGCCTGCTCGCGGATGAGTTCCGCTCGTCGGACACCTTCACGACGCGCAACGACGCCGACCGCCGCACGCAGGCTGCGCCTGCAAACGGCAACCTCTCGGACAACTCCTACGTCGCGCTCCAGCGTGCTCGCCGTTCGCTCGAAGTTGGTGCGGAGCTCGTCACCAAGTTCAAAACCACGAAGGACGAGCGCGTTTCGGAACTGACCGCGCTCGCCGGTTATACGTACCTGGCATTCGGCGAGGGATTCTGTGGCAACGTACCTGTTCCGCCCACCGCTCGCGCCGAAGAGATCCTGCCGGCGGTTGGCATCGGGACAGTAGCACTTTTTGATACCTCTACGGTGCGCTTCAACGCCGCGATCACCGCGATCGGGGCGACTCCAACCACGGCCGCGTTGCCAGCGCTGAACCTCGCGCGTGTCGGACTGGGACGTGCTCTGCTCAACGAAGCGAAGTACGCGGAAGCGGCAGCTGCCGTCGCCACGGTGCCGACGTCGTTCGTGTACAAGCTGTTCTACTCGTCGAACACCACGCGCCAACAAAACTCGCTTTGGAACCTCAACGGCTCCAACAATCGCTACACGATGTCCGATACCGAGGGAACGAACGGCTTGAACTACCGGAGCGCGAACGATCCTCGCATTCCGTGGAAGCGGCTCGGCAACGGGTTCGACCAGGTGACGATCGTCTATCAGCAACTACTGCAGCCGACGGCAGACGCTGACCTGCCGCTCGCTGATGGTGTCGAGGCCCGGCTCATTCAGGCCGAGGCGCTGCTGAACGCGGGAAATGCAACCTGGCTGGACACGCTCAACGCACTGCGCGCTAACGTCAACACTCTGCAGGCGGCGCGGTACGCGGATTTCACAACCGTCTCCGCAACTGACTCGGTGACGGCCACTACCCTGCCTCCGCTCGTCGATCCCGGTACGGCGGCGGCTCGCGTCAATCTGATCTTTCGCGAACGTGCTTTCTGGCTCTATGCGACAGGGCACCGACTCGGTGACATGCGCCGGTTGATCCGGAATTATGGGCGGACTGCTGCGACTGTCTTTCCGGTTGGGACGTCAACCAAGAACGGAGCGTTTGGCAATGACGTCAATCTCGCGATCGCATTTGGAGAGCAGAACAACACCGCATATGTGCCATCTGCGTGCATCACCACGGCGCCATAGCAGCCGAGACGAAGCTTGACTGGAAAAGCGCGGCGGCCTGGTAGGCCGCCGCGCTTTTTGTTGCCGTCCCCAGGGTGTCAGGAGGAGTCAGTCCCCGCCTTCGTCCGGAATCCGGGTACGGACGACGATCGCGCCGTTGCCGCCCTCCGTTCCGTACAGCGGAGTCGCTTCCATGGCCGTCATGACGCGGATCCAGGCGACGTTGTCGGCGGGGATCTCGCGGAGCGACGAGAGCTCCAGTCGCGACGCACCGTCAACGACCAGCAACATCTGCGGGCTGAGAGAGAAACTGCTCCGCCCCCGCGACGTTGCCGAGATCTGCCGCGCCAGTGTCATCTGTCCTCGAGCCTCGCTTAGCGAGATGTTCGTATGGGCGAGTCGCAACGCCTCGAACGCATCCCTCGCCCCGCTGCGGACAATGTCATCGCGCGTAATGAGATTGGGATCGGTACGTGGCCTTGTCGCAGCGCCACCATTCGTGCTCGCGCATGCGTTCACTACGAGTAGCACGCTCACCGCCGAACTCACCAGGTGCCGCATAACTCCTCCTGCGTGGTCGTCAAGTGCGAAGCAGCGCCCCGGTCCCGCGCGAGCAGAATGAGAGAGCGAATGCCAAATTCTCCCCCTCACATTGTGCGCCAGGGCCGCTGGCGTCAAGTGAAGTGCTGTCACGGTTTCGCCATGTCGGCCGACTGGGCCCGCCATATAAAGCGGAGGGGGTGATCGCTCGTCGCGATCACCCCCCACGTCTCACGCAGGTTCGCTCCCTACCTCACGGCGTCCTCGTTGCCGGCTTCGCGAAGTCGACGCTCGGCGGGCCGCCTCTCATCGCCGGATCGGTAACCTCGAAGTATTTTCGCTGCTTGGCCCCAGTCACCTTGGCGGTGAGCGTGGTGGGAAACTGGCGGATGTACGTGTTGTACTGCCGGACCGCGTCGTTATAGTCGGTTCGCGCGACCGCGATGCGGTTCTCGGTCCCGGTGAGCTCGTCCTGCAGTTGCCGAAAGTTCGCGTCGGCCTTGAGCTGTGGGTAATTCTCCGAGATCGCCAGCAGCCTGCCTAACGCGCCGCTCATCTGGGCATTGGCGTTGGCCATCGCCTCGGGATCGCCACCGCCCTTCGCCGCGAGGAGTCGCGATCTCGCGTTCGCGACTTCAGTGAATATCGTCTCCTCGTGCTGTGCGTATCCCTTCACCGTGCTGACGAGGTTTGGAATGAGATCGGCACGACGCTGAATCTGCGTCTCGATCTGGCCCTGCGCCGCGCTCGCCTGCTCGTCGTACGTCTGGATGTTGTTGTAGCCGCACCCGCTGGTCAGCACTACGACCGCGAGCACCGCTCCCATACGTCGATTCATCGATGGTCTCCGTGACATGGAATGGGAGCGCGCCGTGCGCCCCCCCGCTGACTCAAGCACCGCTGAAGCTGAGCTGCACGACGTACTTGCCGGGCTTTACAGCGCCGGGCGCCAACTTCCACGCGAGCTTGGCTTTCTGATTGAGGCAGTTGTTCACCGCCCGGCCTGCCGCTGCGCCGCTCCACCGAGCATCGCCGACCGTCGCGTTCGAGATGCCATCGCCACCTACGGTCACAACCATCGCAACGTTTCCACGCAGCGTCGGATCGGTCTTCTGTCCGAACTCCGTGTAGCAGAACTTCGTCATGCTCTGCTCGCGTTGCACCGCTTCCATCAGCTCGGTCGGTGCAGCAGGAACACTCAGACCCCCACCGCTGCTCCCGGCGGGGGGCGTGAGCTTCCGCTGCTTGAATGTGTCTGGTTCAGCCGCCGGAAGGTTTGCCTGGATGCCGGCGAGGTCCGTCGACTGCGTCGTGTCGAGCGTCGTCGTGTCGGTCGGCATCGAATCGCGCGCGGCGGTCTTGTCCTTTGGGCAGCCGGCGAACAGCAGCAGCATCGGAAGTACAAAGGCGGCTGCGAACCGCTTGGATCCATGAAGCGATTTCCGCGACGCCAGTTCGTTACTCGTCATCGTGCCGTCATCCTGATAATGGTTGAGAGCTTCACACATATACCTTGGCCCACAAGCGCTACACCGCCAGTCGATCGACATAGGCGACCAACCGCTGCAGCCCGTCGAGATATCCGGTGATCACCGACTCTGTATCGCGAGGGGTGAGCTTCTCCGTACCTCGCACATGCCGGACCACTCGCGTGAATGGCGCCGCGTCCAATCCGCCCTTGGCAGCGATGGTCGCGACCAGCGCCTCGTTGTCGGTTGGCGGGGAATCCCCGCCGAGTCGCGACACTCCGCGGAACACCACCATCAGCGTACTCAAACTTGCCTCGAGCAGTTCCAGCTGGCGACGGCCATCGTTTCCCGCGGCAAGCACCCCCTGGCGGAACTGCAGGAGCTTTCCCATTGCTTCGCGCTCGACCTGCAACCGAAGGTCGCCGGGCGAAACCGAAATTCCTTCGAACGGTGGCTCGCCATAGAGGATCTTGTGCCTGTCGAGGATGTCAGCGTACTCCATGGCGAAAATGTCACTCGACGCGCGCCACTCCTCGCTCGTGAGCGTCATCGGAGGCCGGCTGCCGTTGGCGGCCCATGCCGCGCCAATCGCTGCCGCGGCTCGCAGCCTGTCTGCCGGAAGTGAGTTGGCAATCACGAGGACATTGTAATCAGATCGCTTCGGTATGTGCTCTCCCGCTGCCGCGGAGCCGTAAAGAACCACCGATCGAAGCGCATCACCGTAGGCTGTACGCAGCTGCGATACGAGCTCGTCGAGCGTCATCGTTCCCATGTCAGAAGCTCCTCCCTGAACCGCCGCCGCCGCCCCCGCCCCCACCGCCGAATCCACCAAATCCTCCGAAACCACCGCCGCCCCCAAACCCGCCGCCGCCCCAACCGCCCGAGCTTCCCCCGCCCCAGCCGCCCCCGAAACCACCCCCACCCCTCGGGAGGAAAATCGTAAGACACCCGCCCCCTCCGCAGCCGCCGCGGCCGCGGCCGCGGCGCCGGCCGCCAAAGGAGTTGAACAGGAACATCACCACGAGGAAAATGATGAAATTCGTTCCCGGGTTGATGCCGCTGCCGACGCGCCGGGATGTCGCGGGAATTCGATCGCGGCTTGGTGTCACCCCGCTGTCGAGGGCGACATTGTACTCCGTCGCAAAGCGCTCGCCGACTCGGTGCGTCATCAGGGCGAGGGCACTGTCATAGTCACCTTGC
>JANMAM010000023.1:0-25345 GCA_031359795.1 Gemmatimonadaceae bacterium
CTGCACCATGTGGGCACTGAACAGAAAGCCGTCGCTCAGGTCGTGGATCGGCCCGTTGAGCGAGAGCAGCAACACCACCAGCCCGGTGACGAACCGTGCCCGCTGCCCCGCGTCAGGCGCCCTTCCGAGCCCCGGGTTCACCCGCGCCACTCGGCCGCGCCACTCGTACAACCCGAGCAACGCCGCCGCGCCGGTGACGGTGCTCCAGTGAATCGTGAACGTCGTCCAATTGAGTGGGGCGGCGCCGTGCAATAATAACGTCAGGTTCGTGCTGCCCATGCCAGCTCCTTCGGTCGAGGGCCCAGGGCCCAGGCGTCAGGCACTGCGCAACTGCAGTCGGCCCTGGCCCCTGGCCCCTGCTATCAGACTTTCGCCGCGAGCTTCCCGAACAGGAACATCAGCGCGATGATCGTAACGACCGCGACAATGAGTGGCCCGGTGAAGAGAGCTCGGAAGAGGCGGTGATCATACTTGAGGTGCATGTAGAACATCACGACAATCAGGAACTTGATCGCCGACATGATCAGCAGCAGCGGGACGAAGGCCCGCGAGGCGACGAAGCTCGGGATGTAATAGACCCAGACTTCAATCGCGGTGATTGCCGTGAGGATGACCGCGACCTTCCAGTACGTGGACCAGGTCGGATGCGCGTGCTCGATGCCCGCGCCGTGATGATCGGCGCTGGCGTCGTGCGACGCGACTCCCTGTGCGTGCGTTTGGTCAGCCATCGGGGCCTACTGGATGAGGTAGATGAGCGTGAAGATCGCGATCCAGACGACGTCGACGAAGTGCCAGTACAGGGCGGCGATGTCGACGTTCACTTCGTCGCGCGGACCGAGGCCGCGCTTGCGATCGATCGCGAACAGCGTCAGGAGCCAGATCACCCCGGCGGTGACGTGCGCACCGTGGAATCCCGTGAGCGTGAAGAACGACGAGCCGAACAGGTTCGTCCGGATCGTCAGGCCTTCGTGCACGAATGACGTGAACTCGTACGCCTGGAAGCCGAGGAACGTGATGCCGAGAATCGCCGTCATCATCAGCCAGAGCTGTGACGAGCCGAGTATCCGCTCGCCGGTCGTGCGCTTCGGCAGGTTCTTGTTCTGGACCGCGGCGAGCGCGAGCACCATCGCCAGCGACGACATCAGCAGCACGAACGTCGATGCCGACGTGATCGGGATGTTGAGGATCGCCGGCATGTGCTGCCCCGTCATCGGGTCGACGTAGACCTCGTGCGGGTAGGGGCCGACCTTCGACCGCCCCTTGTAGATCAGGTAGGTCGAGATCAGCGACGCGAAGAGCATGCATTCCGAACCGATGAAGGTCCAGATCGCGATCTTCTTGTTGTCGAGTCCAGTCGACGTCGCGTGCGGATCGTGTGCGTCCGTCGCGTGCGCGTTGATGGGAACGGAAGTCATGATTCGTCTAGTGGTGTTCGGACTCGAGCGGTGTGAGCAGCCAGTGGTAGAGCATGCCGACCATCAGCCCGGCGCCGCCGAGGGCCAGGATCCAGAACATCACCATCCCGGTCTTCGCCTCGGGCATCTTTCCCGCGGCTTCCATCAGCTGCGCGTGATGCATGAACAGCGGCGCGGTCAGCATGATCGTCAGGCCTAACGCGGTGATGAGCGGCTTGATCGTCGGATCGGGGAGCACGATACCGAGCTGCTTGAGCGTGTACGTCTCGGTCTCGATGTGCGGACCCGACTCGGCCGGCTGGTTCGCCTGCCCCTTGAAGCCCGGGTGTGGCGTCCCCGCGTCCTTGCCGGCGATGTCGATCTGCACCGCGCGATCGCCCCGCTGGGTGTGCGGGACTTCGACGGTCAGCTCGGGGCGCTTCATGTCCCAGAGCGGATAGCGCGATGTCACCACCGGAATGCGCGCGAAGTTGTACTCCGGCGGCGGCGAGGGAATCATCCACTCGAGCGTCGGCGCACCCCACGGGTCGTTGCCGGCGATCTTCCCGCTCCGCAGGCTCCTGATGAAGTTCCAGGCGAAGACGAGCATCCCGACGCCGAGGATGTAGGCGCCGATCGAGCTCGCGTAGTTGAAGCCCTCCCAGCCCTGGCCGGCGTCATAACGGTAGATCCGGCGCGGCATGCCGAGCAGGCCGCTCATGTGCATCGGGAAGAACGCCAGGTTCATCCCGATCGCGACCAGCCAGAAATGCACCTTGCCGAGCCGCTCGCTCAGCATCCGACCGGTGAACTTCGGGAAATAGTGGTAGATGCCGGCGAAGATTCCCATCATCGAGCCGCCGAACAGCACGTAATGGAAGTGGGCGACGATGAAATAGGTGTCGGTCTGCTGCAGGTCGGCCGGCGGCGACGCATGCATGACGCCGGACAGCCCGCCAACGGTGAAGAAGCCGACCAGTCCGCACGCGAACAGCATGGCCGTCGTGAAGCGCAGCGCGCCACCGTGCATGGTGGCGATCCAGTTGAAGATCTTCACGCCGGTCGGGATCGCGATCAGCATCGTCGTCACGCCGAACACCGTGTCCGCGACCGGACCCATCCCGACCGCGAACATGTGATGCGCCCAGACGCCGAAGCCGAGGAAGGCGATCAGGATCAGCGAGAACACCATCACCGGGTAGCCGAAGATCGGCTTCTTCGAGTGCGTCGGGATCACCTCGCTTACCAGCCCGAACGCGGGGAGGATGAGGATGTAGACCTCCGGGTGGCCGAAGATCCAGAACAGGTGCTGCCAGAGCAACGGGTCGGCGCCGGCGGCGATCGTGTAGAAGTTTGTCCCGAAGAAGCGGTCGAACATCAGGAACACGAGCGCGATCGTGATCACCGGGAAGGCGAGCACGATCAGGAACTGCGTGACGAACGCGGCCCAGGTGAACATCGGCATGCGCATCAGGTTCATCCCTGGCGCGCGCATGTTGATGATCGTCGTGATGAAGTTGAAGCCGGCGGCGAGCGACGAGACGCCAAGGATCTGGAGGCCGAGCAGCCAGAAATCGATGTTCATTCCCGGCGAGTAGGGCCGGGTGGTGAGCGGCGCGTAGCCGAACCAGCCGCCGTCAGGCGCGGCGTTGAGCAGCCACGACGCGTTCATGAAGATGCCGCCGAGCAGGAACACCCAGTAGCTGAACGCATTCAGTCGCGGGAAGGCGACGTCGCGCGCGCCGATCTGCAGCGGGATGAGGAAATTGAAGAACGCGGCGCTGAGGGGCATGATCCCGAGGAAGATCATGGTCGTGCCGTGCATCGTGAACAGCTGGTTGTACGTCTCGGCGCTGACCAGCTTTCCGTTCGGTCCCTGCAGCTGCATGCGGATGATCTCTGCCTCGAGCCCTCCGACGAAGAAGAAGAACAGGGAGGTGAAGAGGTAGAGCATGCCGATCCGCTTGTGATCGACTGTTGCGAGCCAGCTCCAGATGCCCGTGTGTTCCGCGTCGTGTCCATACGCGTGAGCGGGAGCGGCGGCGGTGGTTGCCATGGTGCTTCGGTCTCCGGTCTATTTGGAAGCTATTTGAAGCTTTGAAAGCTATTTGGACGTGCTGTCGGGATGCCGCGACTCGGGTCTGCTACTTCAGCGCGTGGAGATAGGCGGCGATGTCAGCGATCTCCTGGTCGGACAGCCCCGACTTGAGCGTCGTGGCGAGGATCGGATCATACTCGCCCCTGCCTAACGTCGGCATGATCGAGCCGGTCTTCATCGCTCGCGCATTCTTGATCCAGAGCGCGAGGTGCTTCTCGTCATTCGGGTAGAGCGCAGCGCCAAGCGTGAGGCGCGAGCCGAAATGCGTCAGGTTCGGCCCGATGATCCCCACCGACATCGGGTTGCCGGAGATCACGTGGCAGCCGATGCAGGCGCTGCGCGAGTAGATCTGCTGGCCGCGCGTGGCGTCGCCGGTCAGTCCGGCCGTGAACGTCAGGCCATCGGGAATCGGCGCGTTGGGTACGGTGTAGGCGGGGAGCCGCTCGCTCGGATACCCGATGTAGCTCGCGGCGGTGACCGGCGTCGAGGGCGCGGCCGGGTTGACGGTGGCCTGCGGTGCGCCGCTCGACTTGGCGCGCTCGGCAGCCTGCACCGTTCCCGCGGCGACCGGCGCGCCACCCGGCTGCGCCGCGACCGCACCGAAGACAGCTGGTGCCTTCTGGTGAACCGTCCACTGCTCGAACTGCGCTGGCGTTACCGTGAACGCGCGGAAGCGCATGTTCGCGTGACTCGCGCCGCAGAACTCGTTACACGTGCCGTTCCACGCGTTCTCGCTCACGCTGTCCGGCGTGAACCAGAGATAGTTCGTGCGGTTCGAGATGAGGTCGCGCTTCCCGCCAAGACGCGGGATCCAGAACGAGTGGAGGACGTCGTTGGTGCGCAGCTCGAAGTTCACCGTGCGACCGATCGGCAGGTACAGCTCGTTCGCCGTGGTGATGCCATACTGCGGATAGCGGAACTCCCACCACCACTGGTGCCCGATCACCTGCACCTGGAGCGCACCGGGGACGGCCTTCGCCTGGGTGCGGAAGATCGCCCGCACCGTCGGCACCGCAATGAAGACGAGGATGACGGCGGGGATCAGCGTCCACGCGATCTCGAGCGTGGTGTTGCCGTGCACATGGCGCGGCTCGGGCTGTCCGTCGCGGCGCCGGTAGCGCCACATCACCCAGATCAGCGCGGCTTCGACGAGGACGAAGACGAGTGCCGACCAGAAGAACAGGCTGTGGAAGATCGAGAGGACTTCCCGATTGAACTCGGTAGTTGGCTCGAAGATCGTGTTCGGATACTTGTCCGCGCTGCACCCGGCGAGTGCGAGCGCGAGCGCGGCCGTCAGCGCAGCGTGCAGTCGCCGGCGCGGGCGGGGGGTCGCAGTCATGCCAAGTCCTTGGATACTGTCGGCGTGGCCAGGCGCCGCGAGCAACGCCCGGCTGATGTGTGGAACAGCGACAGGAAGCTACCCGCGGCACCCGTTGAAAATCAAGGAAAAAGCGAGATAAAACGCGCGACTGTCGGTGCTTCGAAACCTCGGCGATCGGTGTTTTCGAAGTAGCGATGCGGAGGTGGTTGGAAATCTCCGGTGTTTCGAAACGACCCTGCCACGAGGCACGCTCGGCGCTGCACGAACCAGCGAGAGGCGGGGTGGCGACATCGATGCTGCCCGACGCAGCGAGAGGCGGGGTGGCGAGACAGCTCGAGAGGCGATGAATGAAGTTGACCTGCCACGGCGGACCTGCAACGGCGAGGCCGGTTGCCGCGTGGCAGGGCGGTTTCGAGCAGCGGAATTTTCGCCACGCCGCCTCTCGCTGCTTCGTGCAGCGCCCCTCAGTGCACCATGGCAGTTCAGTTTCGAAACACCAGAGGGGTTTCGAACCACTTCCGCATCGCTGCGTCGAAACACCGATAGTCGAGGTCTCGAAACAGTCGACGTTTCGAGCCGCCTCGACTCACTCCGTCGCACTCTCCGCTTTCGCGTGTGCGCCGACAGAGTGCATCTCGTGAATCTTCTTCTCCGCGATCTCGAGCGCCTGGCGGATCGCGGCGATGTTCTCGCGCATCATGCGCACCTTTGCCGCGTCGCCTCCCCCGCCTGGACGTGTGGCGTAGAGCAGCATCGACGTCACGATGTCGGCGATCATGCCGTATTGCCCCTTCAGTTTGCCGATCAGCGGCGTCGCCGCGCGCTTGAGCTGCGAGATGCCGCCATTGATCGGGCGGCTGCCCTTCACGTCCATCGCCATCAACTCGACCAGTCCATGACACCGCTGCAAAATCATCTGCGATTCGTGAATGGTCACGATCTTCACATTCCCGGCGCCATCGAGCTTGGGACCTGCCATTTGTCGATTCCTGAGTAGGGTAGCCTGCTACCCTAGTGACGCGGTCCGCTGCGTCGCAGTCACCGAGCGGCGGGCATTAGCCATTAGCAGGCAGGAACGGCGGGGCCCGCCGTGCTCAACGCCAACGGCTCATGGCTAACGGCTTGTGGCTAACGGGCGGGTTTACTTCACCCGCTCGAGCTTCGCGTTCGGTCGTGCCTCTCGCCCGGCCTTCGACTGCGGCTGGCCGTCAACCTGCACGATGTCGGCGGTGAAGGGGAGGTGCGCGGCGTAGAGCGAGCTCCCAACGCCGTACGCGTCGACCGGGACTCCGTCCTCCTCGAACGAGCGGATCCGCTCGATGCTGAATCCGCCGGACACGACGATCTTCACGTCGCCGAAGCCTTCGTCGTCGAGCGCGTTGCGCACGTTCCAGACGAGATGCGGGTTCACGCCCGTCGGCGGGAAGGTGCCCATCAGTGGGAGGATCGACTTGTCGACGAGGTGCTGCGACGTGTCGATGCGCACCCCCCAGAGCCGGCCCTCCATCGCCCGCGCCACAGCGACACTCGTCTCGACGCAATCGTTCGCGTAGTCGCAGAGCGCGATCAGCTTCTGCTCGTCCGGCGACTGTTCCGCAAACGCAAGTGTCGCGGCGACCGTGTCACCGCCGAACGCGGCGATCAGCGCATGCGGGACAACCCCGAGTCCCTTGCGCCCCCACCAGCTTCCCTGGCCGTCGGTGGACACATCGGTTGCACCGCCGATGTAGGCCGCCCACCCGTCCCCTGGCTGCATCAGCGCGTGGTCTGACCGCGCCGAGAATACGAACACCGGCTTCGGGCGCGCCGCGTCGACGATCGAGCGCATCGTCGTGCAGATCGTGCTGCGCCGCGCGAGCACGCCGACGCAGTACGTCTCGAGGTGCGCGAACATCTCGTACGGTCCCTCGACCGTGAGCACCGTGTCACCGGCGTCCGCCCGGTCCCCCTCGAACAGGGCGTGCACCGTGAGCGCACTCCAGTCATCGGTGCAGAGCTTGAGCACCGCCACCGCCTCGTCGATCCCGCAGACGACCGCGGGCCGCTTGGTCGCGAACTGGAGGACGACTCGGGGCGACCGGCCTGCCGTGCGCAGCAGCTCGCGGACCCGGACCAGCGCGGTATCGGTGTAGACCCCGGACCGAACGGTCTCGACGGGAATCTGAAAGACGGACGGGTCGAGGCGCTTCTTTCGGCGGGGTGCCATGTGGGTCGGAGACTAACCGGCGCGCGACGCCCCGAGCAAGCGGGGCAGCGCAGGTATCAGCCCTTGCGTTCCAGGTGGCGTGCGACAGGCAGCCCCTGAGGCGCGGAGGACGCGCAATGACCCCCCGACCAGTCGCTCGTCCTTCCTTTGAGTAAGGGACGTGACACAGCTCCTCCACCGGTCGTTCATGCCCGCCAGCACAGGACATCTGCCCGTCATCGCCGCGAGAAAGGTGCGCCTGCATGGCGCACTGCTCGCCGGCGCGATGCTCGTGGCGGGATGCGCCGGTCAGGGGAGCACGGAACGGGTCGCCATCGGCCTCGCCGCGCAGGCGCAGTCGCCGGCGAACCTGTCGACGAAGCAGGGCGCTGAGCTTGCGATCTCACGCCTGAACGAGCAGCGCCCACGCGGGGCGCCGCCATTCGTCCTGCGCACCGTCTCGCCGAACATCGACCTCGCGGTGCCGATGGCGACCGCCCTCCGCGACGATCGCGAGGTAGTCGGCGTCGTCGGTCATACCGACAGTCGCAGCACGCTCGAAGCAACGCCGGTCTACGAGGACGCGGAGCACGGTGGCGCGCACGCCGTCGCCGCGATCACGCCGGTCAGCACGAGCATGCTGCTCAGCGGCAAGAGCCGCTGGCTCTTCCGCATCTGCCCCAACGATTCCGCGAACAGCCGAGCCGCCGCCAACTTCGCGCTCGACTCGCTCAAGTCCCGCCGCGCGTCGATGATGTTCCGCAACGACGTCTACGGCATCGGCATGTCGCGCGCCTTCGCGGCGCGCTACGAGCAGCGTGGCGGCACCATCGTCAGCAGCGAGCCGCACCTCGCGAGGATGAACAACTGGGACGCCTACGCCGGCATCATCCGCAAGCAGGCGCCGGACCTCATCCTCTTCCCCGGCGGCCCAGCCGACGCCGAGGTGCTCATCCGCGAGCTCCGCGCGTTAGGCAGCGAGCCGAGGCTGATCGGCGGTGACGGGCTCTCGACGATGGAAGCCGATGCCAAGGAGTTCGCCGGCGTCTACTACATCGCGTTCTTCCTCCCGACTCGGCCGCCTAACGATGGAGCGCGCGACTTCATCGGCGAGTTCCAGCGCCGCTATCGCACGCTGCCCGACCAGCGCGCCGCACTCGCCTACGACGCGACGATGCTGATCGGGCGCGCCGCGATCGCGGTCGGTCCCGACCGGGCGAAGATCCGCGACTACCTCGCCGGGATCGGCAGCAAGCGCCCGGCGGTCGTCGGCGTCACCGGACCGATCGCCTTCGACGCGAAGCACGATGCGATCGACAAGCGGGTGATCATCGCCCGCGTCGGGGGCCGCTGATGCGCCGCGCCATGAACGCAGCCATCCGTCGGGTCTTCGGACTGACCACGATCCGCGGGATGCTGTGGGCGGGACTGGGGGTGACGATCACGCTGCTGACCGTGGCTGGAGTCGGCGGAATCTGGACGCTCCGCGCAACCGCCTCGCAAAGCGACCAGGAAACGGCCGAGCTGCACCGTGAACTCTCCGAGATGCAGGGCGTCATCGACGCGATCACGCGCGAGATCGTCAGCGGAATGCTCTACCTCAAGACCGGCACACCCGCCGATCGCCAGCACTATCAGGTTGCGGTCGACCGCGCGTACGCGATGCGTGGCGCAACGACACTCGCGAAGGGCCTCTCCCCGACCGAGCGCGAGCAGCTCGAATCGATCGGCCAGCTCCAGGCGTCGCTCGAGGTCGGGATCTCCGTGTCGCGCGCCTACGAGGAGATCGGACGCACCACCGACGCAATCCGCGTCCTCCGCGGCGCGACCGCCGACGTCGAGCGCATCAACAGCGCCTTCGCCGCGATCCGCGCCGCGTCGGCGGTGCGTACCGCGCAGCGCAGTGCCCAGCTCCAGCAGCAGGTCCTCCGCAACGAGCTGCTGCTCGTCCTCGCGATGGTCGTCGCGATGCTCATCGCCGGAATCTTCAGCTGGCGCACGTTAGGCGCGGTCACCGGCCCGCTCGCCGACCTCGGTCGCGATGTCGACGCGATGGGCGATGGGGATCTTCGCCTGCGGGCGCGCGGAGCCGGCGTCGCGGCGCGGGATGCCGCCGAGTATCGCGTGCTCTCCCTCTCGCTCGCCCGGGCCCGCGATCGCCTCCGCTCACTGCTCGAGCGCGTCCAGACGGAGGCGGAAGTCGTCAACCGTGCCGCGTCCGCGCTCGCGATTACCGCCTCGTCGACATCGGATGCCACTAACCACGTCACGATCGCCGTCGGCGACATGGCCCGCACCGCCGCCGGCCAGCTCGACGCCCTGACCGTCGCCAGCGAGGCCGTTAGGCAGCTCGCCGAGGACGGTGCCGCGATCGGCGACGCCGCCAGCGCGAGCGAGACCGCCGGCCGCGACATCCGCAGCACCGCCGACGCGACCCGCGCCGGCATCGCCCAGGCGGTCTCGACCCTGCTCGGCGCGCGCGAGGTCGTCGACACCTCGGCCCGCGAGATCGGGGGACTCCGCGACGCGATCGTCCTGATCGACCGCTTCGTCGCGGTGATCTCCGATATCGCGGTGCAGACCAACCTTCTTGCCCTCAACGCCGCGATCGAAGCCGCCCGCGCCGGCGACGCCGGTCACGGCTTCGCCGTCGTCGCCGAGGAGGTGCGCGCTCTCGCCGACCAGAGCGCGAAAGCGGCGAGCGACGTGACCGACAACGTCAGGCAGATCCGGACCCGCGTTGCCAGCGCCTCCAAGGCCGTCGAAGCCGGCACCCAGCGGATGCGCAACGTCGAGGAAGTCGCGACCTCCGCGTCCGCCGCACTCGAGAAGATCGAGGGCGCGGTCCAGCGGGTGACCAGTGCCTCGACACGCGTCACCCGCGCCGTCGAAGCCAACCAGATGGCGCTCATCTCGGTTCGCGACGCCATCCTCGGCGCCAAGGAAACTGCCCAGGGCAACGCCGCTGGCTCGCAACAGGTCGCCGCGGCCGTCGAGCAGACCTCGAGCTCCGTTCAGGAAGTCAGTGCCACTGCAGCCGAGCTGCAGACGGCGGCTCAACGCGTGCAAGGCATGGTGCTGGAGTTTCGGACCTGAGGGTCCGGCGCAGCTTACGCTGGTCAACACTGCGATGAAGAGATGATCGAGGCTCCGATGGAGCGACGAGAGCTGAGCGAACCTTCCAAGCGTTAGAAGCGGACAGGCGTGCCGGTAACCGCAATCGTTGTTTCGTCGCTCGTCTCTCTTCTCTCTATCGGAGCCTCGATCATCTCTCATCGCCGTGTCATAGCCAGTCTCGCGCACCAGACAAGCGATCAGACCGGCCGAGGACCCACCATCGCTTCAGGGTTCAAGAGACCGTCGAGTTGCGCTCGACTCATCAGCCCGCGATCAAGCACGATGTCATAAACTCCGGCACCAGTCTCCAGCGCCTCCTTCGCGATCGCCGTCGCATTCTCGTATCCGATCACCGGAACGAGCGCCGTGACGATCCCGATCGAGTGTTCGACGAACCACCTCATCCGCTGCGGATTCGCCGTTATTCCGACCACGCATCGCTCGCGAAGCACCGTGCACGCGTTCTTCATCGCGCTGATTCCGTAGAGCAGGCGGAACGCGATCACCGGCTCGAAGACATTGAGCTGGAGCTGGCCCGCTTCTGCCGCCATCGTCACCGTCACGTCCGCGCCGCAGACGTCGAAGCAGACCTGGTTCACGACTTCCGGAATGACCGGGTTCACCTTGCCGGGCATGATCGACGAGCCGGGCTGCATCGGCGGCAGGTTGATCTCCCCGAACCCCGCGCGCGGGCCGCTCGAGAGGAGGCGGAGATCGTTGCAGATCTTCGACAGCTTCACCGCGCACCGTTTCAGCACCCCCGAGAGCTGGACGAAGACGCCGGTGTCCATCGTCGCCTCGACCAGGTCGGGCGCGGTGATCAGCTTGAGCCCCGTCACCTCGCTCAGGTGGCGCCTGACGGCGTCGGCGTAGCCAGGGGGCGCGTTGATCCCGGTGCCGATCGCCGTCGCGCCCATGTTGATCTCGCGAATCAGTACCTGCACCTCGCCTAACCGTTCGACATCCTCGAGCAGCGTGTGGCCGAAGGCGGTGAACTCCTGGCCTAACGTCATCGGCACCGCGTCCTGCAGCTGCGTCCGGCCCATCTTGATGAACTGGGAGAACTCGTCGCCCTTCATCAGGAACGCCGCGGCGAGATCCTTGATCGCCCCGCGCAGCCCGTCGACGCTCGCATGCAGCGCGAGCTTCAGCGCCGTCGGATAGACGTCGTTCGTGGACTGGCTGAGGTTGACGTGATTGTTCGGGTGGACGTACTGATATTCGCCGCGCCGCTTGCCGGCCAGCTCGAGCGACCGGTTGGCGATCACTTCGTTCGCGTTCATGTTCGTCGATGTCCCGGCGCCCCCCTGGATCATGTCGACGAGAAACTGTTCGTGATGGCGCCCCGCCTGCACCTCGCGCGCGGCGCGCACGATCAGCGTCGCGGTCTCGATCGGCAGCAGGCCAAGTTCCTCGTTCGCCAATGCGGCGGCCTCCTTCACCGCAGCGAGCGCGATGATCAACTCGGGAAACTCGCGGAGCGGGGTACCGGTGATCGGGAAATTCTCGAGGGCGCGCAGCGTCTGCACGCCGTACAACGCCTCGTCCGGAACTTCACGGTCCCCGAGGAGGTCGTGTTCGACGCGCGATGCAGCGCCAGCGAAACCCATCGTGCGGCCGCGTCCGACCAGTGTCGCGTCGGCACTGCGCAGCCGGTGGGAGATCGACCGTGCGGCCCGTGCGATCAGGGCCGCGAACAAGCCTGGCCGCTCACGAAGCAGGGCGTGTACCTCGCGCGCCTCGAGGCTCAGCACATCGGCCCGTTCGAGCACCCGCGCCGTCGTGCCATGCGCCGACTCGTCGAGCAGAATTCCTTCTCCGACAACTTCCCCCGCGCCGAGCGTGACGAGCCGCGTCTCGCGGCCAGTGCCTTCCGCCTTCGCGACCGCCACGCTGCCGCTGACGATCACCGCCATGATTTTCCGCGGATCGCCCTCGCGAAAGAGCAGGGCATCGACGTCGTAGGTCGCCGGTACCATCCGCGCCGCGAGATATTCCAGATCGGCGGTGGGAAGCCCGCGCAGGAACGCGGTCGTGGCGAGCAGGTCAGCGGGTGAGCGTTGAGCGGAACGATCGGTGGTGCCGTCGGGCGAATCGGGGATCATTCGCGCAAGCTACACAAGGCTTAACGGCTGCGGCAACGCCAACGCGTGATGTCGCGAGCCCCCTCGGCTCCGCGAGCGCTCCGACGGTGTCAGGCCGCGCCGAGTTCCAGTTCTTCGCGCGCCGGGCCGATCTTCGGAATGCCAGGCAGGTTCGCCGGCGGCGCTGGCACCGCCGGCTGATCGCCGAGGCGGAAGCTCGAGACCAGCCTCGCCAGTTCCTCAGCCGAACGTCCGAGCGAGCGGGCGACATCGGCGATCTCCTGCGTCGATGCGCTCTGCTCCTCGCTCGACGCGGCGACCTCCTCCATCGACGCGGCGAAGTTTTCCGTTGTCTTCGAGACCGAATCGAGGCGGACGGTCATCTCGCCGATGAGGGCGTGCGTCTCCGTGGACGCCTGCGAGATCGCTTCCATCCATGCTTCGTTCTCGGCGACAGCCGATTCGATCAGCGCGAATGACTCGAGACCCTGTCGCGTTGCGCTCGTCACGGTTTCGACCGCGGTGACGGTGCGTGCAGTCAACGCGCGAGATTCGGCAACGCGGTTCAGGACTTCGCGAACGAGCGCCTCGGTTTTCTCGGCTGCTTCGGCGGCACCCGCGGCGAGGCGGCGCACTTCGCTCGCGACCACGGCGAAACCCTGGCCGTGGGCGCCGGCGCGCGCCGCTTCCATCGCGGCATTGAGCGCGAGCAGCTTCGATTGCCGTGCCATCTTCTGCACGAAGGTGACGAAGGCACGAATCTCCTCGGAGGCTTGCGCGAGCGAATCCGAGGCGCTCGCGCTTGCACCGACGTCGGCGGAAAGGGACTCGAGTGCAATCGCCGCCTGGTCGAGGCGCACCCGATTCTGCACGGCGAGCTCGCGCAGCGCGACGTTCCGCTCGAGTCCTTCCTGCGACCCGGAATCCAGCTCGGCCGAGATCGCGACGAGCTTCGTCGAATCGTGAGAGAACTGCAGCAGCGCCTGCGACATCGATCCGGACTGCTCGCTCAGATCGCTCGACGACGTCGCCATCGCTTCAGCGGTGGTCGCCATTGCCGCCGCTCCGCTCGTGATCTCGCTCGCCATCGCCGCCGTCTCGCTCGACGACGCGCGCAGCGCAGTTGCGAGCCGGCGCAGCTCGCGGATCATCGTCGCGGTTGCGCGGCTCAGGCGCCCGATTTCGTCGTTCGACATCGCGCTTTCGTCGATTTCCACCGAGAGATCGCCAGCGGCGACACGCTCGGCAGCCGCGGCAAGCACGATCGTCGGTATCGTGATGCGTTTCGCGACGAAGCGGTCGAGCAGCCAGAGCCCGATCAGCAGCAGCAATCCGAGCAGCGCCGTCGCGATCGCGAGATAGCGTTCGACTCGACGCGCGTCGGAGAGAGCGGTTGCCTCGTCCACGTGCGCCGCGACGCGCCACCCGTCGATACCGACCGGAACCGAAGTCACCCAGCTGTTCCGACCGTCAGACTTGTAGGTCATCACCGAGTCGTTCGCGAGTGCCGCCTCACGCGCGCCGGTGAAGGGCCTCATGCGTGGCGTGTCGCCGGAGCTGGCGATCACCGTGCCCTGTCCATCGAGCAACTCGACCCGGATGCCACTGCTGTTTCCGCTGCTGCGCGCGAGCGCGCTGTCAGTGCGCGTCATTCCGTACGTCAACTTGAGCACACCGATGGTCTGCTGCGTTGCCGGGTCGCGAACCGCGCGGGCGAGCGTCAGCACGACCTGCTTCGACCAGTCGTCGAACTCCGCAGCGGGCGGGGTCGCGCCGTTTGCGGACGCGGTTTGCCACCACGCCTCATCACCCTGCATGAAATCCTGCGTCTGCGACGTGGTCGCGATGTTGTGCCCCGAGCGGTCCGTGAGGATCGCTTCGATCACGCCGGTGCGTCCCTGCAACCCGCTCAGGTAGCGGCGGAAGCGTGGGTCAGCGTCGAGGGTACGATTGTCGTTGTACCGCTTCTCGAGAACGTCGAGCGGCTCGCGCTCGAGTCCGAGGTAGTCGGCACGCCGAGACCCGGCGCGCGAGGCGTCGATCGCGCCGGGGGACGTCGCCAACAGCTCCAGTTCGCGCTGCCGCTCGGCGAGCATGCGCTCGGCGAGGACTCCCGACCGCTGGGCGACGTCGCGCACTCGCATGTCCGCCTCACGGCGGAACGTCGACCCGATGCCCGCGCTCCCTGCCCAGGCGAGACCGGCCAGGCTCCCGACGACGATCACTGCCGCGCTGACGATGATCCGCCGGCGCAATGTGCTGCCGCGGCTTCCGGTGCCAGGCCCCGGGGTGGGTGCTGCTGTCTCGGTCATGGACGTCCGCTCGCTCGCGACACTAGATTTCATGGTTCCATATGGCAGATCCCACCACATCGCGCGCGCCCGAGGAAGCTCCGGGCTACGATCCCACTTCCGTCGAACGGAAATGGCAGGATCGATGGGCTCAGACCCGCGCCAACACGCCCGATCTCGCGAAGGGCGGCAAGCCCTTCTACCAGCTCATGATGTTCCCCTATCCGTCCGCGGAAGGGTTGCATATCGGCAACCTCTACGCGTTCACGGGGAACGACATACATGGACGATTCCAGCGGCAGCGAGGGCACACTGTTTTCCAGCCTTTCGGCTATGACGCGTTTGGCATCCACTCGGAGAACTACGCCCTCAAGGTCGGAGTCCATCCGAGCGAGCTGATTCCGCGCAACATCGACAACTTCCGCCGCCAGGTGCATCGCGCCGGGCTGATGATCGATTGGAGCAAGGAGCTCTCGACGACCGACCGTGCGTACTACAAATGGACGCAGTGGATCTTCCTCCAGCTCTACCATCGCGGCCTCGCCTACAAGAAGCGCGCATCGGTGAACTGGTGCCCGACCGACAAGACCGTGCTCGCCAACGAGCAGGTCGAGGGCGGGGTGTGCGAGCGCTGCGGCACCCCCGTCGAGCAGCGTCTGCTCGAGCAGTGGTTCTTCCGCATCACCGACTACGCGCCGCGGCTGCTCAGGAATCTCGACACGATGGATTGGTCCTCGTCGACGCTCACGTCGCAGCGGAACTGGATCGGCGCATCGGAAGGCGCGCGCCTGACGTTCCGCGTGGGGGACGACGGCGACTCGGCCGACGACATCGTCGTCTTCACGACGCGTCCCGATACGATCTTTGGCGCAACGTATCTCGTGCTCGCGCCCGAGCATCCGCTGGTCGACAAGGTCACCCGCCCCGAGCAGCGTAAGGCAGTCGATGCTTATCGCGCGCGCTCGGCGAAGCAGGACGTCGTCGCCCGGAAGACGAGCAAGGACAAGACCGGTGCATTCACCGGTGCGACGGCGATCAACCCGGCAACGGGGCGCGGTGTCCCGATCTGGATTGCCGACTACGTGCTGATGGAGTACGGCACCGGCGCGATCATGGCCGTGCCCGGACACGACGAGCGCGACTTCGAGTTCGCGACCGCGTTCGGTCTTCCGATCATCCGCGTCGTTGCCGGCGCCGATGAGAATGCCGACACGCCGCTCGAGGCGGCCGAGTCCCACGTCGAGGGCGCGCGCGTCGTCAATTCGGGGGAGTTCGACGGCCTGACGGTGGCGGACGCGAACGCACGCATCGTGAGCTGGCTTGGCGAACGTGGCGCCGCCAAGGCGGTGACGACGTACCGGCTGCACGACTGGTGTATCTCGCGGCAGCGATACTGGGGGCCGCCGATCCCGATCATCTACTGCGAATCGTGCGGCACGGTCCCGGTTCCGGAGAAGGATCTGCCGGTCGAGCTGCCGTTTGTAGAGGATTTCCGTCCCGACGACTCGGGTATCTCGCCGTTGGCGCGGCACGCCGAGTGGTATCACGTGCCCTGTCCGCAGTGCGGCAAGCAGGCGCGGCGCGAGACGGACGTGTCGGACACCTTCCTCGACAGCGCGTGGTATTTCCTTCGGTATCCGAGCGCCGATCGCGACGATGTGCCGTTCGACAAGGCACTGACGAAGCGCTGGCTGCCGGTCACGTCGTACATCGGTGGGAATGAGCACGCGGTGCTGCACCTGCTCTACTCGCGCTTCGTGACGATGGTGCTTCACGACGCCGGCTTGATCGACTTCGAGGAGCCGTTCGCGAAATTCCGCGCGCACGGGCACATCATCCGCGAGGGCGCGAAGATGTCGAAGACGAAGGGGAACGTCGTCACCCCCGACGCCCTGGTCGACGAGTGGGGAGCGGACACCCTTCGCACGTACCTGATGTTCCTCGGCCCGTACGAGGAGGGCGGCGACTTCCGCGAGCGGAGCATCTCGGGCGTGAAGCGGCTGCTCGATCGCGTCTGGGCGTCGGTGAGCGACGCGCGCACCGCCGGCCAGGGCGACGAGGTGGTGATGCGCAAGCTTCACCAGACCATCGCCAAGGTCACCGACGACATCGGCCGCCTCAGCTACAACACCGCAATTGCGGCAATGATGGAGTACGTCAACGTGCTCCGCGGCCACGAGCGCGTTCCGCACCGGGCCGAGGTCGAGCCGCTGGTCCAGCTGCTCGCCCCCTTCGCGCCCCATATCGCCGAAGAGCTCTGGGAAACGTTAGGCCACACGAAGTCGGTGTTCGATTCGGGATGGCCCGAGGTCGATGCCGCGCGCGTCGTCGAGGGAACGGTGAAGATCGCCGTCCAGGTGAACGGGAAGCTTCGCGCGACCGTGGACGCCACCAGGGACGCGCCGCAGGATGTCGTGCTGCAGCTCGCGCTCGCCGAAGCGGGTGTGGCGCGGTTCGTCACGGGAACGCCGAAGAAGATCATCTACGTTGCCGGGCGGCTGTTGAGCATCGTCGTCTAGCGGTGTGGTGACTTCACGCGCCTGCCCCGGGTTTACCAGTCAACCCACCCTAGCAGACAGGAGCCCGTGCTGAAAGCCCTTACCGTCGCCGCGCTTGCCGCGCTGACCGTCGCCTGCACCAACGAGCCGTGGCTCAGCGTTGATGTGCAGGGTAGCTCGTTCGAGCGAGTGCGCGTTGCGGCGTCGACCCTCGAGCTCGCGACGATCCCATTCGACGTCACCAACGACGGCGATGCGACGGCGTTCATTGCCGCCTGCGGTGATCGCATCGCCGCGAGCGTGGACAGGCGCGTCAACGGGCGATGGGAGCAGTTCGCTGGTGGCATCTGCTTCGCGGATCGCCTTGTCGTTCCGCTTGAGCTCAGGGCCGGCGCTCGGCAGCACGCTGACCTCGGCGTCGGCGAAGCCGGCCAGTACCGCATCAAGGTTCACTATACCGAGGATGCCTCGGGCAGGAAGCCGAGGTCCGCGGTCTCGGAGGCGTTCGACGTCCGCTAGCGTGATCCGCGGCCTTGCCACGGTGCGCTCCAGCCCCAACTTTTCGGGAGCACTCACCGGGATGCACGCCCCACGCGACAAGGACGTTCAATGAATGAAAAGCAGCTCGCCAAACTGGTGAAGAAGATCTCCGGCGAGGCAGCCAAGCCGAAGCGCCCGCCGCGGAAGACCTACGACGCCGCCCTCGACGCCACCCAGCCGCCGCCGAAGCCCGACGACGAAGAGGCAAAGGACTTCTTCAAGGAAATGAAGCGGCGGGAATTCTAACGGCAGCTATGAGCCATTAGCGGTGAGCGGTGAGCGACTGCGGTATCCGCCGTTCCTTCCTGCCAAAGGCTAATGGCTAACGGCTCCAGTTCACCCAGTGCTCCCCACCCCCCCCGCCCGCGACGTCGTCACCGCGACCGTCCCTCGCGTCCACTCCGGCGCCACGTACCGCGTGATCACCACCTGGGCGATCCGCTCGCCATGCTCGATCCGCACCGGGGCGTCGCCGTCGTTGCGGAGCATCACCAGCCACTCATCGGGGTAGTCGGCGTCGATCGTCCCCGGAGCGTTAGGCATGATCAGCCCCTTCCTGAAGGCGACCGAGCTCCGCATCCGGAGCTGTGCCTCGTGGCCGTCGGGGAGCCGGGCGCGGAAGCCTAACGGCACGATCGCCCGTTCGCCCGCGCCGATCTCGACGTAGGCCACGCCGCTCCCATCGCGACTTGGAGCTCGCTCGGACGTCCCGTTCCCGCTGGCGATCCGCGTCGCCCGTCCGCCGAGGTAGGCGCGAAGGTCGTAGCCCGCCGACTGCTCGGTCGCGCGCGAAGGCGCGACCACGTCGTCATAGAGCGGCTCGAACACCACCGCCGGCTGCACGCCCACCCCGCGGCTCACAACAGCCGTCCGATCCACTCACCGACGAAATACCCGACCACGGCCACGCCGAGCCCGACGACGAACATGTCGAGCCCCGACCGGAACACCGAGCGGCCGGTGAAGATCGATCGCAGCGCGCCGACGAAGAAGTGCGACGCCATCGCCAGCGCGAAGCTGAGCACGATCGCCGCCGTACCCGTGAGAATGAAGAAGGGGAATACCGGAATCAGCGCGCCCACGGCCGTCGCCGTGCCCGTCAGCCATGCCTCGCGCATCGGTGACGTCTGTACACCGCTGATCCCGAGCTCCTCCTGCATCTGCTCGGCGAGCATGCGCTGCGGGTCGGCCATCGCCGCATTGGCCAGCTGCATCGCCGTCTCCGGCGCCAGCCCCTTGGTCTCATAGATCAACGCGAGCTCGTCGCGCTCGATCTCGGGCATCATCGCGATCTCGTCGCGCTCCATCGCGATCTCGTGCGCGTAGACCTCCTGCTCGCTCTTCGCCGCGAGATACCCGCTCGAGCCCATCGACAACGCATCGGCGATCAGGCCGGCGACACCGGCGACGATCACCGCATGGTGCTGCTGCGTCGCCGCGGCGCCAATCACACCGGCAACGAGGCCAAAGTTCGCGGTGAGGCCGTCGTTGAAGCCGTAGACCACGTTGCGCAGGAAGCCACCGCTCCCCGTGCGATGCCATGGCTCGCCGGCGCGGCCGGCGATCCCGGCGAGGGTAGTCGCATGCTCCGCGCTCTCTCGCGCCAGCGTCAACGCCTCGCCCTTGCCAGCGACGCCACCGGGAGTCGCGCGATGCATCGCGAGGTACGCCTTGACCTCGCGCCCCTCCTCGCGGAGCAGCATCGGCAGCAGGAAGTTCGGGCCGATTCGCCTCCCTAACGTCGCGAGGATGCGCGCGCGGGCGGTCGGCTTGAATGCGGCGGGCTCCCGGCCATGCGCGCGAAGCAGCGTTCCCCAGATCTCGACGTGCTTCTGCTCGACTGCCGACAGCTTGCGGTAGAGATCGCGCTTGTGCTCGTCAGGCTCGGCGCCGGCGAGGACGTCGTACAGGAACGCCGCGTCGGCTTCGTCCTGCCAATGGTGTTCGAAGGCGTGGAGATCGGGTGCGGTCGCGCCGTCCGGGCTGGACTCACCGGGGCGCAATTCGAGCGAAGAAGCCATTCACTGAAGATAATGCCGTTGCCGGCTGCGCTACCGCCTGCCGCCTGCCGCTTACTGCTGCCTCTTCCGCAGCAGCCGCGCAGCGTCCCGCGCACGCATGCACCAGCGTTCCAGCTCGTAATGCGAGATCGTTCGCCAATTGGTGGGGAACGGTGCGATCCGGCACGACAGCCCTTCGGACCGGAACGAAAGCCATCCATTCTCGTACCCCGGGCGCGTCAGCAGCGTGCGATGCGTCGTGACGCGGATCTCGGGAATGATCTCGCGGACCGTCCAACGAAGTCCGTCGCTATCGACGAACTCGCGCGTGCTCGATTCCGGGGTGTATTGCGCGGCGGTGCCGGCGTCCGCTGGCCTGCTCGATGTGGCAGCACGGAGCCGGAGCGTCAGCAGGGTCGGATCGAGACGAGTCATGGCGGCAAGATGACGCTTCCATGGTGGCATGCGCAACCCGCCAGCGTTGAACGGGTTGCGGCACGGGCCGGCCCCCGGGTGCGCCGAGCTGCCCGCGCGCTGCGCAGATCCTCGGAACCGGGTGGAAACCTTTCGCGGCGGATTGCGTGTCTATTCGGGCGTACCTCCTGACGGACTTCTTCTGTAGAGGACTCATGCGAGCGTTAACCCTCCCCCTGCTCACCGCTACCCTGCTCGCCTCGGCGAGCACACTCCCGGCGCAGGGCACCAAGCCGAAGGTCAAGACACCGGCTCCTGAACGTGTCGTCATCGAGCGCGACAAGTTCGGGCCGGACGTGCAGATCTTCGCGCGTGGCGGCGCCCGGTCGGGCGCCAGGTCGATGATCGGCGTCAGCACTTCATCGACCGGTACGCGCGACACCCTCGGACTGCTCGTGACGAGCGTGACGCCTAACGGTCCGGCCGAGAAGGCGGGCATCGTCGAGGGCAATCGCATCGCGGCGATCAATGGCGTCAACCTCCGCCTCGCCGCCGCCGACGCCGGACAGGATGACATGAACGGCATCACCGCCCGCCGCCTCACCCGCGAGCTCGGCAAGATCGATCCCGGCACCGACGTCGAGCTCCGCATCTATGCGGATGGCCAGTGGAAGACCGTGAAGTTGAAGACGATCGCCCCGGACAGCCTGATGCCGGTTCGCATCCGGTTGAACAACAGCGAAGAACGCGCCGTCCTTGGCTTTGAGCTCAACTCGACTGGATCGAAGCGCGACACACTCGGTGTCCTCATCGCCGCCGTCCACGAGGACGGGCCCGCCGAGAAGGCTGGGCTCATCGAGGGCGACCGCGTCGCCGCGGTCAATGGCACCGACCTCCGAGTTCGCCACGACGACGCGGGCGACGACTGGGTGAGCGGAGCAATGGTGACCCGCTTCCAGCGCGTGATGCGCTCGGCGAAGCCGGGTGACAAGGTGGAGCTGCGCGTCTGGAGCGGCGGGCAGTCGAAGACCGTGCAGGTCACCGCGGCAAAAGCGAGCGAGTTGTACAAGGACCAGATGCGCCGCATTCGCATCGGCTCTGGCGCCCCGATGGTGTGGGGGATGGACGGCGACGACGTCTTCCCCGGCATCTCGCCGCGCGCGATGATCGCGCCCGTTCCCGCAATGCCGCCCATGCCTCCGATGCCGGGCTATTTCACCCCTCGCGCCCGCGTCCAGTCGTTCGACATGGATGATGATGAAGACGATCTCGTGGACGCGAGCGAGATCGACGATGCAATAGAGGGAGAACTCGAAGCCGCGCGTGAGGCGGCCGTCGACGCCGAGGCGGCCAGGCCTGGATCGAAGTCGAAGCGCTCGAGCGAGAGCATCCGCGCCGAGCGGACCCGCGCCGCCCAGCGCGCGCTGATGTCGAGCGCGGCCAATTCGCTCGGGTTCACACCGGCAATCGCCGCCGCATGGTCGCCTGACGCGCTGCTCGCCGCCGACGTCGCGACCTCGGCAACCGGGTCGAATCGAATCAATATCCCCGGGCTGTCCGTAGCATCGGTGACGCCCGAACTCGCCGAGTACCTGGGCAAGGGCAGCAGGGACGGCTATCTCGTGCTCGAATCGAGCGGCCAGTGGTCAGCGCTCCGCGCCGGTGACGTGCTCCTCAGCGTAGACGGCAATTGCGTCAACGACGGGGGGATCACCACGTCCAACGAAGCGCGCGAAGTGGTGGTGCTGCGAAAGGGCAAGCGACTCACCCTTCGCCTGGCCGGGGGCTGAAGCGTTAGGGGAAGAGTATCGAGCGACAACGTCGGGGCGCGGATCGTGTGACAGGACACGACTCCGCGGTAGGCCCCCGGCGCTAACGACGGGCAGTGCGGTGTCCAGCAATGGCGCTGCGCTGCCCGTCTGGCGTCGTGCATCGGCGAAGTCGAAGATTCATCGCTGCGCGAAGCAGCGAGAGGCGGGGTGGCGAAAGCGACGCTGCGTGAAGCAGCGAGAGGCGGGGTGGCGAAAGCGACGCTGCGTGAAGCAGCGAGAGGCGGAGTGGCGAAGCAGCGCGTTAGGCGGTGAACGAAACCAACCCGCCACCGCGGAACTACACCGGCGGGGTTGGCTGCCGCGTGGCAGGGCGGTTTCGCACAGCGGAATTTTCGCCACGCCGCCTCTCGCTGTTTCTAGCAGCGTCGATTTCGCCACCCCGCCTCTCGCTGTGTGCACGATGCACGGCACGATGCACCGCACGATGCACCGCACGATGCACGATTACATCGCCGGCCCCAGCACCACCGCATTCAGTACGAGCCTGTCCAGCGCTCGCCACCATCCCCTGAACATCGGATCGTTCGCGAACATCACGAGGTGCCCGTCACCGATCGGTTCCTCGATCAGGAATGCGGTGCCGCGAAGCAGCCGCTCCGTGTTGTTCGGCCAGGTGAAGCCGGCCCGATAGAGCAGGCCCGTTGTCGGAAACACCGCGACGTTCGACCCTTCCTTCGACAGCTTGAAGAAGCTGCTCCCGTACAGCATCACCGTCAGGCGCGGCTGCTCGTAGCCGTCGGTGAGCCAGTGCGTCCGGTCGAGCACGACGTCGAAGTGGCTGCCCGCGAGCTCGATCGGCATCGCGTTGCTCGCGGTCGGACTGGTCGCGGCGAGCAGGTCGTCCACGTTCTGCGACCGATCGCTCGACTTCTCACGCTGGCGCGACTTGACCGCGGCCGTGTCGATCGTCGCCGACGCGACACCGGTGGTATCGCGGTCTGTGCCAGCGCCGACGAGGCGCGAGCTGGTGAGTTTGACGTCGTCCCGCGCCGCCCACTCCGATGCACCCGCCATCGTGATGAGCGTTCCGCCGTTCTGCATCCAGCCCTTGAGCCGCTCCGTGCCATCCTTGCCTAACGTGCGATTCATCGCTCCGCTCGACGCGTCGGGCACGATGATCACGTTGAACGCAGCCAGATCCCCCGAGTTGAGCCAGCGCATCGTGACCGGCGTGAACTTGATTCCGTACCGGCGCTCGAGGCTCCACCAGATCGCGCCGTAGCTCGTCTGGCTGACGCCCTCGTCGCCAACCAGCGCGATCCGCGGGGCCTTCAGGTCGACCACATTCTCCGAGCCGATGCCGTATTGCTGCTGGACACTGAACGCGGTGTTCACCCCGACGACGTCGACGCCGGCATCGCGGCCGAGGGCATCGATGCGCGCGTGCAGCGTCGTGTCGTTTCGCGCCACGCGAACGATGTAGGTGCCGCGCGCCCAGTTGCGACCACCCGCCTCGACCGGCTGGCTCGCGACGCTCACCCGGTAGCCCTCGGCGAGCAGCATGTAGGCGAGCCGCGATGCACCATTTCGCTCGGCGCTGAACACGTACGCGGATTGCGGATGCGATCCGCTGACGATCCCGCTGGCGATGTCGACTGGCAGCAGCTCACCCCCGACACGCCGTGCGGTCTGCTGCGCCTGGGGGAGCGCCGGCTCCTCGGCGGGAAGCTGCAGAAGATCGCCGTCGACGCCCGGCGCATCCTCGGTCCAGTAAGCTTCGACACCGAATGTCACCGGAAGCGACCATGCGGTCACGTCGTAGAACTCGTAGCCCTCGCGCGATGCGTTCGTCCCGCGCCGGATGTTGCGGCGATACCGCTCGAGCTGCGCGCGAATGAAGGTCGAGTCAAACCCCGGGTTGGGCTCGAGCGCCGCCTTGGCAAACCGCCCCTGCGGCTGGCCAATGTCGATGACGTAGGCGCCAACGTCGAACCGGCGCGAGGCGCGCGTGTCGTCGGCGTAGGCGTGCGCTGTCGCCGAGGAAAAACCACTCTTCGTGCGACGGACTTCGATTCCGCTCCGGAGCAGCGTCGCCACCAGCTCGGCGGCCCGGCCCGGATCACGCCCGGGGACGAGAACAACACGCTTCATCGTGCCGGTCCGCCCGGCGGCGACGGCGCCCTGCCGGAACGCGAGGTAGTCGCGCACCCGCTCGGCATGGCGCCCGGCGGTGGTCTCGATCGTGGCGATGGCGGTGGTGAAGTGCTTCGCGATGCCGTCGCGGAACGACACGATCGATCCATCGTCACGGCGCCAGAGAATGCCCTTCCATCCACCACCGTCCGTCTCGTACGTCATGCCGATCGCGCCGGAGAGCGAAGGCCAGGTGTCCCAGTAGAACGGACCGAAGAAATCGTAGATGTCCCGCGAGTAGTACATCCAGCCGTGACGGTCGAATGCCGCGGCGTTCGCCTTTCCGTAGATCTCCATCCAGTCCGAAAAGTTCTTGCCGAAGTTCTGATTGAGCTGCGCGGCCGTCGGTGGGAAGAAGTAGGTGCCGACCTGTCCATGCTGATCGATCGCGACCATCGGATGCCAGCGCAGCATCGCGCGAATCAGTGCCTGCGCCTCGCGCTGCGTGGTCGTCATCACGTCGCGGTTCATGTCGAACCGGTAGTGATTGAAACGACCCTGGATGCTCCACGGCTCGTCCTTCTCGAGCGAGAATTGATCTGGCGTGCCCACGCCGATCGAGTTGTACCACACCGCGAACCGCTCGTGACCGTCGGGGTTCGTGCTCGGATTGAGGATGATCAGCGTGTTCTTCAACATCTCCAGCGTTGCCGGCTCGTCGCTCGCGGCGAGCTGGTAGAGCGTCTGCATTCCTGCCTCGAAGCCGGGCGATTCGTTGCCGTGCACGCTCTCGTTGATCATCACGACCGCCGGCGTCCGCGCCGCGATCGCATCGAGCTCCGACTGCGCCGCGCCGCGCGGGTCGCCGAGCCGGTCGAGATCTTTCCGGATCGCATCGAGCCGCGCGATGTTCTCCGGCGACGACACGAGATAGAGCCGCATCGTCCGCCGTTCGTAGCTCGATCCGATCTCCTCCACCCGCACCCGATCCTTCGCCGCGTCGGCAATCGCGAGCAGCACCTTCTCCTGCTGCCCGAACTGCGTGTTCATCTCGCCGATGCTGTAGCCGAGTATCGTTTCCGGCCGCGGAACACCAGCGCGGTACGGCCCACGCGCATAGAACGAGAAATTGCGATCGTCGCGAATCGAATCGGGCGGCACCGCGTGCTGCGCGGCGAGCGGTCGTGCGACCACGAGCAATAAACCGGCGGCGATGACGCGCGCGACAGACGTGCAGTGCATTCGGGAGGGGAAAAAGGTTGAGCACCAAACTGCCCGCGAGCGCAAACGGGGTCAACACTGTGAATGGCGGTAAGCGGTAAGCGATCGGCGACGTCGGGCGCGGAGCCAAATTGAACCGCGGCCGTTGCTGATCCGTTCCTCTGGGCCGCTGGCTTCCTGGCTAGTCGGCCGTAGTCCTCAGCATTCGGGCGTCGTGACAGACTTGTCTGCGAGACACCGAGACACCGAGTGCACCGAGAGCTATTCGGCAGCAAGC
>JANMAM010000038.1:0-13889 GCA_031359795.1 Gemmatimonadaceae bacterium
GCAAGGTTCAGGGCTCCATTCGGGCGGCAATCCGTCGCCGGTTACGGCGGTCGCGGTGCTGGGCGCTCGCCGGAGCATCATAATGTACTTTGCAGTATAAAGTAAACGGCCGCACCTGCAAGCATTCCGTAAGACAGGCCATCAGGAACGTTTACTGCGGCGAGCGTCGCGCGGCGCGCCCGAGTCGTCTCGAGCGCTCGGCCCCCTCGGCACCAGTCCCGACCCGCGCGATCCCGAAGTCGGTGACCATCGCCCGCCCGCTGCCGCGCTCGATGAGGATGTTGTCGGGCTTGATGTCGCGATGCACGATGCCGCGGCCGTGCGCGTACGGAAGCAGCTTGAGGGCGACCGGCCGCTCGAGCGAGAGATCGCGTGCGAGCATCACGACACCCATGCCTCCGCGGCCAAGCTCGCGACCGAGCGCGTATCGCCCAGCGACCGCGCGCTCGAGGTTCTGCAGGTCCGGGCTGGCTCCGCTCAAGCCCACGCTCGCGTCACGGCAGCAGCATGCGAAAAGTCTCTGGTCGGGTGTGTTTGAGCTCGGGCCAACGATACTGGCCGATCGGCACGACTGCCCGAAGCGACGCTCGAGGTGCGGCTCTCGCGGCCGTCAGGTGACTCGCGCGCGGAATCGGTCGAGGTCGTCGGGAGTGTCCAGGTCGGTCGCGGCTTCGAGCATCGGCACGCGAACTACGTGCGCGCCGCCTGCACGGAGCAGAACCGACGCACCGGCCGCGGGCGGGAGCGAGCGGAGAGCGTCGAAATGGGCGCGACCAAAAACCGCGGGAACGCCAACGGTGCCGGCGTACGCGGCCGCAGCGATCGTCCCGTGCGTTTCTCCGTCTGCCGCAGTCGCATCGGCCTCGCTCCACGCCGCGACCAGGCGAGTGAGCGACGCATCATCCACGAGCGGCTGGTCGGCAAGCACGATCAGAACGCCGGCCAGCGCCGGAGCGTGTTCGATGATCGCCCGCAGTCCCCTGGCCAGCGACGTTCCAATGCCATCGGCCCAGCGCGGGTTCAGCGCCTGAACCACCGGCAGCTCCGAGAGCACCGCGCTGACCGCGTCCGCATCCGCGCCGACCACGACGACGACGGGGTGCGCCCCTGCGCGCAGCGCCGCGCCGGCAGCCCGGGCGACCAGCGCGAGTCCTTCGTGAACGACGAGCTGTTTGGGGTGGCCGAGCCTCGTCGAGCCGCCGGCCGCCAGGACGACGGCGCCTAACGCGCGATCGGTCACCGCTCGGCGCCGGCTCCGTAAGTCCCCTCGCGAGCGCCGCCGTGAATGCCGCTGTCACGCTCGCGCAACGGCGCGCCGCGCCGTCCTGTCCGCACCGCCTGCACCTCAGCGATGATCGCGAGCGCGATTTCGTCGGGCGTCTCCGCTCCGATGTCGAGCCCGACCGGGGCGTAGACGCGCGTCCGGTCCGTGTCGCTCGCGCCGATCTCCGCGAGCATGCGTTCGGTGCGCCGCCGCGGACCGAGCACGCCAACGTAAGGCACGCCGGCCGCGAGCAGCGCCGTCACCTGCGCCATGTCGCGTGCGTAATTGTGCGCCATCACGACGGCGGCGTCAGGGCCGGGGCCAGTCCGACGCTCGATGGCGACTGCGCCGTCGAGCAGCAGCACCGTCGCGCCCGGGAATCGGTCGGGGCGGGCGTAATCGGGCCGATGGTCCGCCACCGTCACGCTCCAACCGAGCTCGGTCGCGAGGCGCACCAGTGGGACGGCGTCGGCCCCGGCACCACAGACGAGCAGCGCGACCGGCGGAGCAATCACCTCGTGGAGCACCTCGAATTCCGGCGCCCCGTCACGCACCGAACCGTAGCCGCGGATGGCCGACCGTCCTGTCGCAAGCACTTCTCGCGCCTCGGCGACCAGTCGCCCGGTATCGGCGTCGAGCGTTAGGCCTGACGTGAACTCGTCCCCGCCTGCCGTCAGCAGCAGCCGGTCGCCGACGCGCGGTCCCGCCGTGCCCGCCCCGTTGGCCGACGTTGCGATCATCGTCGCCAGCACGGCCGGCGCCATCAGGTCGCTGCAACGCCTGTAGAGCGCGTGCGCCCGGGCGATAGCCTCGCCCGCGAGCGGCTCGAGCAGTACGTCGACACGCCCGTTGCAGCCGAGCCCGAGTCCCCAGACGAGATCGTCGCCAGCGCGCGTGTCGTAGGTGACGAGCTCGGGCCGCCCCGACGCGAGCAGGTCGTCCACCCGCGCCGCGATATCCGCCTCGAGGCAACCGCCGCTCACCGCGCCGATCGAGCGGCCTCCGCGCCAGATCAGCGACCGCGCGCCGGCCCGGCGGTAGGTCGAACCCTCGGTGCGCACGACGGTGGCGAGCACGACCTCCTCACGGCGCGACTCCGCCGCGGCCAGCGCCTCCGCGATCAGCGTGATGTCTCGCATCTCTCCTCATGCGGTGACTTGAGCAGCCCACGACGTACTCATCTACTCGACCGCGATGCACGGCGCAACACACATGGATCACCACCTTCCGAACGCGCGAAGCAGTCGCAATCTTTCACGTCGTCGCCCGCCTTTTTCCAGGAGCTAGCAATGCACGATCCGGACGCGCCCGATCGCGATGGACCAGCGCAAAGGCTGACACGCCGCGGGTTTCTGTCGCAGGCCGGCGCAGTCGGCGCGGCGGGTGTTGCGGCCTCGCTGCCACTCGCCGCCGTGGCGGCTGAGATCGCGTCGCCATCGCCTGAGGCGCCCGTTATCCCGGGCACGGTGCCAATCACGCTCAGGATCAACGGCGCGACGCACCGCACGCGGATTGACCCCCGCGCCACGCTCCTCGACACGCTCCGCGAGACGGTGCACCTCACCGGCACGAAGAAGGGATGCGACCACGGCCAGTGCGGCGCCTGCACCGTCCATGTGAACGGCCAACGCGTCAACTCGTGCCTGCGCCTCGCGCTCATGCACGAGGGCGACGACATCACGACGATCGAGGGGCTCGGCGCGCCGGAGGCGCTGCACCCGATGCAGGCTGCGTTCGTCGAGCACGATGGCTATCAGTGCGGCTACTGCACGTCGGGGCAGATCATGTCGGCGGTCGCGTTGATGAAGGAGCCGTGCGGCCCGAGCGACGCCGACGTGAAGGAGTTGATGAGCGGCAACATCTGCCGCTGCGGTGCCTATCCGAATATCGTCGCCGCCATCCAGCAGGTTCGGGCAACACCCGCGTGAGCGAAGGCTGACCAACGCTGTCAACGAGGGCCGACATGGAACGCTTTCAATACACACGCGCACGCACGATCCCCGAGGCGATCGGGATCGCCGCACAATCGACGACCGCGCAGCAGGGCGCGCCCGTCCGCTTCGTCGCCGGCGGCACGACCCTCGTCGACCTGATGAAGCTCAACGTCGAGCATCCCACGCGACTCGTCGACATCAATCACCTCGGGCTGAACAAGGTCGAGCCGATGAGCGACGGCGGGCTGAAAATCGGCGCACTCGTCCGCAACGCGGCACTCGCTCATGATGCGGCTGTCGTCCGCGACTACCGCGTGCTCTCCGAGGCACTGCTCTCCGGCGCGTCTGCGCAGCTTCGGAACGTCGCGACCACGAGCGGAAACCTGCTCCAGCGAACTCGCTGCATGTACTTCCGCAACACGGCGATGGCTTGCAACAAGCGCGAGCCCGGCTCCGGCTGCTCGGCGATCAAGGGCGAAAACCGGTCGCTCGCCATCCTCGGCACGAGCGAGCATTGCATCGCCACGAACCCATCGGACATGAACGTCGCGCTCGCCGCGCTCGAGGCGACGGTCCATGTGCAGGGTGCGAAGGGGACACGCGCGATCAGGTTCCAGGACTTTCACCTCCTGCCCGGCGACGCGCCGCATCGTGAGACCGTCCTCGAGCCAGGCGACCTGATCACGCACGTGACGCTACCCCCGCCTAACGCGCGGGCGGCGTCGCGGTATCTCAAGCTGCGCGACCGGGCGTCGTACGAGTTCGCCCTCGCCTCGGCGGCCGTCGTCGTCGAGGTGGCCGACGGGCGGTTCCGCTACGTCAGGCTCGCCATGGGCGGCGTCGGGACCAAGCCGTGGCGGATGACGGCCGCCGAGCAGGCACTGACCGGGGCGGCTGTCGACGAGGGGACGATCAGGCAGGCGGCGACGCTCGCGCTCCGCGACGCGAAGCCGCAGAGCGAGAATGGCTTCAAGGTCGAGCTGGCGCAGCGTTGCCTGACGCACGCGCTCCGGCTCGCGACCGGGATGGTCGCCTCATGAGCCGCATGGGGGAGTCTCCGCGACCGTCCGGCGCGCCGGACTCGCCGAAGGTGCTCGGCGGAAAGCTGCCGCGAATCGACGGCCCGCTCAAGGTGAGCGGGCGCGCACTCTACACTTCGGACATCTCGCTTCCCGGGATGCTCTACGCCGTTCCCGTGCGCAGCACGATCGCGAACGGTCGCGTTGTCTCGATCGACGCCACCGCTGCGCGGAAGTTGCCGGGGGTGAGCGCGGTCTATTCTCGCGGGAATATCGGACCGTTCTTCCGCAGCGCGCCGGCGCAGGGGCTGAGCGGTCTCATCGACGAGAGACGGCCGCCGTTTGAGGACGACGTCGTGCGCTACTACGGGCAGTACATCGCGGTTGCGGTCGCGCAGACGATGGAGCAGGCGAAGGCTGCCGCCGATGCGGTGCGGGTGCGGTACAAGGCCGACGCGCACAACGTGAGTTCGCGTCTCGTCGCCGAGAAACCGCTGGCGACGGAGAGTGAGCGTGGCGACGCCGACGGCGCGTTCCAGTCGGCGCCGGTCAAGATCGACCAGACGTACGTCACGCCGGACGAGGTGCACAACCCGATCGAGCTCCACGCGACGGTCGCAGCGTGGGAAGGTGACCGGGTGACGCTGTACGAGACTTCGCAGGCGGTCGTGAACCATCGCGAGGTGCTCTACCAGATGCTCGGCGTGCCGAAGGAAAACGTGCGCGTCGTGTCGCACTTCCTTGGCTCCGGGTTCGGCGGAAAGCTGTGGCCCTGGACGCACTCGATCATCGCCGCCGGAGTTGCGCGGAAGATCGGCGCACCAGTGAAGCTCGTCGTGAGCCGGCAGTCGATGTTCGAGACCGTCGGGCACCGGCCCCGCACCGAGCAGCGGTTCCGGCTCGGTGCGAATCGTGACGGCAAGCTCGTCTCGCTGCATCACGAGTACCTCAATCAGACGTCGATCCTCGACGACTACAAGGAGGATTGCGGCGAGGCCACACCGTTCATGTACAGCGTGCCGAACCTGCGCGTCGCGTCGGCGCTCTCGCGCGCCAACGTCGGGACGCCGACGGCGATGCGCGGACCGGGCGCGGTTCCCGGTCTGTACGCCATGGAATCGGCGATGGACGAGCTGGCGGTTGCGCTGAACATCGATCCGATCGAGCTGCGGCGTCGCAACGAGCCGAAGCACGACGAATCGAACAAGCTGCCCTTTTCGTCGCGACACCTCCTGGAATGCATGCAGGTCGGCGCCGAAAAGTTTGGCTGGGCGCGGCGCGACCCGCGCGTCGGGTCGATGAAGCGCGACGGGTTGACGATCGGCTGGGGGATGGCGGCGGCCTCGTGGGGCGCGATGCGCGATGACGCGCAGGCATCCGTGGAGATCCGCGGCGACGGAACTGCCTCGGTCACGACCGCGACGCAGGACATCGGCACCGGCACTTACACCGTGCTCGCGATCGTCACGTCCGACGTGACCGGCATCCCCCTCGACAAGATCGATGTCCGGCTCGGGGACACGATGCTGCCGGCCGGTCCGATCTCGGGCGGCTCATGGGTGACCGCGTCGGTGATCCCGGCCGTCTCCAACGCGGCGCGCGCCGCGGTCAGGGCGCTGCTCGGGATGGCGACGGCGGGGCCGGCTGCTCCATTCGCCGGGGCGAAGCCCGACGACCTCCAGCTCGCCAACGGACGCGTGTCGCGGAAGAGCGATCCGTCGTCGGGCGTGCCGTTAGGCGATGTGCTCGCGCGGGCCAATGTCCGCGCGGCGACGGGCAATGGAAAGTCCAGCACCCTTTTCGGCAGCGAGGAGAGTCGGAAGTACTCGCTCCACTCCTTTGGTGCGCAGTTCGCCGAGGTGACATGGCAACCCGAGATGGCGCGTCTCCGCGTCTCACGGTTCGTGACTGTCATCGACGCCGGGCGGATGATCAACCCGAAGCCGGCGCGCAACCAGATCGAAGGAGCGGTCGTGATGGGGATCGGGATGGCACTGCTCGAAGAGGCGCGCTATGACGAGCGTTATGGAGCGCCGATCAACAACAACCTCGCTGACTACATGGTGGCGACGAACGCCGACGCGCCTCCGATCGACGTCACCTTCCTCGATTATCCGGACCTCGTGATGAACGAGCTCGGAGCGCGCGGTGTTGGCGAGATCGGCCTCGCTGGAGCGGCGGCGGCAATCACGGCAGCGGTCTACCACGCGACCGGCGTGCGGGTCCGCGAGCTGCCGGTCCGGATTGAGGACCTGCTGCGCGCCTGACGCGCGCAGCAGGTCGCTCATCGCGCGTCAGGCAGTGAGCGTCATCGCCCGCAATGCGCGAATGCTCGCGCCAAGCTGTGCCGGCGGATCGGCGGCGAGATCCTGCTCGACGTAGAAATGCTCGACGCCGGCCCGCTTCGCGTGGCCGAGGATGCGCGGCATGTCGAGCACGCCCGCGCCAGCGGTCGTCATCAGCGGGAACAGCGCGAACACATCCTGCATGTCACCCCCGCGCGTGAAGCGGGCCTGGCTCTTCATGTCTTTCACATGCATGAGCCGGTACAGTCGCGGGTACGCATCGAGCAGCTCGACCGGATCGGCACCGCCGGCGACGGTCCAGAAGATGTCCATCTCGAGCGCAACGACGCTCGGGTCGAGGCGATCAAAGAGCACGCGGGTCGGGATCTGCCCCTCCATCGGCATGAGCCCATACCCGTGATTGTGGTAGAGGACCTTGAACCCCATCGGCTTCGCGCGCGCGCCGATCGCGTTCAGATCGTCGGCCATCCGGCGATAGTCGTCGAGGGTGCGGCGTCGGTCTTCGGGGATCGAGGCGATGCCCGCATACTTCCAGCCGATCGCATGCGCCGCCTCGCCGAGCTGCTCGGTACGATCGCGCAGGGTCTCGAAATCCACGTGCGTCGACGGCGAGACGAGCCCGGCCCGGTCGAGGCTGGCGCGTACCTGGCTCGCGGTGCGCCCGAAGAAGCCGCTCGCGTTAGGCGGAAGCCCCATGCTCGCGGTTGCGCCCTTCCATCCGTCCTGCACCGCCTGCGCGCTGAACGGGTACGGACCATAGAACTCGACCTCGCGGTAGCCGAGCCCCGCCAGCATGGCAAGCGTGCCGTCGAAGTCCGCGCTCAGCGACTTGGGGAGCGTGAACAGGCCAACGCCGAGGGGCCCGAGGCGATCTGCGGGAACCGCCGCGACCATCGCGCCGTTCGCCGGCGCGGTCCGGCAGCCTAACGCGAGGCCAGCCGCGGATGCGCCAGTGACCGCGATGAATTTGCGCCTGTTCAGCATGAGCGACCCTGTTGATGAGTTTGAACGGGTTTGCCCGCCGAGGAGATCGGCGATGGCACTGGAAACAAAGTGTGCCGACTCTGTGCCCTCTGTGGTTATTGCTCTTGCTTGAACGACAGCTCACCGAGTCTTTTTCTTGTCCTCCGATGCCACCCTAACGATCCACCTGCGACATCGCCTTCTCGCCGTACCGCGGGCCGGACACCTTTTCTGGCGCGAGTGCGGCGTCGAGTGTCACCATCTCCGCGCGGGTGAGCCGGATGTCGGCGGCGGCGACGTTCTCCTCGAGGTACTTCCGTCGCTTCGTCCCGGGAATCGGCGCGATGTCGGGGCCCTTGTGCAGCAGCCAGGCGAGTGCGATCTGGCCGGGCTTTATTCCCTTCTTCGCCGCGAGGTCGCGTACCGCTGACGCGGCCCGCACGTTGGCGTCGAAGTTCTCGCCCTGATAGCGCGGGTCGCCACGGCGGAAATCTCCTTCCGGATATTCCTCGGCGCGCTTGACGGCGCCGGTGAGAAATCCCCTCCCTAACGGCGCGAACGGAACGAGACCGATCCCGAGCTCGCGGAGCAGCGGGATGATGCGCGGCTCGAGGTTCCGCTCCCAGAGCGAATATTCGCTCTGAAGCACCGAGATCGGATGGACCGCGTGAGCGCGACGGATGGTCTTTTCACCCGCTTCGGACAGGCCGAGGAAGCGTACTTTCCCTTCCCGAACGAGATCGGCCATGGTGCCGATGACGTCCTCGATTGGCACCGCGGGGTCGACGCGATGCTGGTAGAGAAGGTCGATGCGGTCGATCTCGAGGCGGCGGAGTGACGCTTCGACGACCTCACGGATGTGCGCCGGCCGGCTGTCCACGCCGGACATGACGCGGTTCCCGTCGAAGCTGAAGCCGAACTTGGTCGCGATGACGACCTGGTCGCGAGCGCCCTTCAACTCCTTCAGCGCCCGGGCGAGCAGCTCCTCGTTCTTCCACGGGCCGTACGCCTCGGCGGTGTCGAGGAAGGTGCATCCAAGCTCGATCGCGCGATGGACCGTCGCGATCGATTCACGGTCGTCTCGCTCTTCGTCGGTGCCGTAGGCCTGGGTCATCCCCATCAGGCCAAGGCCGATCGCGGAGACCGTGAGTCCTTCGCTGCCTAACGTTCGCGTGGGTAGCATGTCAAGGGGCCAGGGCGCCAGGGATCAGCGCTTCTTCGCGCCGAGTTTGATGAAGGCGAGCCCGTTGTTCGGGTTCATCGGGATCACGAGCTGGTTTGCCCCGGCATCGTAGCACATTGACGCAGCGCTCGGAATGTTGCGGGCGATGAGGTCGGCGCGCTTGCCAGGTCGAATCCGTGAGACGCCGCCGTTGCGGACGCTGCTCACATACTTCGTTCCGTCACGCATGATGACGAGGCCGTCGTTTCCCGGCTGCACCGCGTGCTCGGTCGTGAGGAGCTGGCCGCCTTTCGAGAACGTCAGCACCGCGTCGTCACCGATGTTGACGACAACGATGTTTCCCTTGCCATCGAGGGCAATGCCGTTAGGCTGGAAGAGCGGCGCGCCCTGGAGGAACACCGACACCACGCCGTCGGGTGCGATCTTCCAGACCTGGAACGTCGCCGGATCGGGATTCTCGGTGAAGGACCCCGTACGGGTTGCGTAGATCGTCCCGTCGTCGGCGACTTCGATGTCGTTGAGCCAGTCCACACCCGGCACCTTTGATTCACCGGCCGGCGCGCCGGTCTTCATGTCGAACTTGCGGATGACCGCGACGGCCGGCTCCGTCGGCGACGTTCCACCGTCACGGTCCGCGACGTAGAGCATGCCGTTGGCGATGTCGCTTCCATACGGCTCGTTGAGCACGAGCGCCGGCGTCAAGGTGGCGCGCTCGGCTGGGCTTTGTACGCCGATCCAGCGAGCGGTGTGCACCGAACCGTCGTGATTGATAAAGGAGACCCAGCCGTTGTTACCCTGCACGCTCTGCGGGACGCCGCGGTTGGGCACGACGATCACACCGCGCGTCGCGTCGTAGGAGCAGCTCTCCGCCGAGTAGATCGCGCCGTAGACCTTCACGTTCGCCGAGATCGGCTCGAAGGTGCCGGCGGCGTTGGGCACGGCCGGGATGCCGAGCGGGTTGCCGACGGTGAAAGGCTGCGGCGCCGGCGGCTGCTGGGCGAGTGCGCCCGAAGTGACGCTCGCCAACACGAGCAGGGCTGAACTGGCAACCAACAGGACGTGCCGCATTCCTGGTTCTCCGCGATAGGTGTTGATCGTACGTTCGCCCGTCCGGCGACTCCCGGCAACTTCAGCGCGCGGCCGGACTCGCCTGATATTGCTCGTCGCTCACGTGTTCCAGCCAGTCTACCGGATTGCCGTCGACCGCCTCCTGAATGGCGATGTGCTGCATCGCCGTGTTCGGCGACGCGCCGTGCCAGTGCTTCTCACCAGGCTCGAACCAGATCACATCGCCCGGCCGGATCTGTTCGATCGGCCCCCCTTCGCGCTGGGCCAATCCGAGACCGAAGGTGACGATCAACGTCTGACCGAGCGGATGCGTATGCCACGCCGTGCGCGCGCCAGGCTCGAAGGTGACGGCGTTTCCAGCTGCGCGCGCCGGCGTTACCGCGGCGAATAGCTGATCGATTCGGACGGCACCGGCGAACCAGTCGCTCGGTCCCTTCAATGAAGGCTGTGAACCGGTTCGCTTGATGTCCATTTTTTTCCCCGTGTGGTGTCGTGTATCGCTCCCCCCGGTCAGCGACTGATCCGTTGCTGCAAACGTCCTGCCTGAAACCCGAGTAGCTCCGCGCGCGGCGGTATCCACGGCGGCACGTTCGCGGGACAGATTCGCGCGCGGCGCGGAACCCGCACGTCGGAGAACCCGCTCCCCGAGCCGCCGCCGAAGCGGGCGTCGCCCATCATAACGGTCGAATCATCGAGCGCGCGCCAGGTTGGTACACGGTAGAAGCGGAGCGCCGCCAGCGCCGGGCAGCTCTCGCGGGCCAGCGTCGCGAGCTCGGCATGCGGCGCGGTCCATTCTGCATCCCAGTGCAGCGCCGCGATGGACTGCCGCGCCGACGACTGGACGACCCCTCCCCCACGCTCGCGCGCGCCGCACTTCGACGCCGCCGTGATTGACGGAACGCTGCTCACTCGGGCCGTCGCGATGCGATATGCGTCGCCTGACCGCTCGACCGTGATGACAGCCATGCAGACCGCGTTCGCCGGGAGAGGCGACACGACGACGTCGAGCACCTCGGCGGCCGGGTCCGCGGCCTGCACCGCACGGATCGCGGTTTCGCGCGCTGCCGCGGATCCAGCCGCCAGTACCAGCGTCACCACGACCCAGCCTGCGATCGCTGTCGCGACGCGAACGCCCGAACCGACCGCGCGCACCAGCACGATCGACAGCACCGCGCCGCACGTGAGGGCGATCGCCGAACCTCGCGACACCAGATCGACGCCCCAGGCGAGCCCGAGCCCGGCAAGCAGGACGAGCGCGAGCAGTACGCGCGCGACGCGACTCGTGCTCGCCGCGAACAGCAGCGGCACCGTCAGCACCCAGAACGACGGCTCGACGATGAACACCGTGTCGCCATACATCCACCGATCGTCGAACGGCCACCACGGGTGCACGCCGTAGCTGTTCGTCCAGTCGAGAACGAGGTGGCTCATCGCGCTCACGAGGAGCAGGCCGAAGAACCACCGCGAATCGCCTCTCGGCAGCGCCGGCTGTGTGCGCCATCGCCAAGCGAGCGTCACTGCGCCCCAGAGAAGCACCGCGCCGATGCCCGCGATCACCACGGTGTGCGTGTAGCCGCGATGGTGGAGCATGTAGGCCAGCCGGTCGCCGCCGACGCCCGTATAAAGGAGGTCGGAGTCGGGCAGGTTGGCGGCGATCATCGACGAGACGGCGGCGAACGTCCGGAAACGGCGCGACGGCTCGGCGCCCGTCACGCCCCCGCGGAGCTGCACCGCCGCCTCCGCCAGCACGAGTCCGGCGAGCGAGTGGGTGATGTTGTCCATGCGTCGCTCGCCGGTGCGTGCTGCCTAACGCATCGCCGCCTTCTTCGGCGTCTCCGCCTCGAATGTCGCCGTCAACAGCCCGAACAGGAACCCGTCGCCTTTCGCCGCCGGGCTTCGAAAGACGAGGTAGACGTCGTGCACCCCCGGCGTCGCCTTGAGTGCCACCCGCAACTGCACCGGGCGCATGGCCGAGTCGGTCGATGGACGAATCATCTCGGTCTCGCCCACCAGCGGGCCGGTCACCGAATCGACGCGAACCTCGACCATCCCGCCTAACGCTCCGTACCGCGACGGCGCGATCGCCGAGAACGTCACCGCCGACAGGCTCGTCAGGTCGAGCTGCTTCAGCTTCACCGACGCGCCGGCGCGGCTCACGATGGTGATCGTGACCGGCACCTCCGGCGCACTCTGCTTCTGCACTCCCTCGGCCAGCTCACCGCTCGCGACGACAACGCTCGGGCTCCGCAGCACGACCGTCTCATCCTTCGAGATCGCGGGCATTCCGTTCGCGCCCCGATCGGTGTACGCCGCACGGAGCACCAGCGCGCCCTGCGGCGAGTCGCCCGCCGTGGCAGCGGGAGTGTAGGCGCCGCGGGTGGCGAGCGATCCGCTGGCTTTCGCCTTGTCGGCGAGGCTCAGGATGTACGCGACCATCTGCGACGCCTGCTCCTCCGTCAGCGCCGGATGCGCAGGCATCATCACCTGCCCCCACACGCCGGATCCCCCGCCGCGAATCTTCTTGACGAGACGCGCGGTCGCGGTGCCGTCGTCGTGATACTTCCGCGCAACCTCCATGTAGGACGGACCGATCGACTTCCTGTTCAGCTGATGGCACGCGAGGCAGTCGCCTCCTTCGACAAGCTTTTTTCCGGCTGCCTGCGCCGGCGACTGCACCACGGCCGCGGCGCCCGCGAATGGCGCCGCGACTGGCGCGCCTGACGCGACCCCCTCCTTCAGGTACTGCGCGGTCACGTTCACGCGCGCGCCCGGAATTCGGCCGCTCTGCAACGAGCCGTCCTCACGATCGGTCACGCGCACTGCGTAGCGCACCGGTATGCCGGGGAAGAAGAACGTCTTGTTCCCGCCGACGAGGTCGACGTTCACCTTCGGCGGCTCATTGCCCGCCACAACCTGGGTCTTTGCCGAGTTGCTCGCGCCGAGCGGGTCGGTCACCGTCAGGGCCGCGGTGTACGTCCCCGGCCGGGAGAAGGTGAACGACGGGTTCTGGCCGCCGAGCCTCTGCAGTACGCTCCCATCGCGCCGCGTGATCGTCCACTCGTACCGAAGCGAATCCTCGTCGAGGTCCACGGTGCCCGCGGAGGTGAGTGCGACTTTCATCGGCAGCGCACCGGCCGGCCTGTCCACCTGCACCGCGACCAACGGCTTGCGGTTGCCTGCGGCGTACTCGATGCGGACGAGACGCGCGTCGTCGTTCCCCTGGAACCAGGCGGTTCCGTACTCGAGCATGTACAGGTCGCCGTTAGGCCCGAACTGCATGTCGATCGGGTTGCTGAACTTCGCGCTCGGCATGAAGCGCTCCATCGAGACGAGGTCTCCGTTCGGCGCCATCGTGACGTCCATGATCCAGCCGCGCATCCACTCGTAGATGAGCAGCTTCCGGTCGTACCACTGCGGGAAGGGCCGGGCGGCACGGGCAAAGTCGTCGCGGTAGAACACCGGGCCAGCCATCGCGGTGCGGCCACCGCTGCCGACGAGCGGAAACTCGGCCGATGGGCCGTACGGGTACCAGATGTACGCATTCCGCGCCGGCGGGAGCACCGTCAGGCCGGTGTTGTTCGGGGACGTGTTCCGCGGCATGACGGGGTCGAACGGATCGCCCGCCCTGACGGTCACCGAATCGATGGTGGTCGTCTTGATGTACGCCTTGTTGTCGCCGATGAAGTACGGCCAGCCGTAGTTTCCCGCCCGGCGCGCCTGGTTGATCTCGTCGTACCCGCGCGGTCCCCGGCCAACCGAGTCTTCCTGGGCATCGGGACCTACTTCTCCCCAGTAGACGTATCCGGTTCGTGGATCCACCGCGATGCGATACGGGTTGCGGTGACCCATCGTGTAGATCTCCGGTCTCGTCTTCGCCATCCCCTTCGGGAACAGGTTGCCGTCGGGAATGGTGTATGTCCCGTCCGCCTCGGGGTGGATGCGGAGAATCTTGCCGCGCAGGTCGTTCGTGTTCGACGACGACTTCTGCGCATCCCACGGCCCGCGATCCGGCCGCTCGTCGATGGGCGCGTACGCGGTCGCGAACGGATTGGAGTTGTCGCCGGTCGACACGTACAGGTTGCCCCTCGCATCGAACGCGATCGAGCCCCCGGTGTGGCAACACTTCTGGCGCTGCGTTCCAACCTCGAGCAG
>JANMAM010000041.1:0-6162 GCA_031359795.1 Gemmatimonadaceae bacterium
CACCGGTTTCGCCACCCCGCCTCCCGCTGCGTCGTGCAGCATCGTTTTCGCCACCCCGCCTCCCGCTGCGTCGTGCAGCATCGGTTTCGCCACCCCGCCTCCCGCTGCTTCAAGCAGCACTTTCGCGGAATCCCCCTCACCGCAACACTCGACAGAGCCATCGCGCGTCCATAGTTTGCGGTCGCAATGACAAGTCCACAGCCAACCGGCGTCATCGAGCTCTTCGTGCTCCAGGCGAGCGAATCGGTCGAGCAGCTCGATAGCGTCCTCAATTCGGCGGGGACGGCCGGGGCTGACGGTGAGGCGCTTGCGCGCGGGGCCCGGATGCTGCGCGGCAGCGCGACCATGACGAAACTGCCCGGCATCGCCGAGATCGCGGCCGGGATCGAGCGCGTCGGTCGCGCGCTTCGCGAGCGCACGCTGCTGTGGGAGCCGGGTCTGCGCTCGGCGCTGACGGCGTCCGTCGACGACCTGAAGATTCTCGTCCGCGGGGCGCGGAGCTGGGGGCCGGCGGAGGACCAGCGCGCGCAGGCACGAAGCTCGGAGCTGGCGCGGTATGCGCCCCAGCTCGCGCGGAGCAACACCCCGTCGGCCGCCGCGGGCGGGAGTGCGTTCCTCGCGAACGCAGCGGCCGAGATTGCGGTGAGCCTCGATCAGTTCCTCGCCCATTCGGGCGATGCGGCCCTGCTTGGATCTTTCCTCGGGCGGGTCCGCGGCCTGCGCGGAGTCGCGGCAACACGGGACCTCCCGCCGCTCGCGGATGTCGTCGATGCGCTGGACCGTGCGGGCAAGCCACTCGAGCTCACGTCGAGCCCGACGCCGTCCGCGCAGCAGCTGGCGCTCTTCCAGGCGGCGAGCACGCTCCTCCGCCGCGCAGCGATCGAGCTCCGCAGCATCGGTCGTCCCGACCCGGCGTCGCCGGAGGTACAGCGCTTCGCCGCCGCCGCGGCCGCGCTCGATGATGCCGCGGTCGACAGCGCGCCGATCGTCCCCGTCGCCGACCTGTTCTTCGCCGACAACGGCCCCCACATCGTCGCGGTCGCGCCCAACCCGCCGACGACGCCGGGCCAGCGCTTCCGCCTCGAGGCCGTCAGCCAGGCCGAGCACCTGCTCCGGCTCGTCAGCGAAGCGCAGGTCGCGGCCGACGTCGCCGGCCGCGACCGGCTCTCCCGCGAGCTGCGCGGCGCGCTTCGAGCGTTAGGCTCGGCGGCCGACAGCTTCGGCGAGACGGACGTCTCGAACTGGCTCGCGCAGGTCTCGCCAGCGGTCGCGGCGCTGGAAGGCGGGGCGCTCAACGCCATGCGGCAGGTGTCGGCGTTGCTCGCCGACCCGAAATCCCGCGGCGACCAGCTCGCTCAGCAGCTGGCGCGGCTTCGCGGGAGCGCCCAGCCCACGGCGCCAGTCGCGCCTAACGCCCCAGCCGGAGCGCCGCGACCGCCCGCATCGGGGCCCCCGGGCGCACCCTTCTCGGTGCCCGGCGTCGGCCGGCACACGCCTAACGGCGGGCGCTCGGCCCGCACCCCGACCGGCCGCAACCTCGCCGCGCTGCTCGACACCGGCATCAATGCGCTCGGTGCGCAGCTCAGCCAGCGCCCGCTGAGCGCGGCGGTGCCGATCATCGATGAGGCGCTGGTCCCGATCGAGACGCTGTTGCTCCGTGGACGCGCCGCGCTCGACCGCGCGCGCGCACTGCGCAACGATCTCCGCGACGCATCGCGGAACCCGTCGTCCGACGAGCTGTCGGAGTTCTACGACCTGCTCGAGCTGGCCGCGAGCGAGTGATCGACAACTCACGCCAGACATGAAGTTTGGATGGCGCGGCGCGATCGGCATCGCGCTGAGCGTTGCCCTGCTCGTGTACGCGCTGCACGACGTGAACTTCGCCGTCGTCGGCTCGACACTGCGGAAGTCGAACCTGCCGCTCTTCGCGCTGTCCGCCATCGCCGCGACCCTCACCTTCCCGCTCCGCGCTCGCCGCTGGCGCGTCATCCTCGACCCGATCGCTCCCAACCTGCCCTTCGGCGAGCTGTGGCGGGCAACGGCGGTCGGGATGATGATCGGAAACATCGTCCCGGCACGGGCGGGCGAGCTGGCGCGGGCGTATGCGCTCAGCAAGGAGGAACCGAGGGTGAGCTTTGCCGCCGCCTTCGCCTCCATCGCCGTGGATCGCGTCTTCGATGCGGTGGTGATTCTCTTCATGCTCTTCATTGCGATGCTGGACCCGGCGTTTCCGTCGGGAACACGAGTCGCCAACCAGCCGGTCGCGAACTGGGCAGGAGGTGGCATCATCGCCGTCGCCGCGCTGCTCACTGCGTTGTACGCGCTGGTGCTCTTCCCGGCGCGCGTGCTGACCGCCTACGAGTTGGTCGTCAGGCGGCTGGCCCCAAAGCTGGAAGCGCGTGGCCGTGATGCCCTGCTCGCCTTTGCGGCGGGACTGAGCGTGCTCCGCGCCCCGCGACGGTTCGCCGAGGTCCTTTTCTGGACCGTGGTGCACTGGATCTGCAACGCGCTTGCGTTCTGGATCGGCTTCAAGGCGGTCGGGATCGCCGCGCCCTTCTCGGCAGCGCTTTTCGTCCAGGGGATCATCGCGATCGGCGTCGCGATCCCCTCGGCGCCCGGATTCTTTGGCGTGTTCGAAGCGATCGCCAAGGAAAGCCTCGCCGTGTATGGCATCGGCCCCGATCTCGCTGTCGCGTGGGCGATCGGATTCCACATCCTCAGCTTCATCCCGATCACGGTGATCGGCGCCGTCTATTTCGCGCGGCTCGGGCTGCGGATGGGCGAGCTCGGCACCGCCGCGGAGCGTTAGGGAGCGATGCCGGCCGCCCGCGTCGCGGCTCACGCGAAGATCAACCTCGCGCTGCGCATCCTCGCGCGCGAGGCGTCGGGCTACCACGACCTCGAGACCCTGTTCTGCCGCATCTCGCTCGCTGACGACGTCGTGGTCCGCGTCGATGAGTCGAGCGACCGGGTGCTCATCTGCACCGGCGATGCGCTCCCGAGCGAGGGGTTGGGACCCGACGAAGAGAACATCGCGTGGCGGGCGGCCGTGGCGTACGGAGCCTACGACAACTGGCCCCGCGGATTCTCGATCGAGATCGACAAGCGCATCCCGGTCGGCGGCGGGCTGGGAGGCGGGAGCGCCGATGCGGGCGCGGTGCTCCGCGCGCTCAACGCCCTCAATCCGCGCCCGCTTCCGCCCGCCGAGCTGCTGGCGATCGCCGGAACGTTAGGCGCGGACGTGCCGTTCCTCACGAGCGTCGCGCCGCTCGCGCTCGGATGGGGGCGCGGCGACCGGATGCTCTCCCTCCCCGCGCTCCCGGTACGCGACGTCGCCCTCGTGCTTCCGGCCGAGCCGGTGAGCACCGCCGAAGCATACCAGTGGCTCGCCGCATCGCGCAGCACCATCACCGGCCAGGCGCATCGGTCAGCGATGCACCCGCTCGCGGCCGTGACCACCTGGGACGGCGTCGCCGCGCTGTCGACAAATGACTTCGAGCCGGTCGTGTTCGAACAACGTCCGGAGCTGGCGCGAATCTACGAGCGGCTCGCCGAAGTCGACGGGGTCGCGGTCGCGCGGATGAGCGGGTCGGGCTCGACGCTGTTCGCGCTCTTCGCCGACGGACTGCAGCTGCGCGAGGTGACGCAGGCCACGGGCTGCCGCGCGCTCGCGACGGCGACGCTCGACGAGGTGCCGCTCGTCGGCGTCGATCTCGGCTGAGGTGCCCGGCTCGCGTTGCCCTTCGCTCGGGCCGCGAGTATGATGAGAGCGTCGGCTGGCGCATCACAACTGCCCCTTCGTCCAATGGCAGGACAACGGCCTTTGGAGCCGTGAATCATGGTTCGAATCCATGAGGGGCAACCTCGAGGGGCAGGCCTGTTTCTGCAGGGCCGCCGGCTCGCGTGAGGGGGAGCGACGCGTCACGCGTCGCTCCCCCTCACCGCCACCGGGCGGTTACATTCTCAGTTCAGTGACACGGGGCGCGCGGCGAGTCGTTGACTCAACCGCCTCGGCCATCTAACTTTCGAGGCTGCATGGACGGCGTGGCGATACAAGGGCGCGGGTTCAAGCTCCTCTCGGGCGGCGGTAATTGCGCGCTCGCCGAGGAGATCGCTCGCAACCTCAATATCGAGCTGTGCAAGGTCACGGCGTCGCGGTTCGCGGACGGCGAGATCTTCGTCCGGATCGACGAGAACATCCGCGGTCATGACGTGTTCATCGTGCAGCCGACCAATCCACCGGCGGAGAACATTCTCGAGCTGCTGTTGCTTATTGACGCCGCTCGGCGGGCATCGGCGGCCCGGGTAACGTGCGTGATGCCGTATTACGGCTACTCGCGCCAGGACAGGAAGGATCAGCCGCGGGTCGCGATCGGCGCGAAGCTGATGGCCAACCTGATCCAGGTCGCCGGCGCGGATCGGGTGTTGGGGATCGATTTCCACCAGCATCAGTTGCAGGGATTCTTCGACGTGCCTGTCGATCATCTCTACGCGATGCCGGTGTTCGTCTCGCACTACCGCAGGAAGCAGTTGAAGGATCTGGTGGTGGTCGCGCCGGATGCCGGATCGGCGAAGATGGCGCGCGGGTTCGCGAAACGCTTGAACGCGACCTTCGCCATCATCGACAAGCGGCGTCCCGCGGCCAACGACGCCGAAGTGGTGAACGTGGATGGTGAGGTTGCTGGCCGCGACGTGATGATTCCGGACGACATGATCGACACCGCTGGTACCGTTTGCGAAGCATCCCGGGCGCTCAAGGCGCTTGGTGCACGAGATATCTACGTTTGCGCGACGCACGCGCTGCTTTCGGGCCCGGCCGTCGAGCGGCTCAAGGCGGCGCCGATCGAGGAGGTGGCGGTCACCGACACCATCTCGATCACCCCGGATCGGCGCTTCGACCGGTTGAAGGTTCTGTCCGTCGGAGAGCTGTTGTCGAAGGCGATCCGCTACACCCACAGCGAGCAGTCGGTCAGCTCGCTGTTCGACTGACGATCAGCCGGCGCGACCGCGCTCGACGATCGGGTCGACAAGTTCGTTTTACTGGAGAGTTCGATCATGGCTAACGCCTCACTTACCGCTACCGCGCGCGACACCACCGGCAAGGGCGCAGCTCGCTCCCTTCGTCGTGAGGGCAGCGTGCCCGCCGTCATTTACGGCCACGCCCGCGAAGTACAGTCGCTCGCCGTTCCGAGCCGCGATCTCGACAAGCTCCTCGGCAGCATTGCCGCCGGCAGCACGGTCGTCGAGCTCGCGATCGACGGCAAGACGTCGCGGACGTTGATTCGCGAGATTCAGCGCCACCCGTTCAAGCGCACCGTCCTTCACGTCGACTTCCAGGAGCTGGTTGCCGGCGAGAAGATCACGGTCAGCATCCCGCTCGTGCTGCACGGCGTTCCCGAGGGTGTCCGTCTCGGCGGTGGCATTCTCGAGCAGATGCTGCGCGACATCGAGGTCGAAGTCGATCCGGCGAACATCCCGAACCACATCGACGTCGACGTCTCGCATCTCGTGGTTGGTCACTCGGTGCACGTCCGCGACCTGAACATTCCCGCGGGTGTGACCGTGCTCGCCGACGAGGACGCGCCAGTTGCGCTTGTCCAGATCTCGCGCGCCGCCATCGAGGCCGAGCCGGTTGTCGCTGAGGGCGATGCGGCCGCGGTCGCCGAGCCGGAGCTGATCGGAAAGAAGAAGGACGAAGAGGGCGAAGACGACGACAAGTAGCTCGCGCTGGACGCGCGCCCTGGATTCCATCCAGGCGCGCGTCCATGCGCTGCTTCGGTCCTCGCCTGACCTTTCGAACGACCCCGATGCCGGCGAGACCACGGTGAAGGTCATCCTTGGCCTCGGCAACCCGGGGCGGGAATACGAGAATACGCGCCATAACGTCGGCTGGATGGTCCTCGACCATCTGGCCGACGTCTGGCATTTCCCGGCGTGGCGAAAGGACGGTGAGGCGCTGACGTCGAGCGGGACGGTGCACGGCGCCGCAACGCGCCTGGTCAAGCCGCTGACGTTCATGAACCTGAGCGGCCAGGTCCTCAAGCCGTGGCTGCGCCGGCCGTTCTGGGCGGCACCAAAGGACCTGCTGGTCGTGGTCGACGAAGTCGCGCTGCCGTTAGGCAGCATCCGGCTGCGCGCCAACGGCAGCGCGGGGGGCCACAA
>JANMAM010000051.1:0-7957 GCA_031359795.1 Gemmatimonadaceae bacterium
CGAAAGGGAGGCTACACGAAGCAGCGAGAGGCGGGGTGGCGAAAGCGAGGCTGCACGAAGCAGCGAGAGGCGGGGTGGCGAAAGGGAGGCTACACGAAGCAGCGAGAGGCGGGGTGGCGAAAGCGAGGCTGCACGAAGCAGCGAGAGGCGGGGTGGCGACATCGATGCTGCATGAAGCAGCGAGAGGCGGGTGGCGACATCGATGCTGCACGGGAGAGAAGGGCGTTTGCGGCGCTGGTTTGGTGATGATGCCGGGGCGAGAGGGCGTAGGTTCTTGCGCATGACCTACGATGAATGGGAAAGCACAGTCCCTGAGGCATTCAAGTGCGATCTGATCTGGCGCGTCCAAGCGTACCGGCTCGCCCTGTTTCTGAGTGCCTGCGCCGAGCGGGATACCAGCGCTACTGCGAGCGATCCGCGGTTTGTCCACACGAATGCGCAACTCTGCCGGGCGGCGGGGTCGATCGCGGCGAACATCGCGGAGGGCTACCCTCGGCGATCAACCCGCGACCGCGTGCGATACTACGAGTACGCGTTGGGCTCGGTCGCGGAGGCAAAGGCCTGGTACCTGGGCCTCGAAACTCGACTGACCAGCGAAGATCTCGGCAAGCGCTTGGAGCTGCTCCGCAGCATCACGCGCCTCCTCCTCACGATGGTCCGCTCCAGCGGAGCATCACGACCCACGACAGCCGGCACCGCCCCCACCTAACGCCAAGCTCCTTCGCGCAGCATCGCGTTCGCCACCCCGCCTCTCGCTGCGTCAAGCAGCGTCGCGTTCGCCACCCCGCCTCTCGCCGCTTCAAGCAGCATCGATGTCGCCACCCCGCCTCTCGCTCCCTCGTGCAGCCCACCATCGCACCCGCTCACCCCCCACTCACCGCCGGCACGATCGTGATCGTCGTCTCATCGTCTATCCGCGTCTCCAGCCCCTCAAGAAACCTCACACTCTCCTCCCCCACAAAAATATTGACGTGCCGTCGGATCTCACCCTGCTCGGTCAGCACCCTGTCCGTCAGCGCCGGCAGCCGCATTGCGAGGGCGGCCAGCACCTCGGCGACTGTCGCGCATCGCTCGTCGAGTACGAGCGTCCCCACGCCGCGAGTGTAGGGAGTCAGCGCGTTAGGCACGATCACCGAGATTGGCATGGTCGCTCGTCAAAATCCGTCAGCTGCTTCCGATCACTGCGGCCTTGACGCAGCAGACGGGCGGCAGGGTGCCGCCGATATCCTTCCAGCTCTCACCTTCGTCGGCTGACGCGAACAGCTTGCCGCTGCGAGTGCCGAAGTAGATGCCGGCTGTCTCGTGAGTGTCGGCGGCGAGCCCGTCGCGGAGCACGTTCTCGAAGGCCTGGGACTGTGGAAGGCCTCCGGTGAGGGGTTCCCACGAGTCGCCCGCGTTCCTGGTGCGATAGACGCGCAGCTTGCCCTCGGGGACGACGCGGAATTGGTCGGACTGGATCGGGACGATGTAGACCGTGTCGGGATCGTGCGGATGCATCTGCATCGCGAAGCCGAAGTCCGACGGGACACCGTTGGCGATGTCCTGCCAGGATTCGCCCCAGTCGTTGCTCCGGTACAATCCCCAGTGATTCTGGAGGAAGAGCCGTTCGGGTCGCGACGGATGATTCACCACCTTGTGCACGCACTGGCCGAACTCGGGATACTTGTTCGGCATGAACACGGCGCGCACGCCGTTGTTGCGCGGGCTCCAGCTCTTGCCGCCATCGTCGGTGCGATAGAAACCAGCGGTGGAAATTGCGATGCCCATGCGCTGCGAGTTCTTCGGGTCCTGGATGATCGTGTGCAGGCACAGGCCCCCACCGCCGGGCATCCAGAATTGGCGGTGCTCGTGCTTGAGCAGGCCATCGACTGGTGCCCAGCTCTCGCCCGCGTCACGCGACTCGAAGAGCGCGGCCGGCTCGACCCCGCAGTACACGACGTCCGTGTCGGCCGCTCGGCCGGGGGTGATCTGCCAGATCTGCGCGAGCGAGAGTCCCGATGATTCCGGAAATCGCACTGCCTGGCGTTCCGGCCCGGTCCATGTTTTCCCGAAGTCGTCGCTCAGGCGGATCGTGCTGCCCCAGTGGTTGCTGTTTGCGCCGACCAGCGTGCGGGTCCGGCCCGCGCGTTGATCGAATGCGATCGAATAGACCGCCTCGCCCGGGAAGTGTGGGCCATCAATCTTCCACTTCCTGCGAGACGCGTCCGACGAGACGATGAACGCGCCCTTCATCGTACCGACGAGCACGATGACGTCGCCGGCGGCGTGGGCGCTGGTGGCAGCGGTTCGAGCCATTGATTCGAAGGGTGGGGGCGTGGGAGGGTGGAGAGGGAAGTAACGGTGCCTCACCGGAAGGGGCCACGCAATACGTGGCGCCCCCGCCGCCCGGATCAGGGCACGTCGAATCGCACCGATCGCAGGATCGTCAGCAGCGCACGCTGGCCCGCCGGCGTGGTCGCCGCGCCACCCATCCAGAGATGAACGCCCGGCGTGACATCGCGCCATGACGCGCCCATGTTGTAGGCGACACGATCGGGCCAGCTGAGAACGATGAGCGCCTCACGCCCGCCGATGCGGGCAGGGCACTCGAGATGTGCATCGGTCGCGTCGGTCGAGCCGCGCAGGTCCTCCGAGTAGCGACCGTAGTCGAGAGTGAGCGTCGAACCGTCGGACTCGAAGCCCCTGACGTACGAATCAATGGGCTCGACCTTGTTCTCGTGAAATCCCGGCGGCAGCAGGAAGGAAAAGCCCGTGCCCGCCTTTATCCTCACCCAGCCGCTCGTATCCGCGGAGGTCGCCGCGCAATTGAGCTGCGGCTCGGAACGGCCAAACGAAACGCACGCGCACAGGCCTAACGCGACGAGCAGCAGGGAATGCCGGCGACAGCGCATGCGGTTGTTTTCCCGGCCACGCGGCACGCGGCGATGGCCGCGCGCCTCACCGGTCCAACATGCGTGGGACCGGCGTCGATCGCCAGAGCCGGAATGTCAGGCGATCGTGACGGCGAGCGGAAGGCCGAGAAACCCGGCGCCGAGCGCTGCGACCACCTCAGTCGCGGAGGCCAGCGAAGGGCCGAGGAGATGCCGATCGACGACCCGGCGCGTGGGAACATCCGCGCGCTTCATCGCCGCGATTCGTCCCGCGCGTCCGGCACGCGGTGGTTTCCGGTTTCGCGAAGCTCGAACGAGGGGAGCATCAGCTCCCAGCGGATCGCGGCCAGCCGGAGCGCCGCGACGACCACCATCCCGGCGAGCCCCGCCGGCCGCTGCGCGACGCCGAGCCGGACGAGAGTGATGTAGAGACTCGTGCCGGCGAGTGCCGCCGTCGCGTAGAGGCTTCCCCGCTGAAGCACCATCGGAATCCGGGCGGTGAGGACATCGCGGATGACTCCCCCGGCAGCCCCGGTGACCGTGCCGAGCAGCACGCACGCCGCCGCGGGCAGACCGGCACGCTCGGCGATCTGCGCTCCGGCAACACTGAACAACGCCAGGCCTAACGCGTCAGCGACGTCGAGCGTCGGCCATGGTACGCGTGCCCATCGCGTGTAGAGCAGCGTCGCCACTGCCGACGCGACGATCACGATGAGGTAGCTCGGGTCGCTGAGCCAGAAGATGGGATGCCGGTCGAGCAACAGGTCCCTGATCGTCCCACCGCCGATCGCCGTCACCGCCGCCAGCACGACGACACCGATGAGGTCAAGGCGCTGCCGGCCCGCGGCGAGGGCGCCGCTGATCGCGAACACCGCGACGCCGATCAGGTCGAGGACGTGGAGAAGCATTGGCGATTGCGGAGCTGAAATCGAGAGCACGTCAGGCAGGAACGGTTTGACGCGACGCGATACCCCAGGCAGCGCAGTACTGCTCGAGGGCGGTGACGTCGCAGTTCGGATCGGCGAAGCCGATGTAACCGTCGGGGCGAACGAGATACAGTGCCCCGCGCAGCAAGCCGCATCGCTCGGCGTCAAGCGAGAAGGGAAACCGGTGCAGCGGGAGCCCGAGCTTGCGGCAGGCGGAGGCTGGATCGCGCCCCGGTTCGCCGTAGAGATGAACCTGCCAGGCGAGTGCGGTGAGGGGCGCAAAGTTGTCCCCCGTCGCCGGGATCCAGGGAAGCCGGTCTCCTGCGTGGACCTGGCCCGCCACGCCGACGCTCAGTGCGCTCGCTCGATAGCTGATCACGAGTTGCGACACCGTTCGGAACATGAAACGCCGCACTGCGCCGAAGCGCACCATCACGGGCGCGATCCGAGGCATGAGCTTCGATCGAATGAAGGCCGCGAGCGCCCCCTTCGCGGTTGCGAGGGTGAACATGCGATCGGTGGTGGCGACGAGTCGGCGAGCGAAGGCAATTCGCTCCGGCTCGTAGCTGTCGAGCAGCCGTTCTCCGGCGCCACCGCGCACCGCGGCCGCGAGCTTCCACGAAAGGTTGATCGCGTCGGAAATTCCAGTGTTCATTCCCTGGCCGCCGACCGGGCTGTGAATGTGCGCCGCGTCGCCGAGCAGGAACGCTCGGGCATCGCGAAAGCGGGATGCGACGCGATGGTGGACGTGGTACGTCGAGAACCAGTTTACCTCCGTGACGCGAACGCCGGCCTCGTCGAGCGCGATGTGGCTCACGTCCTCGAAAGCAACGTCGCCCCGCTTGCCGCCAGACTCGTCGCTCGCGACACCGATCAGCCGGATGCGGCCAGCTCCGCTCATCGGGAAGACGATCAGGAAATCCTCCCTGTCGAGAGTGATGTGCACCCCCCCGTCAGTGGTCGGTCCGGTGGCCTGGACGTCCGCCACGTAGAAGTAGTTCGAGTACGTCCCGCCGGGGAACTCGATGCCCAGCGCCTGCCGCACCGCGGAGCGCGCTCCGTCACAGCCGGCGATGTAGCGGGCGTCCCACGTCTCCTCACTGCCGTCGGCCCGAGCAACCTTTGCGTGTACGCCGGCTTCATCCTGACTGAAGCCAGTCAGCGTGGTCGATCGCTCGACCGCGCACCCCAGCGTCGCGAGATGCTCGATCAGCAGCCGCTCGTGGGCGTCCTGAGGAAATATCAGGACGAACGGGAAAGGCGTCATTCGCGCACCGGTCGGCGTAATCGGCAAGCGAGCGGCCCGCCTGCCGCCGACCCAGAGATTGACCGCGTCGCTCCGGACTCCGCGCTCGACGACGCTGCCAGCCAGTCCAACCTGGCTGTACATCTCGAGGACGCGGGCCTGGACCGCCACGGCGCGCGACGTCGTCGAAGGCTCGGCGTTGCGGTCGATGATGCGCACTCTCACGCCAAGCCGCGTCAGCCAGATGGCGAGGACGAGCCCCGTTGGCCCCGCGCCCACGATGAGCACGTCGGTATCGCGCGAGGCAGCGTTAGGCATCGGAGATCCCGCTTCGGGGGGTAGGCACCGGGTAATTCTTACCGTTTCCTGGCTTGCGCGATACCCCCGAACTACCGAAGATGAACAGAATGCGACCTCCCATTCTGCTGCTCGCGCTGGCCGTCGCCACCGGCGCGCCCACCGGCGGCGCCGCGGCGACTCCGTTACTGCCGGCCGTCGATGGCACGGCCGTGCCGTCACATGCGGGCGATGTCTATGACGGCCGCAGCGGCCAGACGCGGGTCAAGCCGCCACGCCTCGAGGAAATGGGCAGTGCCGTCGACGGTGTGCTCGACGAGGCGCAGTGGAAATCGGCGTCGCTGCTGACCGGGTTCTCACAGTTCTCGCCAGTTGACGGCGTCCCGTCCGAGGATTCGACGGAGGTGCTCGTCTGGTACTCGCCGACCGCGATCCATTTCGGAATCCGCGCCTTCGAGCCGCATGGCGCAGTACGGGCAACCCTCGCCAATCGCGACAACATCTCGAGCGACGACAACATCCAACTCCTGCTCGGTACGTTCAACGACGGGCGACAGGCGATGGTGTTCGGCGTCAACCCGCTCGGCGTGCAGCTGGACGGCGTCCTGGTCGAGAGCAACCAGGCGCGGGGCAATGACTTCATGTCGAAGGCGTCCTCGCGCGACCAGGCCGACCTGAACCCGGATTTCGTCTTCGAGTCGAAGGGGCGCCTAACGTCCGCCGGCTACGAGATCGAGGTGCGTGTGCCGTTCAAGAGCCTCAAGTACCCGAATGCGGACGCGCAGACGTGGGGGCTGAATGTCGTCCGCATCGTCCAGCACTCGGGACACGAGGATTCCTGGGCGCCCGCCAAGCGCGCATCGCTGTCGTTCCTCGGCCAGTCGGGCGTGGTCGAGGGGCTGACCGACCTGCGCCGCGGACTGGTGGTCGACATCACGCCGGAGATCACCCAGCGGACAAGCGGATCGACACCCGCGATCGGACAGGACGGATGGCAGTACGCCGCCGGAAAGCCGCAGGTCGGTGGCACGGTGCGATGGGGCGTAACCAACAACATCACCCTCAACGCGACGGCGAATCCCGATTTCTCGCAGATCGAGTCAGACGCCGGACAGGTGGTGTTCGATCCGCGGCAGTCGCTCTTCTTCACCGAGAAGCGGCCGTTCTTCCTCGAGGGAAGCGAACAGTTCGCGACGCCGCACAGTCTCGTCTACACGCGGCGGATCGTGCAGCCAGTGGCCGCCGCGAAGCTGACGGGAAAGATGTCGGGGGTAAACGTCGCGTTGCTCACGGCGGTCGACCGCAAGATCGGTTCGGTAAACGGCGAGGATCATCCGGTCTACAACATCGTCAGGCTGCAGCATGATCTCGGCGGACAGTCGCGTATCGGTGGCACGTACACCGACCGCGTCGAAGGCGCACGATTCAATCGGGTCGCCGACATCGATGGGCGCTATGTCTTCCGCAACATCTACAGCATCCAGGGCCAGTACGCGCGGAGCTTCACGAAGACGAGCGACGCGCCAATGGTCGCCGCGCCGTTATGGAACACGGTGTTCAGCAGAAACGGAAAGGTCGTCGGTATCCGCTACTCGCTCGACGGAGTGAGCGATCGTTTCCGCACGCAAAGCGGCTTCATCGGCCGCGGTGGAATCGTCGCCGCCGGATTCGATCACCGGTTCACCTGGACCGCGCCGCAGGGCCGCTGGCTCGAGACATTCAGCTTCAGTCCAGTCTACTACAGCCGGTGGCGCTACCAGCGTTTCATCGATCGCAAGGATGCGCTCGAGAAGCTGGCGCACTTCAACCTCGCGGCCACGGCGCGCGGCGGCTGGAATGCCGGCGTCGGCCTCCTCACCGAAACGTTCGGCTTCGACCCGGCGCTGTATGCGGGCTACCGCATCCTTCGCGCGCCGGGCGACACGATCGCGTTTCGCGGCGTTGGCCGAATCCCGAACCAGGACTGGGTCGCGTCGTTGAGCACTCCCGAATGGCAGAAGCTATCGGCCAACGCGCTCTATATCTGGGGCCACGACGAGAACTTCGCCGAGTGGCAGTCGGCGAATATCACCTTCGGAAACTTCGGCCTGACGCTTCGTCCCAGTCAGCAGCTTCGCGTGGACGGCTCCTACATCGTGCAGACCTTCCGCCGTCGCCCGGAAGGAACGATGGTCGGCGAGTCGCGCATTCCGCGGTTGAAACTCGAGTACCAGTTCAATCGCGCGATCTTTTTCCGTACCGTCGCCGAGTATGTCTCCTCGTCGCAGGACGCCCTGATCGACGCCGGCCGCACCGGACTGCCGCTGATCGTCAACGGGGCGCTCTCGCCGGCGTTCGTGGACAGCCGGTTCAGGGGTGACTTCCTGTTCTCCTATGCGCCGATGCCGGGCACCGTGTTCTTCGTCGGGTACGGCGCGGGCTACGTCGATGCGCGAGAGACACCGCGGCCGTACAGCTTCCCGCGGTCGCTCGGACTCACCGGGTACTCGCGGCAGGACGACGCGCTGTTCATCAAGGCGAGCTATCTGCTGCGGTTGTAGGGGAGAGAATCGGGAGGGCTGTGGGAAACCCTAACGGGTGAACTACAATCGCACGGATTACACGGATTCATCCGATGC
>JANMAM010000090.1:0-4043 GCA_031359795.1 Gemmatimonadaceae bacterium
AGCAACCCCGCCCCCCCGCCCTTGCTTCATCCACCCTTACGCCACCCCGCCGCCCGATTCTTCGTGGATGCTCCCTTGCCGCCACCCGCCTCTCGCTGCTTCGTGCAGCGTCACGTCAGCAATCCGTATTCCCGCGCCGCATCTGACACTTCGCCTCACCCCCTCCGTACGCTCAGCATTCCCCCCCCGAGCCCGAGTCACCGCCATGCCGCTCTTCGAGGCTGTTCGTCTCGCCCTCCAGCAAATCCGAGTGCAGAAGCTGAAAAGCTTCTTCACTCTCATCGGCGTGACCATCAGCGTGATGTTCCTCATCGCCGTCGTCTCGATCGTGCAGGGCATGAGTCGCTACGTCGAGGAGGATTTCGCCGGAAAGTTTCTCGGTGTGAACACCTTCAACCTGCGGCGCTTCCCGGACATCAACACCGACGAGACGGAGGAGACATGGCGCATGTGGCTCCGCCGGCCGAAAATCTCGGTCGACGACGCGCTGGCGGTGCGCGAGGCCCTGCCCAGCGGTACTGGCTGGGCGATGCAGGGCATCCAGTGGGGGGAAGGAAGCTCGCATTTCACCCCCGGCGGCCCGCAGGTGATCGCGCAGGCGGTCACCCCCGATTTCTTCCGGATCAAGAATCTCGTCGTTACTCAGGGGCGGCTCTTCACCGATCAGGATGATGCGCTCGGATCATCAGTCGTCGTGATCGGTACGGAGATCGCCGAGCACTATTTCCCGAACCTCGATCCGATCGGACGGGAATTTCGCGTCGACAAGTTCCCCTTCCAGGTGATCGGCGTTCTCGAGAAGCAGGGAACGGTGTTCGGGCTCTCGCTCGACCGGCAAGTGATCGCGCCCTTCCAGTCGTACATGGGGCGGATCACCAACGTCCGCCAGAATCTCTACGGCGTCGTCGTTCAGGCCCCCGATCCGTCGAAGTTCAAGCCGTTGCAGGAGATCGTGCGCGAGACGATGCGAAAGCGCCGCCACCTCCGACCCGCGCAGCCCGACAACTTCGCGTTCGAGAGCTCGGAGAGCGCGCTGTCCGGGTGGCTGACGATCAAGCGATATCTCGTGCTCGCTGGCATCGCGCTGCCGGCGATCGGCCTCGTCGTCGGCTCGATCGTCATCATGAACATCATGCTCGTCGCGGTGGCCGAACGCACCCGTGAGATCGGGATTCGCAAGTCGCTCGGCGCGCGCAACCGTGACATCCTCCGCCAGTTCCTGGTCGAGTCGGCGGCGCTGAGCGTCGTCGGCGCGATCTTCGGCATCGCGTTAGGCATCGGTCTGTCGCAGCTCATCGCGGCCGTTTCACCATTGCCAGCGGCGGTCGCGCCCTGGTCGGTCGGGCTCGCGATCCTGATCGGTGCCGGGGTTGGCATTACCGCTGGCGCGTACCCGGCGAGCCGAGCGGCGAGGCTGGACCCGATCGCCGCGATGCGCTCGGAGTAGCCGCCATGTCCATCGGAACCAGAGCATACTCGTTGTTCGAAGGCGTCGTCATCGCGCTCGACGCGATCCGCTCGAACAAGGTGCGCGCCGGCCTTACGATCCTTGGCATCGCGGTCGGCGTCTTCGTCGTGACGGTAATGTCCGCCGCGGTGCACGGCATCAACGAGGGCGTTCGGACGAGCATCGCCGCGGCCGGGCCGACGACGTTCTTCCTCACACGCTGGCCCCCCGAGATCAACAGCTGCAACGGCAGCGCCGACAGCTGCCCGTGGCGCCATAACGCGCCGCTGACCTACGATCTCGGCAGGGAGATCGAGCAGCTGCCGAGCATCAAGTCGGTGGTCTCGCATATCGGCTCGTCAGCGCCGGCGCGCTATCGCGATCGGGAGCTCCCCGGTGTCGACATCGCCGCCTACTCGACCGGCTGGATCGACGTCAACGGGGGCGACATCGTGGATGGTCGCGACTTCACCGCCCAGGAGAACGACAACGCCGCCAACGTTGTGCTGATCAACGCCAAGGTTGCCGATCGCCTCTTCAATGGCGGTGAGGCCGTGGGAAAGACGATCCGCCTCCGCGGCAAGTCGTTCCTCGTCATCGGCGTCTACGAGCCGCTCGCCAACGCGTTCGATCACGGCTCGAAAGGCAAGATCGTCATGCCATACATGACCGCCATCCGCCACATGAACGTCGGCGACGACTGGATGGACCTCACGGTCACCCCGAAGGACGGCGTCCCCCGCGACGCGGCAATGGACGAGACCATCGCCGCACTCCGCACGACGCGGCACCTCCGTCCGGCACAGCAGAACGACTTCTATACATCGACGCCCGAGAAGATCCTCGAGCTCTACCAGAAAATCGTCGGCGTGTTCTTCATCGTCATGATCACGCTGTCGGCGATCGGCCTCTGCGTCGGCGGCGTCGGCGTGATCGCGATCATGATGATCTCGGTCACTGAACGCACCCGCGAGATCGGCGTCCGCAAGGCGTTAGGCGCGACGCGCGGGACGATCCTCTGGCAATTCCTCGTCGAGGCAGTCACCCTCACGACGATCGGGGCCGTCGCCGGTCTGGCGGTCGCGCTGGGCATCACCTTCATCATCCGCTCGGCGACCCCGATCAACGCCGCCGCCCCACCCCAGGCCGTCGCCGCCGCACTGATCGGCAGCGCGCTAGCGGGGATCATATTCGGTCTCCTGCCCGCAGCACGGGCATCGAAGCTCGATCCGGTGGAGGCGCTGCGCTACGAATGACTGCGCTGCTCGAAGCAGCGAGAGGCGGGGTGGCGACATCGATGCTGCACGAAGCAGCGAGACCAGGGGTGGCGAAGCGACACGATCGGCGGTAGCCGAACCCGCCCTGCCATGCGGAAGAGCAACGGCGGGGCGGCTACGTTGCCCGTGCATCGCTATCTTTCGCCGCCCCACCTCTCGCTGCTTCGTGCAGCATCGCTTTCGCCACCCCGCATTTCGCTGCCTCGTGCAGCATCGCTTTCGCCACCCCGCCTCTCGCTGCCTCGTGTAGCGCACGTATCGCCCCCCTCGTTCATCCCCATGAAACGCGTCGAGCGCCTCGGCGAAGCCAAGAGCCCTGACGGCACTACTCTCACTCTCTATCGCCATGACGGCGCGTACCTCATTCGCGCTGATGGCATCGAGTTGATGTCCACGCGGCGCCACAAGTCCGAGGACGCGCTTGCCGAGATCGTCTGCGCACCATTGCACGACCGGGCGAATGTCCGCGTCCTCATCGGGGGGTTGGGCCTCGGCTTCACGCTGCGGGCGGCACTCGCATCGCTCGCGCCCGACGCGCGCGTCGTCGTTGTCGAGATCGTGAAGGGAGTCATCGATTGGAACCGGAATCCGGCGTTTGGCATTTCGGCGGACCTGCTCAGCGATGCACGCGTCGACCTGCGGCATGCGGACGTCGCCGACGTGATCCGTGGAAACCCGGCTGACTTCGATGCGATCATGCTCGACGTCGACAATGGCGCGGATCCGCTCACGACGGCGGGCAATGCGCAACTCTACGGGAAGGAAGGGATACGGATGACGGCTGCTGCGCTCCGCCCCGGCGGGAGCATCGCTTACTGGTCGGCGCAGGCCGACCCCGACTTCGCCAAGGCGCTGCGCGGGGCTGGGCTCACCGTGGAGGTGATGAAGGTCCACGCCCACGGCAGCTCGGGCAGCCAGCACACGCTGTTCGTGGCCCAGTCGGGTTAGATTTGATGGATGTCCACTGGACTCAACGGCGCGTCAGCGCCACAGGAAATTTCCGGGTCGACGCTGCTCGAGCGCGTCCGCGCCGCTGCGGACCTGCTCGAGTCGATCGGCGCTGACCGCTCACTGCTCGGCCACGTTCCGTCGGACGAGCGCAACCGGCTCCTCCAGGCCGCGGGCCGCGTCTCGCGGCCCGATGCCGTCGAGCGGCGGCAGCTCCTCAAGTTCACGAAGCGCGCGCGCAAGGCCGCGAAGGTCCAGCGGGCCGAGAGCGTGCTCGCCGAGACCGGGATCCGCAAGCTCCGCCGCCAGCCGGTGTTCACGTCGCCTAACGTCTTTCCGCCGACCGGCTTCGAGGAGCACGACAGCCCCGC
>JANMAM010000190.1:0-13223 GCA_031359795.1 Gemmatimonadaceae bacterium
CCGGTCGGCCCACCGCCCCGCCGCCGCGAGCAGTTCGGCCGACGCGTTCGGGATCGCCTTGAGATGGATGTACCCGGCGAAGCCATGCTGCACGCGCAGCGTGCGCGCGACGTCGACCAGCTGTTCCATCGTGTAGTCCGGACCGCGGATGATGCCCGAGCTGAGGAACAGTCCTTCGATGTAGTTGCGGCGGTAGAACTCGAGCGTGAGCTCGACCACTTCGTTCGGGGTGAACCGCGCTCGGCGAACCCCGCTCGACTTCCGGTTGATGCAATAACTGCAATCGTAGATGCAGAAGTTGGTCAGCAGGATCTTGAGCAGCGACACGCACCGTCCATCCGGCGTGTAGCTGTGGCAGATTCCCATCCCCTCCGTCGAACCGAGCCCGGTCGCGCCGGCGCGGCGCCCTTTCGAGCCGCTGCTCGCGCACGAGGCATCGTACTTCGCCGCATCGGCGAGGATGGCGAGCTTTTCCTGAACGTCCATGCTGCAGATACTCCGATGATCCTGGAACCACCGAAGATAGGCCGAATCACGGGCGTACGCAACGTGGTCTGACCAGCGCGTGACACGCCTCGACGGCTCGCTAAGCGCTGGTCGCGATTGTGCGAAGAGCGCCCCCGGTCGCGAATTTGAAGGGACGCAACTCATTGGAGGGCATTGCGATGGCGAACAAGTCCAAGAACATCAAGCAGATCGCGGAGATGATGCGCGACCTGGATTTTTGCATGCTGACGACGCGGGCGGGCGACGGCCAGTTACGGGCGCGGCCGATGTCGAACAACGGCGAAGTGGAGTTCGACGGCGATGTCTGGTTCTTCAGCGCGGCCGACAGTCGGAAGGTCGAGGAGATCAGCTCGGATCCAGGCGTCGAGCTGAGCTACTCTGATACCAGTCGCTACCTGTTCATCTCGATGAGCGGCGAAGCGGAGATCGTGCGCGATGTGAAGCAGAAACGCGATCTCTGGGTGGAGGAGCTCGAGCGCTGGTTCGACGGTGGGCCGGACAGCGATGAGATCGTGCTGATCAAGGTGACCCCAACGGTCGTCGCGTGGTGGAACGGCGAAGATGGAGGGGAGCTCAACCTGGATTGACCCGCAGGCCCGGTCGGCCCGGCCCGTTATGATTCACGCCTGGCAACGGCGTCCATCATAGAAGCACTTCCTGCCGTCCGGACCGGAGCGGCACTGTACGTCCCCTCCACTGCAGCCGACCGGTCACTCCCGGCGGCAGCGTCACAATCGCCCTCAGGCCGTTCGCCTTCTCGCGCGTCAGGCGCATCTCGATGTCGCCGCGCGGGTGCGGGACGCGTCCTTCGGCGCGGGTGAGGGGCCCGAGGTGGGGCGCGACGATCACCGTGCGAAATCCCGGCCCGCCGGGGCGCACGCCGAGCACCGTCGCGAGCAGTCCGTAATTGGGGTGGGCGCTCCAGGCGTGCGAATCCGAGCGCGTCGGCTCGGGCGCCTCCGGCGTGGTGGTCAGTCCCATCGCGAGCATCGCGCGCCACGGGGCCAATTGTTCGACGTAGCGGTCGCCCAGCCCGGCGGCGCGCAGTGCCTCCAGCCGGTAGAAGTCGAAGTAATAGCTGGCGCGCACCAGCGAGCTGTCAACGAGCAAGCGCGCGCCTAACGCGCGTCGCTCCGTCGCGGGCACCGCTCCGGCCAGGATTGCAAGCGCGTTGGTTTGCTGGCTGTACAGCGCCGAATCGGGCGAGTCGCGGAAGAGCCGACGCTGCGGATCCCAGGCGCGGGCCCGAACCGCCGCGCGAAGCGAGGTGGCACGCGCCCGGTAGCGCACGGCCAATTCCCGCGTGCCTAACGCATCCTCGAGCTCGGCCGCACGGTCGAGCGCATAGATGTACTGGAGCGTGACCGCCGTCGAGTGACCGTTCTCGGCCCCCGGCGGCGCACCGCGCTCCCATGCGTCGGTCCAATCGATGAAGCCCCACCAGGGGAGCGGGCCGACGAGACGCGTCGAATCCACGCGCTGATCGAACCAGGCGAGCACGCCGCGCGTTCCGGGGATGAAGCGGCGCACGAACTCGGGATCGTCGCGCAGCATCCAGTAGTCGTGCACCATCGCCACCCAGAGCAGCGAGAACGGGGGGATGTACTGCGGCAGCGCCGACGGGGAGCGGCTGGCCGTTAGGCCGTCAGGCAGGCGTGACTGGTCGAACTGCTCGATGGCGTTGCGGACCAGCCGGTCGTCGCCCGCGACGTACAGCGAGATCAGCGCCTGGATGCGCGTGTCGCCGATGTACTGCAGCTGCTCGTAGTACGGCGTGTCGAAGTACGTCTCCCACGCGCAGAGCCGCGCCGTGCGCCAGTTCATCGTCCAGACGCTGTCGATCCATCCTGCATCGCTTGTGAAACGACCGCGTTCCTGATACGGGTAGCGGGTGGAAACCCCGTGAATGTCGTGAAGGCGGAGCGGCTGGTCGCCGGTCGCGATCTCCAGCTGCACGTAGCGCCAGGTGCGGAACCAGAGCGTCCGGAAGCGACGCCGGCTACCGCCATCGAACGCGAGGGAGTCGCGCACGCCGACGATGCTCTTTCCGTCGATCGCGTTGCGGTTTCCCTTGCTGCCACTCGCGTCACGCAGCCCCTCGGCGTAGATGATCGCCATCGCACCGCCGGCACCGCCGCTCGTCTCGAGGCTCAGGTAGGCGTTGGTCAGCTCGGCCTGATCGAGCAGGAGGGTGGCTCGCGTGCGCGCCGGCACGACGAGATCCGTCTCGCCGCGGAGGAGTCCATCGTTAGGCACGACGCCCGCCGCGCGGCGGATGGCGGCAAAGCGAATGGGCGTTTCCTCCATCGGCGGGATCGTTCGCGCCTCGAGCTGCCAAGTGGAAACGAGCCCATACGAATCGGTCCCGCTGCGCTGCGCGGTCTCGAGCGCGCCGGCGGTCCGCCATGCCGTGTCGGCATAGTCCGATCGTTCCCAGCCCCACGGGTGGCGACGAGCGTCGACCATCTCTCCCGGCGGCGCGGCGTAGTAACCCCCCGTTGCCGCTCCCGTCACCGGAAGTGGCGCATAGCTCGAATCGCGCAGGACCTTCCACGCATTCAGCCCAGTGCTTGCCGCGCCTTCGCTCCGACTGGCTCCTTGAAGTAGAAACGCGGTGCGACGGCTGTGCTGCCCGACCGGCCGATGCGCGCCCCAGTTCCAGACGGTGGCAGCGAATACGTTCTGACCGGACTGTAGATACGGCGCAAGATCGACCGTCTCGTAATGCCAGTGCATGAGGTCGGACCGCTGCGGCCCCGAGGACACGAGCTTCCCGTTGACGAAAAACTGGTAGCGGTTGTCCGCCGAGAGATGCACGACGAAACGCGACGGCCGCGCAGCGAGATCGAGCACGCGCCTGAAGTGGAACACGCCGAAGGCGTCGCCCGGCGCAGCGCTGTCGGCGATCCAGCGAGCAGCCTGCGCACCGCCGATCCCCGCGTTCTGTGCGGCGGCAGTCGTCGCGATTGCGGTGATCGCGCACAACCCAACGATCAGGCCATCCGCCGCACGGCGCGTGCGCAAGAGTGGAGGATGGCCCGTCATTTTCCTTGAAGGAAGTTCGTTGGAAGACCGCCGCGGCTTTCTACCGCCAGCGCCGCATGTCGTACGAGACCGTTCGAGCGGCGCCGCTGCCTGACGCTGGCCACGAGAGCCGCGCGAGCCACTCGTCAGGCGTCGGACCACGCTGCCAGACGAAGCTGTTCCGCGCGCGCACGAGGGGTTCGAAGCGCACCGAGTCGTTCGACAATGCACTCCCGTACCAGCGGGCGGCACCGTCTGGAGCGTCGCCCGTTGCGCCAGGGATACTCGTCAGCGCGCCAGCGCGCAACGCGAAGCGCGACGTCTCGGTGACGGTCGCGAGTGTCGAATCGGCAAAGCTCTGTTCGACCAGCGTCGAGTCATCGACGAGGCGATAGCGTTCGTAGAACGGTGGTTGGCCAACACCGGTCCCGCGCCACGTGCCCTCGATCCAGGCCAGCTGGCGAAGGTTGCCGCTGAGCTGCGGAGGTGTCGGCATTTGCGCCGCGGGAGTCGCAGCCTGCGACGCACGAGCGGCGCTGTCGGCCTCGCCGGAGCGTTCCGATCGCGACTGGCACCCGGAGATCGCGGCGGCGATCGTCGCGCTCGTGAGCGCGACGGCGCGGAGGGTGGGAAGGGTGGGAAGGGTGATCATCGGAATAGCTTGCCTGCGACCGGGGTGCCGGTCAAGCACGGTCGCTTGCCGCCGAATGCACAGGCGAGCGGCTGCACGACGGGGTATCTACTGCGGCCGTACCCGCTGCCACCACCGATCGCTCGGCGCCGCCACCAGAGGTTCCACCGACTCGCCTGGTCTCGGCACTATCAGCCGTGTCCCTGCCGCGGCGGCGGCCACCACTACGCGCTCGGCGGGTTCGTCCCAGGCGTGGAACGCGAGGTTGAAGGTTCCCCAGTGGATCGGCAGCAGTGCCGTGCCACGCAGCTTCGTGTTCGCGTCAATCGCCTGCTCGGGCGTCAGGTGGATGTCCGGCCAGGTCTCGCCGTATGCGCCGATCTTGATGAACGTCAGGTCGAAGGGACCGTACGCCGCGCCGATTTCGGCGAACCCGGCGAACGGGCCGGTGTCCCCGCTGTGAAATACGCGATGCCGGGGGCCCGTCACCGACCAGGATGCCCAGAGCGTGTGATTGCGGTCGCTGAGTCCGCGTCCGGAGAAGTGCCGCGCCTGCGTCGCGGTGAGCGTGAGCGGGCCGACCGTCGTCGCCTCGGACCAGTCGAGCTCCGTGATACGGTTCGCGGCAACCCCCCACCGCTCGAGATGCGCACCAACGCCGAGCGGGACGACGAATCGTGCGCGTGACTGCGTCGCGCTCCGTGCAAGCGCGCGCACCACGTTCCGGTCGAGGTGATCGTAGTGGTCGTGCGAAGCAATGATTGCATCGAGCGGCGGGAGATCGTCGAGCGCCAACGGTGGCTCGTGAAAACGCTTCGGACCGATCAGCGACGACGGCGAAGCGCGCCGTGCCCAGACGGGGTCGAAGAGGATGCGCGCGCCATCGATCTCGACGAGCACGGTCGAGTGGCCAAGCCATGTCGCGCGCAGTCCGGACGCGGGTGGTTGCGCGAAGTCCGCTCGCGTCAGCCTGACGATCGGCAGCGGGCCGGGTGGCACGCGCTGCTCGTGGCCGCCGAGCCACCGGCGAATGGTCGTCCAGGTGCTTCCCTTCGTGGCGAGGCTGGTCGCGTCCGGATTCCGGAACGCGCCGTCGCGGTAGTTGGGCGATCGCCGAATCCGGACGAGTCGCTCACCGTTAGGAGAGGCGCCGAGCGCGTCAAGCCAGCCAGTCGAGCCGATCAGCACGAGCACGATGGCAAGAACTGCCGAAAGAAAGACGATGAGCACACGACCTGGACGGGCTCGAGGGAGGAATCGCATGGATGGAGTCTCAGCGCGGCGGTCGGGTGAAGCGAGGTCGAGCAATCGTTAGGCGACTCGCGCCCCGGGCGCCGTGGCGTCGGCCCGAAAGAGCCTCGACAGCAGCACGCAGACGATCGGAAGGATAACGCCGTAGCCGAATATCCCCACGAGCTGCAGCCGCATGTTCCCGATCAGGGGCCCGATCGCGCCGAAAAGACAGAACGCCCCGCAGAGGAGGAGACCGCGCCTGACGCGACGCTCGCGGCCGTTGTCGTCGAACGTGAATGCCGCGAGGCTTAGCGAGAGCCCGAGGAACACATCCCACGCCAGCAGTTCCAGCGCGTAGGCAGGCGACGGCCAGACGAGCGCCGCGGATCCAAGCTGTCGTACCGCAGTCAGCTCGACGAAATGCACGGCGCTCGTCACGCCGGTCAGCAGGGCCATGAACGCAAAGGCAGCCGCGCCGATTGCCCTCCCATCGCGGGATGCACGTGCATGGATCGCGGCCATCATCACGAGCATGACAGGCGCCACGATCAACGTCAGGATTTCCATGACTGCCAGCAGCGGATCGACGATCGGCGCGGACAGCCCGCGCGTCGCGAATCCGCTGACCAGCGCGACGAAGTATGCCACGCCGACGAGGAACACGGCGAACGACGACCATCGGCCGATCACGCTGGTGGACATTCTACAATCTACGTGCAGCGGCATCATCGGCGCGCCGCGGTACAGGCGATCGCGTCAGGATGGTGCGGCCTGGGTCTGCGCGGCGCGCACGCGTTGACGGCGGCGTGGACTGCTCAAGTGGCTAGATATCTTGACATTGAGATACTTGATGTCAAGTTTTCTCCATGCCAGGGGCTTCGCAAAAACCGCCGAAGGAGACACCCGGGACCCACGCCTGGCTGATCCTGATGAAAGCCCATCGCGCCCTGCTCCGGCATGCAGAGACCAGTATCGTGACGCTCGACATCGGCCTGACCGACTTCGTGATTCTCGAGATGCTGCTGCACAAGGGACCGCAGAAGGTGAGCGATATCGGTCGTCGTGTCGGACTGACGAGCGGCGCGATCACGTCAGCGGTCGATCGAAGCGAGAAGCAGGGGTTTGTGACTCGCTCGTCCGACGCGACCGATCGCCGAGCACGCGTCGTGAAGCTGACGTCGCAGGGAAAGCGGGTGATCGAGAAGGCCTTCACCTGCCACAGCGACGCCATGGAGGACGCGATGAGCGCGTTGACGCCGTCCGAATTGCGAACGCTCGCCGCGATGCTCAAGCGCGTCGGCACATCAGTGGAATCGAAGGTCGAGAAGTAACTCCGGAGAAATCATGTTTTCCGCAAATCAACAGCCGGGTCGCATTGAAATTGGCGTCGACAGCTTCGCCGCCCTCGTGCCCGACCCGCGAACCGGTCAGATGCCATCGCCGACGCGGCGCATGGCGAACCTGCTCGAGGAAATCGAAACGGCTGATCGGGCCGGAGTTGACGCGTTCGGCGTCGGCGAACACCATCGCGCGGAGTTCATCGACTCCGCGCCAGCCGTCATCCTCGCCGCGGCGGCGGCTCGCACGCAGACGATCGGCCTTCACAGCGCCGTCACCGTCCTCAGCGCGGCCGATCCGGTGCGCGTGTTCGAAGAGTTCGCCACCCTCGATCTGATCTCGGCCGGCCGCGCCGAGATCATCGCCGGGCGCGGGTCATTCATCGACGCATTTCCACTGTTCGGGCTCGACCTGCGCGACTACGACGCACTCTTCATCGAGAAGCTCGAGCTGCTGCTCGAGCTCAACGTAAACAACCCGATCCGCTGGGAGGGCCGTTTCCGTCCCGCGCTCACCGGCCAGGGTGTCTTTCCGCGTCCAGCAGAGAAGCTTCCCATCTGGCTCGGTGTTGGGGGCACCCCCGAGTCGTTCGTTCGCGCAGGCGTCCTCGGTCTTCCGTTGATGGTCGCCATCATCGGCGGCTCCTTCAAGCGATTTCGACCCCTCGTGGATCTCTATCGCGAAGCGGGGCTTCGGGCCGGGCACGCGCCGGAGCAGCTGCGCGTAGGTGTCCACGCTTTTGGATTCGTGGCTGAGACGAACGCCGAGGCGCGAGATGCACTCTATCCCGGCTGGGCATACATGTTCACAGAGCTGGCGAAGGAGCGGGGCCGAATGGACGTGTCGCGCCGCCATTTCGATGCCCTCTGCGGACCGGGGGGCGCATTTCTCGTCGGCGATCCGGCAACCGTGGCATCGAAGATTCTCGAGACGAGCGAGGAGCTCGGCGGCGTGTCCCGTTTCAGCTTCCAGATGAGCGCGGCATCGGGCGACCACGCGGCGATGACGCGTTCGATCGAGCTGCTTGGGACCGCGGTCGTGCCTAACGTGCGCCACGGCTCGAACGTGGCGGTCTGACGGCTCCGGCTATTCGCCTGTTTCGTGATGCGATGCGGCGACCGCGCTCCCGGGGCCAGATCGAGAACATCACGAGCAGTTCGATCCAAAAGAACTCGCTCTGCCAGTTCTGAAACGTCGTCGGCCTGCGGCTGATGCGTAGGGTTGGCCTTCTACGCTGAGCGCTCGTCGAACGCGGGCGACACCGGATCCTCCGGGTGCGAGACGGACGCTGCGGTATCAAATCACGTTCCTGATCGTGCCATTGTTTTCAACAGTGGCGCCCGCGAGATGCAACGTCTCGCGCCGTCCCGGCATGCTTCCCGCTCTTTCCCGGGGCCGGTCATCAAACCGCTCGTCGTGCGAACGCGGACACGCGTGCGCATGCCCCATGTGTCAGTCGCACCAGCCGCATTGTCTCCGAGGCACCATGCGTTCCTTGCGCAATCAAATCCACTTGTGCTCGGGCGCAGCCGCGACGCCCCTCGTCGCCTTGGTCCTGCTGGCGTGCGGCGGCGGTGGCGGTGACATCACCCCGCCTCGACTCGCTCCCGGTCAGCCATGCACGGGGGGCCTTCAGCTCTCTCTCGGGGAGCTTCGCCCATTGACCGGTGCCGAGCGGACATCGCTCTGCGTCAGCGCCCCGTCCGGCTCGGCCGCCGAATACACGCTGATTCCGTTCGGCAACTCGACCGTCGCCGCCGCGATGGTGGCCGTTACCCTCAAGGGGACGAATACCGAAGCGCCGGCCCTGCCGCTTGCTTCCTCGCCAGCAGTCAGCAATGACGGTTCGCAATCCGCCTCCTCCGATTTCCTTCCCTCCTCGATGGAGGATGCGTTCCGGCGCCGCGACCGACTCGAGGTGCCCTTCATTTCGTTGCGCGGGCGACGGGCGCGAGCTGCAGCACCGCGGTCCGGGCTCTCTGGCATTCCGGCGACGCCTGCTGTGGGATCGATCGTGCAGTTGAACACGAATCTCGACCAGAATCTCTGCACCGCGGCAAAAGTCCCGCGCGGGGCTCGAGTGGTCGCGGTACTTCCCCATACCATTGTCTTCGCCGATACCCTGTCACCGCCTGGGGGCTATTCCGACGCCGAGTTGGCCGCGTTTGGCCAGGCGTTCGATACGCTCGGATACGCGGTCGATACGCTCAACTTCGGCGCGCCAACCGACGTCGATGGGAACGGACGGGTCGCGATCTTTTTCACCCCCAGCGTGAACGCTATCCCGGGACCGCCGGGTGGATTCGTCGGTGGCCTGCAAACCGCCCGGGATCTGTTCCCGGTGAGCGACTGCCTGGCCAGCAACGAGGGGGAAATTTTTTATCTGCCGTCGCCGGATCCCGACAAGACGATCAACGGCAACTACCCGAGCAAGGCAAACCTCGCGCGCGGGGTGCTCTCGACGCTCGTGCACGAGTTCCAGCACCTGATCAACGCCGGACGGCGCATCTATGTCAACAACGCCTCGGCATACGAGGAAGTCTGGTTGAACGAAGGCCTCAGCCACATCGCCGAGGAGCTGCTGTACTATCGCGTCTCCGGGAATACGCCGAGGATGAACATCGACCTTCCCCTCGTGCGCTCGAGCCAGGCACAGCTCGACGCGATCAATGGCTATCAGATCCAGAACCTCGGTCGCCTCAGCCTGTACATGGCTGCGCCCGAGACGAATTCCCCCTACGCGCAGAACGATGACCTCGAAACGCGCGGCGCGACCTGGCAGCTGCTCCGGTATGCGGCCGATCGAAAGGGGGGCGATGAGCGAAGCACGTGGTTCGCGCTCGCCAACAGCACGACCATCGGTCAGGCCAATTTCAACGCGGTGTTGGGGAATATCATTGGCATGACGCGCGATTGGGCGGTTGCACAGATCGCCGACGACGCGGGGCTTCCCGTAGCCGCCAGGTACCTGCACCCCAGCTGGAATTTCCGGTCGTTGCTCCCCGCGTTGAACAGCGGGAAATTCCCTCTCCTCACGCGCCCGCTGGCCAGTACCCCGGTAGACCTGACGCTCCGTGGTGGCGGGGCAGGATACGTTCGCTTTCGCGTGGCCGCCGGAGTCACGGCGTCAGTCGAATCGTCGTCCTCGGGTCAACCGATCCCGGCATCGGTGGACTTGATGCTGTTGAGAACACAGTGATCGTTCGTCCCCTGCTCGCCGCCGGTGCGCTGTTTCTCTCCGCACACTGGGGCCTGGCGGGCTGTCATCGGGGTCAGAAGGGCGACACCGCACAGGCCACGACGCCGGATTCGCTGGTCGGCGTCGTCTCCGTTACCGGAACGTCGTTCGAAAAACGCCTGACGTTGCGCACCGGCGACGGTGCGCGCACTGGCTCGGCGACGCTCAGCCTAACGCTTTCGGCAACGCCCGCCGATTCCTCCGCGATCTCGCGTCTCGGAGGCGCCGAGATCGTCGTCCGGGGCTCGCGTGACGGCACGCGGTTCCGCGTTGCGAACTTCGCCGTGCTGCGCATCGATGGGGCACCGGTAACCGATGGGGTCGTGCTGCGCGACGGCAGGCGGCTGGCGCTGCAGGCCGCCAGGGGCCGAGTCGATCTCGGCAACCCTCCCCCGGCGCTCCGCGCGATGATCGGCGCACGGGTCTGGGTCGGCGGGCCGCTCGATACCGGGCCGAATACCTACGGCGTGATTGTACCGTCACCGTAGTCGAACATCGGCGCGTTTACTTGCATCTGAAACGCGATCCAAGGACGCGCTAGTCCGCCCGCATCGCGATTGTCGGATCGATGCGCATTCGGCACCGGGCCTCTCCCGCTCGAGCGTGTACTGCTCGATCGCCGACCCGCTCCACACCACTGACAAGCCTCATGCGTCATCGATTTGCAACAGTCCTCGCGGTCGTGGGTCTTGCCGCGTGCAGCGGACTGACGAACACCCCTGATCCGAACGTGCATGTTGCGAACCTCAGTTACGGCGACACCGCTTGCGGGCCAACCATGTGTGACGGCAAGGTGCAGGTTCAGCTTCTCAACTCAGCCAACGTTGGGCGCATGGGAGTCGTCCTGATCTTCGTGTACGGCGCCCCTGTAGACGCCTTTGGTGTAAACGTCAGGCCGGACGGCTGGGGATGGGTGCCCGTGACGCTCGATCGGGCGAAGCGACCATATCGGATCACGGCCTGTCCCGAAGGTGTGCCGACCGGGAGCAGTCAGTGCGCAACCGGCTCGACAGGCTGACGGTCCATGCCTGACGGCCCGGCCGGTCGCCGCGACCATGTGGGAGGTCGCAGGCGTCTCGCCGTTAGGCGATAGTTACCGCGCCGTTATGAGCGTTCGTCCGTCAGCGCGTAGTTTGGGGCTGCACTGGTTGGAAGCATTGGTCCGGATGAGACTCAGGGTGTTTGAATGTCGCGATATCAATCGTTCCTCGCACTTCTTGCGGTCGGCCCCTTGGTTTCTGGCTGCCGAAGCGAATCCGAGCCTGCACTTCCGGCCACGCCGATTCTGCTGACCTCAACGACCGGTCTCAGGCAGGACTTGTCCGCGATCAGCATCGACGGGAGGCGTGTTGTCGCTCCATCTGCGCTTATGAATGCTGGTGCGGCCGACTGGGCTCCCGATGGCCGCAGAATCACCTTCGAGCGAATCGTCGAGGGACGCAGCCAGATTTTCACCGGCTCATTGGACGGGTCCAGGCTGGCCACGCAAATCACCCAGTGCCTCGCGAACTGCTACTACCCGCGTTGGTCTCCTGATGGCCGCGTAATCGCCTACTGGCACAACTACCCGCCAACCGGGGCGCCCGCGATAGCGGATAGCGGTGTCACGATGCTCGTCGACACGACTGGTGCCAGTCCACGTGAAATAGTCCCAACCAGGTGGCGAACCTCCGGCCACGCGGGCCCGCCTGCGTCATGGGCGCCAGATAGCAGGCGATTCGCTTTTGCGCGGCCGAGTGGCGACCTGTTCGTTGTTTCAGTGGACGGAGGCGATGCTGTTCAAGTCCCAACCAACGCGCGGGTGGGTGATGCGGCGTGGGCGTCCGATGGCTCCACGATCGCGGCGTACCTGGTCGACGGTGGAATCGGCTTATTCGACCCGACCGGGCTGACGGAGGCTATCCGGCTGGACGTGACGAACAACTATCGCTTCCCCGCTTGGTCGCCTGACAGTCGGCGGTTGGTGTTCAGCGCGGACGGCGCTGGTGGATCGCTGGATCTCTTCATCATGAACGTCGACGGCACAGAGCGGCGGCAACTGACGTCAACCGGCGGGATCCACGAGTACGTAGCTCGTTGGAATCCCATACAGCCGCGTTGACACGGCCACTGCGCGCTGCTCCTGCGAGCCTCGGGCTTCGTCAGTTGTCGGAGGCGGCGATACGCAACGTAGAGTGCCCCACGCCTATGACGAACGGCTTCCCGGACACGAGCAGTCTGACCGTCGATAAGTTCGCGCACGTGCATTCCGCCGGGGCGGCCATACCGGCGTGCAACGGCTTTCCAGCAAACGATGGCGCGGCGTCCAGGGGCGACGCCCGCACAACCCCCGCACGGGGGTCGCGCGACCTGCCGCGCCTTGCTTACCTCAGTTGTCGTCCCGCTTCAGTGGCCAGGGGCGGAATCGAACCGCCGACACGCGGATTTTCAGTCCGCTGCTCTACCAACTGAGCTACCTGGCCGTAGTCTCACAATATAAACCGCGCCGGCTCCGGGCTTCAACCGCATTCGCTCGTATTCGAGTTGCGAGCCGCCTCTTGGCCCGCACCCTGCCCCTCATCATCGCGCCTGGCTCCTCACCGCGCGCCGCGCGTTCGCCCAACCGCTACCCGACCCGACCATGCGCCTGACTCCCGTTCTCCCTGCTCTCGCCCTCCTCGTCGCCGCCTGCGGCCCCAGCTATTCCTCCGGTGGCGCATCGACGACACCCTCGCCGAGCGCCGCGGTCGACATGGCGAGCATGCCCCACTGGTCGGCCAACCTCTCGGCACTGAATGGCTCGACCGTCCACGGCTCCGCAACCGTCCACTCGATGAACGGCTCGCAGACGGTCAACATCCAGGTCTCCGGCGGCACACCGGGCGCGACCTACCCCTGGCACATTCACAGCGGCACCTGCGCCGAAACCAACGCTCCGATCGTCGGCAACATGCAGATGTACACCGCGCTCGGCACGAGCGGCGACGGCACCGCCTCGATGATGACGACCGTCCCGGTCACGCTCAACAGCGACCAGCGCTATCACATCAACGTCCACGCCTCCCCGACCAACATGGGAACCTACGTCGCCTGCGGCGACCTCACGCGTTAGGCGGGCAGGGGCCAGGGACCAGGGCCAGGGACCAGGGCCAGGGACCAGGGCCAGGGGTCGGGGACCAGGGGTCGGGGACCAGGGGTCGGGGACCAGGGGTCGGGGACCAGGGGTCGGGGACCAGGGGTCGGGGACCAGGGGTCGGGGACCAGGGGTCGGGG
>JANMAM010000120.1:0-3008 GCA_031359795.1 Gemmatimonadaceae bacterium
AGAGCAAATTCCCTCGACGCGACAATAAAGTCCAGCGCGAGGTGCAAGACCGACGCAATCCCGCGGGCCGCGATTGAACATTGCGTCGCTGGGACACAGTATTCGGACACATTCTACTCACAGGGTGCACCGATGATGGCACACGCTTCCGCCGCGCTGCGCTTCCTCTCGACGACGGCTGCGCTCTGCTGCACGACCGCGTTGCACGCTCAGCAGCCGGTGGCGTCACCGAAATACGACCGGGCTACGTACGAGCGGACATCGGGCGACATACCGATGCGGGACGGTGTGAAGCTGCACGTCGAGATATTTTCGCCGAAGAACGCGACTGAGGCGTTGCCTTTTCTCCTCCAGCGAACGCCGTACGGCGTCGCCGAGGCAGGTGGCATGCTCACGGGTCCGTACTCGGACCTCGCCGGCGAGGGCTACATCTTCGTGTTTCAGGACATCCGCGGCAGGTACAAGAGTGAAGGCACCTTCGTCATGCAGCGACCGCCGCTTCCGGCGAACTCACCGGCGACGGCCATCGATGAGGGAACCGACACCAACGATTCGATCGAGTGGCTTTTGAAGAACGTGCCGCGGAACAGCGGTCGGGTTGGAATGCTCGGCGTCAGCTACGACGGCTGGACGGCGGCGATGGGCATGCTCGGCGGACATCCCGCGCTGCGCGCGGTGAGCCCGCAGGCGTCACCCGCCGACATGTTCCTTGGCGACGATTTTCACCATAACGGTGCGTTCCGATTGAGCTACGGTTTCGAGTACGCCTACCTCACCGAGGCGTCGAAGGAGAATTCGGATTTTGACTTCGACCGCTACGACACGTACGACTGGTACCTCGCGCTTGGGCCGCTGTCCAACGTCCAGTCGAAGGTGCTCAAGGACAAGAAGCTCCCGACGTGGACCGACTTCGCCGAGCACCCCAACTACGACGCATTCTGGCAGCGGCAGGCGATGAAGCCGTACCTGACACGGGTGACCGTCCCGACGCTGAACGTCGCGGGATGGTGGGACCAGGAAGACTTTTACGGGCCGGTCACGATCTACCGCGAGCTCGAGACGCATGACCGGCAGAATCAGAATTTTCTCGTCGTCGGTCCGTGGCAGCACGGCGGATGGGAGGGCGGGCCCGGACAGAAGCTTGGCGCGATCGACTTCGGTTCCGCGACCGGCGAGTACTACCGCGCGCACATCGAGGCGCCGTTTTTCGCCTATTACCTCAAGGGCGAGGGCACGCTGGTCCAGCCCGAAGCGACGGTGTTCGAGTCCGGCAGCAACAAGTGGCGGACCTTCGACTCATGGCCGCCGAAAAACGCGGCGACCAGGTCACTCTACTTCCACGCGGGCGGAAAGCTCTCATTCGATCCCCCGACCGCGGCCGAGACGAGCTCCAACGACAGCTACGTCAGCGATCCTGCGAATCCCGTCCCCTACCGGCGGCGTCCCATCGAGCCCACGTACTATCCGAAAGGGTCGGGCTGGTACACCTGGCTCCTCGAGGATCAGCGCTTCGTGCAACGCCGTCCTGACGTGCTGAGCTGGGAGACCGAGCCCCTCGCCTCCGACGTGATCGTTGCCGGCGACATCACCGCGCGATTGTTCGCGAGCACCACTGGCCGCGACGCCGACTGGATCGTCAAGCTGATCGACGTCTATCCGGAAAAGTACGATGCCGACTTCAGGCTCGGGGGCTATCAACTTATGGTCGCCAACGACGTATTCCGCGGCCGCTTCTGGAAATCGTTCGAGAAGCCGGTGGCCCTCGTGCCTAACGCGGTGACGCCGTTTACCATCGACCTTCACACGCAGAGCTACCGGTTCCAGAAGGGCCACCGGATCATGGTGCAGGTGCAGAGCACCTGGTTCCCGATCATCGATCGCAATCCGCAGACCTGGGTCCCGAACATCTTTCTGGCGAAGGAGTCCGACTACAGGGCGCAGACGCATCGGATCTGGCGAACGCCGGCCCAGTCGTCGCGTGTCGAGATCGAGACCGTCGCGCAGTGACGATGGTTGAAATGGGTCGCGACTGAGCGATGGCGGCGCCGCTCAGGTGAGCGCAGCGGTGCCTTCCAGGGACGCACCCGCCGCGGGCGCAATCCGTGGGACCTCGCCTACGATCCGTACTGCAGCGACGACGGCCGTTAGGCGTCCGGTCACCCGTTGGCCCGTCTCGGCGGTTCGGCAAGAAAGAAGCGTGACCCGTTTGGTGACCCGTTTGCCCCGATATTTCTCGGCATTCTGTCGTTGGAAGTCCGGCACCGATGCCCGGTTCTCCTATGAAAGCCGTCAAGTTGCCGTGATCGATCCCTGCCTAACGTCGATGGGGTTCAGGGGGTCGCGGGTTCAAATCCCGCCGTCCCGTTTGCGTTGCTCCCGCCGTGCCTAACGCGAAAAGACGTACGCGCTGCCACGCTCCTTCATCGTCAGTGCCTGGCAGTCCAGCAGCGCCGTCGTCGTCTTTCCATCCGACAGGAAGCGGAGCGTCACGTTTGGGCCGGCAAGTACGTAGGTCCCTGAATCCGGGGCGATTTCCTCGCTCATGTGACCGGTCATGCTCTCTCTGGTGGTCGATGTGATGTTGAATCGGCCATCGGTACCGAGGTTCATCGTAACGCTGAGCATCTCGAGCTTGTACGCTCCGGATTGATGCACGATCAGTGGCACCGGCGCGCCGTCGATGGATCGGAGCGTCCACATTCCAATCGGTGGCGGCGGTGCGCACACCGCCGGGCGATGGGCGCAGGCCGTGACCAGGACAACCGCCGCGAATCCGATCATGGCATGCATGGCCGTCGGGGCAAGAGAAGCCACGACCGCAGGGTCGTCGGGACCGTGGTCAAGGCAACAACGCCGCTCAGCGCTTTCTACTCCAGCTGAGGACCGCCTAAGTGCGGCAGCTCCGACTATGCGAGCCGCCTGCAAATCACGCAATACGTCATGACTCGTGTTGCTTGACAGCCTCGTCCGGAAACGTCATAGTAGACGTCCGCCCGCCACGAGCGGCA
>JANMAM010000029.1:0-4927 GCA_031359795.1 Gemmatimonadaceae bacterium
TTCGCATGGCCAGCATTACCCTCGAGCAGCTGCTCGCCGCGGGTGTCCATTTCGGACACCAGACCCGTCGCTGGAACCCGAAGATGCGCCAGTTCATCTTCGCGGAGCGCAACGGAATCCACATCATCGACCTGCAGAAGACGCTGCGCCAGGTCGATCTCGCCCAGAAGCTCGTGCGTGAGGTCATCCTCCGCGGCGAGAACGTGCTGTTCGTCTGCACCAAGCGGCAGCTGGCCGGGCTGGTTCGCACCGAGGCCGAGCGCTGCGGCGCGATGTACGTCACCGAGCGCTGGCTGGGCGGCATGCTCACCAACTTCAACACCGTCAAGAAGCAGCTCCGCCGCCTCAAGGAGCTCGAGGCCGGCGGTGAAGAGGGCGGCGGGTTCTCGAACTACACGAAGAAAGAGCAGCTGATGATGGCGCGCGAGCGCGACAAGCTCTCCAAGTACTTCAGCGGAATCGGCAACATGGCTCGCCTGCCGGGGCTGATCTTCGTCGTCGATTCGAAGAAGGAGCGCATCGCGGTCTCCGAGGCGAACAAGCTCGGTATCCCGATGGTCGCGGTCGTCGACACCAACGCCGACCCGGACCTGATCACCGTTCCGATCGCCGGCAACGACGATGCAATTCGCTCGGTCGAGCTGATCGCGAAGACCATCGCGGACACGATCGAGGAAGCGCGCCGTGAAGCCCCGGCCCGCGCATCGGTTGAAGAGGGCGAGGAGAGCACCTACAGCAGCGACCGCGGCATGGAAGCGGCCGCCGGTGACGACAAGGAGAAGCGCCGTCGTCGTCCCCGTCGGCGGCGGGCCAAGCCCGAGGCGATTGCCGCGCTGCGCAAGGGTGGCGAAGGTGACGGCTCCGAGGCCGGCGAGGCCACGGAAGCAGCCGAGGGCGGGGACGAGGGCGAGCCTGACGCGGTCTAGGGCGAACAGGGCGCTGCACGCCGGACAGGGCGCCCTGTCCTCGCACCGGACTTGATGTAGAATTCGTACGCCGCCGGCCGCTCGGTCGGCGGCGTTTCCACGACACAGCGTTTCGAGAAGGACGAGAAGAGATGACGACCACCACGACGTACACCGCGAAGGACGTGTCGGAGCTGCGTCAGCGCACCGGCGCAGGCATGATGGATTGCAAGAAGGCGCTCGAGGAGACCAAGGGGAACATGGACCTGGCGATCGAGCTCCTGCGGAAGAAGGGGATCGCCAAGGCCGAGAAGCGTGCCGGCCGCGCGGCGAGCGAAGGCAGGATCGTCAGCCGCGTCAGCCCGGATGGAAAGAGCGCTGCCCTGGTCGAGGTCAACTCGGAGACGGATTTCGTCTCGCGCAACGAGAGCTTCGGAAAGCTCGTCGAGCGGATCGCGGACACCCTGGTCGCCGACGGCGGCACCAACGAGGTCGTGAGCAACGCCGACGGCGCCCCGCTCCTCGGCAAGCAGATGGGCGGCTCGACGGTCGATGCCGCGATCAAGGAGCTGTCGGGCACGATCGGCGAAAACCTGGTGATTCGCCGCTACGCCCGGTTCACGACCGATGGAGCGTTAGGCAGCTACGTCCATCATAACGGCAAGGTCGCCGTACTCGTCGACGTCGTCGGTGGCAGCGGCGACGCGGTGCAGCAGCTCGCGCGCACGGTGGCGGAGCACATCGCGGCGGGCGTGCCGACGGTGCCGGCCGCGGTCGACCGCGACGACGTGCCGAAGGAGCTGGTCGACCGCGAGCGGCGCATCTTCACCGAACAGGCGGCCGAGAGCGGCAAGCCGGCGAACATCATCGAGAAGATGGTCGGCGGCCGAATCGAGAAGTTCTACAAGGAAGTGACGCTCGTCGATCAGCCGTGGGTACGCGACGATTCGAAGACCATTCGCGACATCGTCGCCGCGGCGGGGCCGGGGCTGAAGATCCGGCGCTTCGCGCGCTTCCAGATGGGTCAGGAGTAAGGAACCACGTGGCCGAGCTCCGCTACAAGCGAATCCTGCTGAAGCTCTCCGGCGAGGCACTCGCCGGAGCGAAGGGGTTCGGGTTCGACTTCGACGTGATCAAGCGATTGGCCGGTGAAATCAAAGTCGTCGTCGAACAGGGCGTGAGCGTCGGTCTGGTGGTCGGAGGCGGCAACATCGTCCGTGGCGCGCAGCTGGCCAAGGTCGGTATGGATCGCGTCAGTGCCGACTACATGGGCATGCTCGGCACCGTCGTCAACGGGCTCGCGATGCAGGATGTCCTTGAGCGCGAAGGGGTCGACACCCGGCTGATGACGGCGATCCGCATGGAGGAGCTGGCTGAGCCCTACATCCGCCGGCGCGCGCTGCGGCACTTCGAGAAGGGGCGGACGGTGATCTTTGCCGCAGGCACCGGGAACCCGTACTTTTCCACCGACACCGCGGCGGTGCTGCGGGCGATCCAGATGAAGGCGGACGTCGTCATCAAGGCAACGAGCGTCGATGGCGTGTACTCGGCGGATCCGAAGAAGGACTCGTCGGCGAAGTTCTATCCCGAGATCGGCTATCGCGACGTGATTCTCGACCAGCTCGGCGTGATGGACCAGACGGCGATCACGCTCTGCAGCGAGAACAAGCTTCCGCTGATCGTTTTGAACATCCATACCCAGGGCGCCGTTGCAGCCGCGACCCGCGGCGAGCGCGTGGGCACACTCGTCAGATGAGCGCAACCACTCCGATTCTCAGCAGCGCGCGGACCGCCATGGACCGCGCCCTCGACAACACCCGCAAGGAATTCGCCGGCGTCCGCTCGGGCAAGGCATCGCCATCGATGCTCGACTCGGTGCGCGTCGAGATGTACGGACAGCAGCTTCCGCTCAACCAGTGCGCCAGCGTCTCGGCGCCGGAGCCGCGGATGCTGATGGTCACTCCCTTCGACAAGGGACAGATCAAGGCGGTCGAGAAGGCGATCCGCGAATCCGATCTCGGGCTCGACCCGGCCGTGCAGGGGACGGTGATCCGCGTCCCGCTCCCCTCGATGAATGAGCAGCGGCGCAAGGATCTGGTGAAGATCGTCCACAAGTTCGCCGAAGAAGGCCGGGTCGCCGTCAGGCACGCGCGGACCGAGGCGCGCGACAAGGTGAAGAAGCAGGATGGCATTCCCGAAGACGACAAGAAGCACTTCGAGAAGGACATCCAGAAGGTGCACGACGAGGCGATCAAGAAGATCGACGAGTTGATCAAGGCGAAGGAAGCAGAAATCATGGAGGTCTGAGGCCAACCGCCTGACGCTGCCGATGACCACCGCCGATCTGCTCTCGCGCGTCCGTCTGAACGGCGCGGTTCCCCGCCACGTGGCCATCATCATGGATGGCAACGGGCGGTGGGCGCGCGAGCGGCTGATGCCACGCCCGTTCGGGCATCGGAGCGGGATGAAGTCGGTCCGCGAGGTGGTCGAGGGGGCGATCGAGGCGGGAATCGAGGTGCTGTCGCTCTTCGCGTTCTCGCAGGAGAACTGGCAGCGGCCGATGACGGAAGTGTCGGCGCTGATGTCGCTCCTCGAGGAATACATCGGCCGTGAGGCCGACGAGCTCGAGGAGAAAGGAGTGCGGGTGCGGATGCTCGGGGAGCTCGAGCGACTGACGCCGCCCGCCGCCGCCGCGGTCGATCGGGTCATGTCGCAGACGGCGCACAACGACAAGCTCACGCTCAACCTCTTTATTTCGTACGGGAGCCGGGCCGAAATCCTGCGCGCCGCGCAGTCGATCGCCGCGGACGTGGCCGCGGGACGCCTCTCTGCGGCCGAGGTCACCGAGGAGGAATTCGAGAAGCGGTTGTTCACCGCCGGCTGCCCCGATCCGGACCTGTTGATCCGGACGTCGGGCGAGCAGCGGATCTCGAATTTCATGCTCTGGCAACTGGCCTACACGGAGCTGTTCATCTCGCCGGTGCTCTGGCCGGACTTCGGCCGCCACCAGCTGTTCGAGGCGGTGGTCGATTACCAGGCACGCGAGCGACGCTTCGGGCGGGTCTCGGCATAGCGTGTCGGAGCTGACGCGGCGGGTTCTCTTTTCGCTCGTCGCCATCCCGGTCGCGTTAGGCGCGATCTGGTACGGTGACTGGGCGCTGGCCTCGTTGCTCGCGGTGGCGGCGGCGCTCGCCGCCAACGAATATTTCGGGATCGCGCGCGCCGCGGGGATGGAGCCGTTCGTCGGCGCCGGTGCTGCGCTGGCCGGCCTCGTCCCGATCGCACTGCATGCGCAGCGGCTGGGGGTGTTCACCGGCAACCTGGCGACGATCGCGCTGGTCGGCACGCTCGTGCTGTTCGCCGTGTCGATCTGGCGGCGGTGGCCGGGCGGGAAACCGTTAGGGGCGGTGGCCGTCACGACCTTCGGCGTGGCCTACACCGGCGCGACCCTCGGCTACGGCTACCTGCTTCGCTATCATCCGTACGCCGTCGGGCGAACCGCGGGCGCGGCACTGCTCGCGCTGCCCCTGATCCTCACCTGGACGAGCGACATCGGCGCCTACTTCGTCGGCCGCGCGTTAGGGAAGCGGAAGCTCATCCCGGCGGTGAGCCCGGGCAAGACGATCGCCGGCGCGGTCGGCGCACTCGTGCTTTGCATGGTCGTTGCCTGGGCCTACCAGCGCTGGGTGCTCGTCCCCAATGCATCGCTCGCGTTGCGGCCGCTCGTCCCCGCGCTGGCCGCGACCGGCGCGCTGCTGTTCGGCGCGATCATCAGCGTCGCTGCGCAGCTCGGTGATCTCGCCGAGTCGCTCATCAAGCGTGAGAGCGGCGTGAAGGACAGCTCGCACCTGTTGCCCGGGCACGGCGGGGTGCTCGATCGCCTCGACAGTCTCTTCTTCGTGCTGCCGGTCTCCTACCTCGCCTTCGACTGGCTGCTCCTCCCAGCGCTTCGATGATGCCGCGCGGTATCGCGATCCTCGGAAGCACGGGATCGATCGGCACGACGGCGTTGCGCGTCCTCG
>JANMAM010000219.1:0-2942 GCA_031359795.1 Gemmatimonadaceae bacterium
CGGCGAGCCGCTCCACCCGGTAAAGACCAAAAATCCGCGAGAGGAAGCGCAAGCGCGGTGACACGAAGTCGTAGTACCGTCGGTCTACATGCATCGCACGCAGGGTCGCGTCACGCGATGCCTCCGGCGCCGACGATGCGAGCTCGCGTGCCGCGTACACATAAATGGATGCGAGAATCCGGGCGCGGTGCTCGGTCAACGAACCAACCGCGCGCCATGACTGTTCGCGGTCGGCGGCGTTCGCCACACACGCACGCCAGAAATCCACCCCTGGGGCGCGTGACGCGCGCGTCGGTGTGGAGTGCTCACGGACCACCAGCCCCGATATCCACTCGTGCTGTCGATACCGCGCACCTGCCGCGAGGAGCGAAAAATGATATTGTATGTCTTCGAGCACCCGCATCTGCGCGGGCATTCTTACCGCGGCGAGAGATCCGGATCGCCTGATCAGCATCGCGGCGAGCGGGATGAACCCATGGGCTGAAATCAGGTCCGCTTCCACGTCGTCGCCGAGGAGAGGATGCACGTCGACCCGCGGAGCGGTCGCGAGTCCCTGCCCCGAGTCGATCGCGCGCTGGTACGGCCCCCAAGCCGCGGAAGCGTCAGTGGTCTGCAGGACCGTCAGCTGGCTTGAAAGCTTGTGGGGCTCGATCGCGTCGTCCGCGTCGAGAAACTGGAGGAATTCTCCCCGGGCCGCGTCGAGGCCGCGATTGCGTGCCGCTGCGGGACCGCGACCGGTCTCGTAAATTATCTGGATCGTTAGGCGGTCCGCGAACCGTTCCGCGATTCGTACAGTGTCGTCGCGCGAGCCGTCATCGATCACGAGAACTTCGATCGATCGATGATGCTGCGCGGCAATGCTTTCCAGCGCGTCGCCGATCCAGGGTGCAGCATCCCGCGCCGCCATTATCACGGAGACGAGTCCGGGCACGAAACTGCCGGGCTGAGTGGAGCGGCTGTCCGTCATCCCAAGACCTCAGCCCCCCACGATTTCGCGCAGGTGGACGGTGGCGCGGTCAGGACGCGCGCGTCGCTCGCCCGTGCTCCGTGCTGCGCTGCGACGCCGACAGCGGCACCTTCACGACGTCCTCTCGCCGACGGTGCGTTTCGTCGGCAGTCGCGAACGGCTTGAGAATCTCACCTCCGCCGCCACTGCCTGACTGCCACGACCGCTCCTGCACGACCACGCCCGGCCACAGCTGTACAATCTTGGCCTGCACCGATGAACGAAGCTCCCCAGCGATCGTGTGCATGTGCGACAGCGCCGTCTCGTTTCCCGCGCCGTCCTTCCACAGAACCAGTGAGCCGATGCGGTGATCGCCTTCGATCAGCGGCAGCTTGATCTCCCACAGTGTTGGATCCTCGTGCTCGCCGCGGTTCCAGGACCAGACCGCGATGTCGTCCTCCAGCCGCCGATCGTCGAGCGTCCCGACACTGGCTGTGCGAACGAACGACGGGCGCAGGCGCACCTCGGCCCGCTGAAAATCGTCAGCCGCAAAGCTCGTCTCGAGGATGTCGAATACTCGCTCGAGGTCGCGCTGCCGCCTGATTCGCACGCCCGCTTCTCGCATCCGGACTCCCTTTCCGATCACGTGCCGCTGCTGAACACCCTTCCGCAACAGCCGGCCCAGCTCCTCGAACTCGTAGTAGCGGAGCCGCTGCACGACGAAACCCGCGCCGAGCCCCACCACCGCAAGCACGATCGCAACGTAGCCGGATTGATTGACCAGCAGCATCCCGCCTAACGCGAGGACGGCGCACCCCGCGTACATGAACAGCGCGACTTTGGCCGGCGAATGCCCGAGACTCAGCAGTCGATGATGGATGTGCCCCCGGTCGGCGCTAAAGATCGGTTGCCCGCGAAGGAAGCGGCGAATGATCGCCAGCGAGGTGTCGAGCACCGGAAGTCCGAGCGAAACGAGAGGGATCGCGATCGCGACGACCGTCGAGCCTTTCTGCGAGCTGATCGCGCCCATTCCGGCCAGCATGAAGCCGAGGAACAGCGAGCCCGAGTCGCCGAGGAAAATCGACGCCGGGTGAAAGTTGTAGCGAAGGAATCCGAGCGTCGCACCGGCCAGCGCCAGCGTCACGAACGCCGCGCCAGCTTGCCCGTTGATCGTCGCGACCACGAACATCGTCGTCAACGCGAACATCGCCGCGCCCGACGCGAGCCCGTCGAGACCATCGATCAGGTTGAAGGCGTTGGTCAGTCCGACGAACCAGAAAATCGTGAAGAACAACGACATCGCCGGCCCGAACCCGATCTGCCCGATCAGCGGCAGGGCGATCGTGTCGATGCGCACGCCGGCGGCGAAGATCGCGATCGCAATGCCGATCTGAATCGCGAACTTGTATCGCGCCCGCAGCTGCCGCAGGTCGTCGTACAACCCGAGCAGGAACGTCGCCGCTCCGCCGATCACGATCACGGCGAGCTTGGATCCGACAAGCCCTACGCCCTCAAAACCCCCGCGCAGCGCGAGCACCGCCAGCGCGACCGCGACCGACAGGAAAATCGCAATGCCACCGACACGCGGGATCTGCCGCGTGTGCAGCTTGCGATGGTCCGTGGGGTCGAACATCCCTGCGCGCGTCGCACGCTCGCGGACCAGGTATGTCAACGCGAGGGACGCAAATAGGCTCGTGGCGAATGCCAGAACCGAGAGTTTTATCGATGCGTGTTGCACTTATTTCACGTGCGTACAGGAGGGGGGCAACAATTGCCCCGTCAAACAAGCAAGATCAGTGCCTGCGAACGCACATGCCGCTCTCGCGCTCAGGCGCTTATCGCATCTGGCGCAACTCGTTGTTGCAGCACCTGTTACAAACTTGTGGCAACGTCAAAAAAACCGCGCCCGCCGGCTTCCGGCGGGCGCGCTCGGGGCGGGCCCACACGCCCGCCTACGCCACCGTCACCCTCGCCCCGGCCCTCCTCAACCTCCCCG
>JANMAM010000024.1:0-13668 GCA_031359795.1 Gemmatimonadaceae bacterium
GCGAGCATTCGATGCCGCCGACGTCACAAAGGAGCTCTGGAACAATCGCCAGAATGCGGCCCGCGACAATGCAGGGTACTACGCCAAGTTCTCGGCGCCGACCATCGCCAACGGCCGCGTCTATCTGGCGACGTTCTCGAATCAGGTCGTCGTGTACGGACCGAGATGACGGGCCGCGCCCTCGCAACTCAAATCGGCTGCGCGCTCCGCCTCAGCCTGACGGCCCCGATGAGGAACACGCCTGCCACCGCGAACCCGATCCACAACCCCGGCTCCACGATCATCCGCGTCACCGGCACCGCGTTCATCGTGTCCATCAGCGTCGCACCCGCCGGCGCTTTCATCGCGCCGCTCGATCCGCCGCTGAACCCTGACAGCACCAGCTCCGCGAAGCGCGTCGTTCCGAACACCACCCGCTCGAGGAATCCGATCGCGACCGGTGGCAGGATCGCCCAGGCGAGCGGTGCGCGCGTCGCCCACGCCGAGACGAGCAGCAGCCACGCGTAGAGTGGCGCCTGCGCGATGCCGTGCAGCGCCACCAGGTGGTAGAGCAACCCCATCGAGTTCGATACGAGATGAATCTGCGACCAGAGGGGCGCCGCGCTCTGACCGTTGGCAGCGAGGATGGCGGTGCTCGTCAGCAGCATCGTCACCTGCACCGCGACCGTGAGCGCCCAGATGATCACTGGGAGCACGAGGAGCGGAATGGAGAGCTTGGCGAGCACCGTCATCGCGTCCGACACGGGAAGTGACTTCCAGAGCAGGATGCTGCGGTCGCGCCGCTCGCCGTAGAGCGCGTCCACACAGTAGATCGCGGCGACGAGCAGGCCCACCACCATGAAGAACCCGGCGACGAGGTCGTATGGTACGAGCAGGGCCTGGCGCTGGTGCGCCGCGTCGAGCGCTGCGGCCGCCGTCATTCGTGCGGGAAGATGAAACGCATAGGCGCCGAAGCCGATGACCAGGACCACCGCGATGCCGGCCGGGGCGAGCCAGATCCAGCGAATCTCCCACATCTCGCGCCTGAGCGCCCACAGGAATCTGCGAATCATCCGGCCTCCGGTGCGCCATCGCCGACCTGCGCCAGGAAAAGGTCCGCGACGCTCGGGGTGCGAACGTCGCCTAACGCCGTGAGGCGATCGTGGGCGACGCCCTCGAACAGCATGACGCGCTGGCCCAGTGCCTCGCGCTCATGGATCGGCTCGAGTGCGCGCGCCTCCGCGAGGCGGTCGGGATGCACCCGCACCTCGCGGTATCGCGACTCGACCTCGTCCATCGTTGCCTGGAGCGCGATCCGGCCGCGGTCGAGGAAAATCACGTCGGTCAGCACGTGCTCCACCTCCTCCACGTCGTGGGTCGCGATGATGATCGTGCGTTCGCGTTCGGCAAAATCTTCGAGCAGCGTGTCGTAGAACTGCTTGCGGAAGCGGATGTCCAAGCCCAGCGTCGGCTCGTCGAGCACGAGGAGCCTCGCGTCGATCGCCATCACGATCGCGAGATGCAGCTGCGCCACCATCCCCTTCGACAGCTCCTTCACCTGGCTCGCGCGCTTGATGGTCGTCCGCTTGAGAAACGCGTCCGCCCGCGCGCGATCGAACCGCGGGTGCACCGCGGCAACATACTCCAGCAGCTGCGACACCCGAATCCAGCGCGGCAGCACGGCGACGTCCGTAATGAACGCGACGTCCTCCATCAGCGCCGCGCGGTCGCCCCAGGGATTGCGGCCGAGCACGCGGAGCTCGCCGTCGAAGGGCACGAGGCCGAGTATCGCGTTGAGCGCGGTCGTCTTGCCGGCACCGTTAGGCCCGATCAGGCCGACGATGCGCTGTGCCTCGATGCGGAGATCGATGCCATCGAGGGCAACGTTGCCGCCGTAGGCCTTGCGGAGCGCCTTGGCCTCGACGACCGGTACCTCATCGCGCTCAGCCGTCATGTCTTCCGCCCGCGCCGCTTGTGCAGCAGCTCGTCCGCATCGAGCCCGAGACGCTCGATCGTTTCGTGAATCCTCGGCCACTCCTCCTCGAGGAACTTCCTGCGCTCGCCCTTGAGGAGCAGCGCGCGGGCGCCGGCATTGATGAACATGCCGCGCCCGCGACGCGTCTCGACGAGACCTTCGTCGACGAGTGCCTGATACGCCTTCATCACCGTCAGTGGATTCATCCGATACTCGGCCGCGACGTTGCGCACCGAGGGAAGGGCATCGCCCTCCTTCAGGATGCCGTCGAGCATCATCGCGATGACTCGATCGCGCAGCTGCCGATAGATGGGAAGTCCATCATTCCACTCACGGTCCACGTCTTGTTCCAGTCCCTTTCACTTCGTGGTGAGAGCCGCCGTCGCGACGGTCTCGACGCGGTGAAGATCCATCTGCACGCCGACCGTCTTGCCCGTCGGCATCTCCCAGGTCCACTCCTCGGTGTGATGCGTGCTGTCGACCAGGGTGAACCGCGCGTGCTGCATGTGACCATACCTGGTCGGCCCCGCGACGTCGAGGAAGTCGAAGTCTACCTGCTTGCCGTCGGGCGAGATGCGGGCGGACATCCGCGGCCGGTTGCCGGCGTCGCAGTAGTGGGTGAGGAGCAGGTTGGCGCCGTCGATGTACATCATGGTGACGGGATGGTCCTTCCTGGTGCCCTCGTCAGGATCTCCCGCGCCCTTCATCTCGTGCACGACCGAGTTCCCGCGCGAGGTCACGCGGATCGACGTCTCCATCGTGACCGGCTTCCCTGTCTCCGGATTCAGGAACGGTCCCTGCCACCGTCCCGACAATGTCTTGATGAGCGCGAAGGCCTTTTTCGTTTCGGCCGAGGCAGTGTCGGCGGCGGCGGGATGGTCGTGCGTCTGCGCGAGGAGCGGCGCTGCGAACAGGGTGGCGACCGCGATGAGCGGCAGGATGCCGCGTGCGTGCCTGGGAGTGCGCATGATTGTTCTCCGGTGAAGATCCTGAGGGGTGTACTGCGAGTACTGCGACCGCAGTACTGCGACCCGCCCCGGGACCCCCGCTGGCCAGTCAGGGGTAGCTCGGTGATGCGGTGTTATACATAACTATAACACATAGGGCTGGTTGTCAACTGTTCTTCTGCGACTAACGCTTTCCCTACGGAACGGGGAGGCAGACCTCAGGTCGCACGATGTCGAGCGGCACCGCCCAGAAGGGTGTGCCGTTGAACGTTCCGCGAAGATGGCCGCTCGTCGTGTCGTAGTGCAGCACATAGCGTGCGTCGGCAGTGCCCATGATCAGCTCGTAACCATGGAACCGCCCGATCGCCGGAACACTGCTGATGCCAGGGTCGGTTGATCGGACGCCTTGTGCCTGGCTCGCCGGAAATTTCCAGGCGCGCAACGTGTCGCCGTTCTGCTGGGTGATCCACCGCGACGGAGTGTAGTTGCATTGCTCGTGAACCACGATTCGTTTCACGGTCGGCTCATCGGTGCTGCCCGTGGCCCAGGCTCCGCTCAGGTCCGCGCCGATGCGAGCCGCCGGCGCCGAGGCGAGTGTTGGCTCCGGCGGCTCGGCGCGCACGTCCCGAGGCGGGGGTGCTGACGCGACGCATGCGGCGGCGGAGCAGACGGCGAGAAGCGTGATCGTTCTTTGCATCGGCAGTCCGGCAATGGGTTGGCCACTGAACGCTGACAGGTACCGCTCGCTCAGCGCAGGCACTCCGGCGTCACCGTTAGGCGACCGCGCATCATTTCCATCCCATTGCCGGAATCGCCGCCCTGTACCTGAACGGACCCGCTGCCAGCTGCGCCCAGCCGTTCGGAATCGCATCCACCTGGCTGAAGCTGTACACCGACATCCCCGTCGCCGAACGATCGTGGGCGATGTCGATCTGCTTCCTCATCTCGACCCATCCCTTGATCGCGCCGACGCCAACGTAGACCTGGCGCTTCGCGCCTGCTTCGATGCGCGCGATGTGATCGTCGAGCACGCAGGCCCAGTCGGTATTGCTGCAGTACGCCTTCACCGTCCACGACGCGGACGCCGACGTCGCCGGATAGTTCATCGGCACCTCGACATCGAGATAGCCACCCTGCGCCCACGCCTGCGGATCCTGGAAAAGATCGGTGTAGCTCCACTGCGCCGACCAGCCGGTCCTCGGCTTGTAGGCGGGAAAGACGGCAGCCGAGAGAACCTGCGACGGGTCGACGCGCTGCACGCTATCGAACACTTCCTTCACGCCCTGGTTGACGAATCCGCGCCGGAAGTCCAGCCAGCTCGACTGCGCATTCGACGCCGGATAGCTGCCAGTCGCCGTCCTGAAGGCCTCCTGGCTGGCCGCATCGTAGGTTACCTGGTTCGACGGGAAGCGAATGCGGTCGAGATGTATCCCCTTCAATCCCTTTGGCCCGTAGCGCCTGACGATGTCCGCCGCGACCTGGGCGAGCTGTGTCCGCACCTGCGGAACCCCAGGGGAAACCCACATGTACTCGCTCGTCGTCAGGCAGTTGTCCACCTGCCGGGTCAGAACGCCAGTCGTGAAGTTCTTCGTGCTGACGCTCCATTCCGGATGCGCCTTGAGCCAGTTCGACGGCGTGCTCGCGATGAACTGGTTGCAGGCGGTGGTGCTCCCGGCGATGAATCCGGTGTAGGCATTGAGCCACGCGTGCACCTCGATGCCGTACTTTGCGGCCTCTGTCAGCGCGACATCGAGTGGGTCCAGCGCCGGCCGCGCTCCGCCGAGCTTCCCGCACATCCTCGGCGAGCATGGCTCGATGTCGGAGAAGTAGAGCGCGTCGCCTGACGTCCGCGCCTGGAAATAGACGACGTTGAAGTTGGCGCTCGCCGCCTTCGCCATGATCGTCGCGATCTTCGCGAAGTCCACCGCGCTCGCCGTCGTGTACTCGAAACGGGTGATCCAGAGTGCGCGCGCTTCGACCGGATTGCCGACGGTGACCTCCGAGCCGCCGGTGATTCCCTCGACCGTCGCCGTTATGACCGCGCCGCCGAGATCTCTGCCCGCCGCGGTATCGCCGCTTGCGGTGATGTAGAAGATCGCCGGATCCGACGAGCGCCACGTCGTGGGGCGACCGCTCAGCACCTTTCCGCGGCGGTCGCGCGCGATCGCGGTGAATCGGACCTTGTGATACTGCGGGACATTGACTTCGAGCGGATCGACGGACACGGTCGCCACCGGCTGCGGCCAGACGCGCAGCGCGCGCGCACCGGCAATGTCATCGACGGTCGCCGAGATCTCGGTCGTTCCGGCGCTCAGCGCGATCACATCGCCGTCAGTCGACACGGTCGCGACGGCTGGCGCTGACGAAGCGAATACGATGGTGCGACCCTCGAGCGGCTCGCCCACCGAATCACGCGGCGTCGCGACGAAGCGAACGGTGTCGTCGATCGAGATCGAATCGGCGCCGGCGACCGTCACAGTCACGACCGGAACGGGCACGATGTCGATGCTGACGCTGTCCGCCGATGACCCATCCTTGTAGTCGGCGACGATGATCACGCTGCCGGTGTCCTCTGCGGTCACCAGCCCGGTGGAGTCGACCGTGGCCTTGACGGTGTCGCTCGACAGCCAGTTGATGTGCCTGTCCGCGTCCTTCTCCTTCCCGTTCTTCCGCAGGATGACGACGTCAAGCTGCAGCGTGGTACCTCCCCGTGCGCCGCGCGGCGCGGAGGGCGTGCGGACCATCATGCTCGTGTCAGCCGTGGATAAGACCGGGACTTTCTTGTCGCGTGAGAGTGACGGGTCGTCGAGACCGGGGGACACCGGACCGCGATCGTTGCAGGAGCCGAGTACCAGAACCGCGGCCATCAGGGCCGCGGATCGGGAGAGTGAATCGCGATATCGAACGACGCGCACTACATGCATTGGTGAGCTCCAGAGTCGCAGTCCCGTTGCCGCCGGATCAACGAGGAGGCAACGTAGCAATGGTTGGACCGCGCTTCAGCCCCCGGCAGGCGTGTTACGCTGATCGCGGACGCAGACGAACTGGACGTACCAGAATTCCGATGCGTCGTGCGTCGCCTCATCGGGAGCCGCGGTGACGACGCCGTTGATCGCCGCTGGTCCTTCGGCGCCGCTGCGATAGGGACTTGCACACACGGCCGCCATCGTCGCTTCGGCGCCCTTGCGCCGGGCGGCGCGCGCCTTGGTCGTCCCGCGGTTGTCGAAGCGAAGGATGCGCTCGCCTAACGCGGCCGCGCTCGGCGACACGATCATGTTGCCGACCCCGCCCACGTCGGCCGGTGCCGGGATCGCCTCGAGACCCTGGTTGCCGAGTGTGCGACCGATGCAACCGACCGCGAGGAGCCCAGCGAGCGCGGCCGCCAATGAACGGAGGCGCAGCGATGTACGAGCGGGCGAAACCTGCGCGATCGGCGCGGCGTGATTCGGTAGCGACATGACAAGGCTCCAATTGTGGAAAGCCCGTCCCCAGGCGTGCGGGTCACGGCACAATTGAACCGTATGGGCTGCGTCTACAAGTTGAGCCACGGCGGCGCGCGGCGGCGTCAGGCCGATGCCGATCTTGTGTCGGGTGAATCCCTACGGCCGCGTCACTCCGGCACTAGAACACCAGGGTCTGGATCGAGTGCGGCAACGCGTTCACCTCCGCCGCGTTCCCATTCACCCACAGATGGTACGTCACGTTTGCATCGCCGTTGTTCATCACGACGACTGCCACCGTTCCATCCGGATTCACGAACGCTGTCGCAATCAACGCGCTCCGGCTCGGGCTGCACGCGATCTTCCGCGCCCCCGGCTTGATGAACTTCGAGAAGTGCCCGATGTACCAGTACGAGTTCGTGTAGGTGAGTGTCCCCGCGTTCGTATCGGCGTGGATCGGCGCGAAGCAGAAGTTGCCGACGTGATTCGGACCACCCTGCTCGTCGAGCAGCACATTCCAGTCGCACCAGCCGACCGCGCCATCGTTGAAGTCGTTGATCATCGAGCGCCCATAATATTCGCCGAGCCGCCAGCTGCCGATGTCAGCGGGCTTGAAGCTGTCCACCGTTCCTTCGGTGAAGAGCAGCTTCTTGTCGGGGAACGTCTCGTGGACGAGCCTGACGTTGTCGAACATCATCTCGCCGCCACTCCAAGGCTCGTACCAGTGGAAGCCGATCCCCCATACGTACTTCGCGGCGGCGGGATCGCTGAGGATGGTGCTGACGCGCTGATAGATCAGGTCGCGGTTATGATCCCAGGCAATGATCTTCCGATCGCCTAACGCTTCCCGCTTCATCGTCGGCCCGAGGAAGTTCTTCAGGAAGTCCCGCTCCTCTTCGGCCGAATAGACGCAGGACTCCCAGGTCTGCGTCGCCATCGGCTCGTTCTGGATGCTGATGCCCCAGATCGGAATGCCTTCCTTTTCGTAGGCCTTGATGAACTTCGTGTAGTAGTTGGCCCAGGCCTGTGCGAACTCCGGCTTGAGCTTTCCGCCATGGAGCATCTCGCCGTTCGTCTTCATGAAGGCGGGCGGGCTCCACGGGCTGGCGAAGAGCGTGAGCTTTCCGCCGGCGCTCGCGATCGCCTGCTTGATGAATGGAATGCGGAACTGGCGGTCGTGCGCGACGCTGAAGGTGCGCAGCGCCTTGTCGCCGTCGTCTACATAGGTGTAGCTCGCCGACGAAAAATCGCAGCTGTGGATGTTGGTTCGTCCGATGGTGTAGCCGATACCTTTCTTCGGGTCGAAGCAGGCGTCCAGGAACTCGCGCTGCTTCTCCGCCGACAGCTTCGCGAACACCTCGGCCGACGCATCCGTCAGGGCGCCGCCGATGCCGAGCATCGTCTGCGCCCGCTTCGATGGGTCGACGAAGACGCAGAGTTGGGTCTCGAGCGGCTGACCGACCTTCTTGAACATCAGGCTCTCGGTCGCCGTTAGGCGATACTCGGTCTTGTCCGCGGTGGTGTATACGGCGATCGAGTCGCCGGCGACGTCACGGCTGATCTCGGGTGGCTCACCCGACTCGGACGGCTCGTCGGGAAGCACTGGCAGGCGGTCGAGCTGCCCCAGTACCACCGCCGAGGCCGACGCTGCCAGGAAATTGCGGCGATCGATGGTCATGGCTGAATGAGTCCCGGGAGAAGGAGTGGACGCTGCTGACGGCTGCTCATAGTTGCGGGTATGCGTGTGATCTGTAAAGATGCGTCGTCAGCTCGAGCGCTCGACAGCCCGGCTGTCCGGCGCAGCAAGAACTGCTCGCGCGACTATTGAGCTCGGCCACTCCAGTTGCCTAGATTCTGGCGAACACACCGCGCCCCCGAAGCACGACTGAGAGTGGCTTTTCTGTCCAAGCGCCGTCAGACCAAAAGAAAGTGCAGGTGATCGCGGCGTCCGCCAATCGCCGCGTCGTCCTCGCTGGCGGCGCGCTGCTGGCTGCGGCCTGGTTAGCACCGATCATGTATTGCCTCGCTGCGGCCTACCGCACGAGCGATCCTTTGGAGATGCACCGGGCAGAGATTGCCATCGTGCTCACGCTCCTTGGAGCATCGGCCGCCTGGCGGCTGCCAACCAGCTACTACGAGTTTCGCGGTTGGGAAGCGCAGGGCCGACTGTATCGCTATGTGGGCGTGCGCTTCTTCCGCAGCTGCGTGCTCGACGGCCCCATACTCAGCCGCTGGCTGCGCCCAGCCGAGCGCCGTGGGTCATTCCCGACCCGTACGCAGCTGATCGCGTGGAGCGATCAGCGTTGCGCGACCGAGCGGCAGCACTGTGCCGCGATGCTGATGTCGCTCCCGAGCATCTACATAGCGAGTCGCAGTGGCGATCGCGGGCTGGCCATGTATCTGCTTCTCGGGAACATCGTGTTCAACGCATATCCGATTTTCCTGCAGCGTTACACGAGAGGACGCCTGCAACGGTCGATCGACTGCCGCGGATCCGGGCTGAATTGTGTTGACGTGTGTGCCCGTTTCTCGATCCCAGTGCCCGCGCGCGAACAGTGACGCTTTTACGTCGCGCGACGTATGTCGAGGCCCGCCCGACCGACGCATTGTCCGGCCGTTGACGTTCGGCGCCGCGGTTCATCGCCGGTGCGCGCTGAACGGCGTTCGTCCAACGGTGCTGGAGGGCAAGAGCCATGCGTGCTTTCGCAGCGTATTGTCGTCGCGCCTTGCTCACCCTGCTTGCGATGACTTGCGGGTCAACGAACGTCCCCGCGAGCACGCCGGCCACCCCGAGCGCGTCTGTCGCGCCGGCGGCGACGCCGCAAAATCTTCTCGTTGATGCCTTCGACTCGGCCAGCCGATGGAGCACCAACCATGCTGCGTCACGGAACGGCAGCGGCGGTCGGAGTGCATGCTTTTTGCTCCCGAAGCGAATAAATACGATTGAGATTGCTGTCCTGGGAGGCATCCTGTGCATCGCCACCTGATCATCCCGCTCGTTCTCGTTTTCATTGCCGCCTGCTCCGATCCAGCGGTCGGACCCGTGCCGGCAACGCCGCCCGGGGTATACGCGGCGCGGGCGGCGGACGAAGGGCCGCCGCGACAGCAACACTTCGGCCCCGATTCGTATCGCGTCGGATTGTTCACCGGCGAGGGGGTCACAACGCCCGGCCTGTCGTGCACGACCACCGGCACGACGCGGGAGTGCACGGGCTTCCTCGCCAGCGCGGTGGACCGGGCACGGCTCGATGTCACGGTGCAGATCCCGACCGGCGCACCAGCCCCGGTTCCGCTCGTCGTGCTCGTTCACGGCTACGCGGGCAGCAAGTCGAGCTCAGGGAACCTGTCACAGCCATTGCTCGATGCTGGCTTCGCCGTGCTGCGCTATTCGACGCGTGGCTTCGGCGACTCGTGGGGGCAGGTGAACATGGCCGACCTGAACGCCGAGATCGGCGACCTTCGCAGCATGATCGCGCAGGTCGTTGACATCCCGGACCTCGGCCTCGATGCCGACGCCGTTGCCGTGGCCGGCGCATCCTATGGTGGCGGCCACTCATGGCTGGCGCTGACGGCGCCGACGTTCGCGACGCCGGCTGGAAACATGGTGCGTATCCGGACCGTCGTCCCGATCGCCGCCTGGAGCGATCTGCTCTACTCGCTCGTTCCGAACGGGCGCGAGCGCGAGTCCATCGATCACCCCGGCGGACTGAAGCTCAGCTTCGTCAACGGACTGTACGCGTCAGGCATCCGGCGCAACCCGGACCGGCCCTACCCGAACTATCCGGAATACTTCGTCGGCTGGCACGCCTGGTTGAACGCCGCCGAGCCTAACGATGCCGATCCGGTGTTCAGCAGCATCGTCGACGGACTCGCTGGCTATCGGTCGATCTGGTGGCAGAAGAATTTCTGGAAGGACATCGGCAGGAATCCGGTGCCGGTGTTCATGGCCCAGGGGTTCACCGACGATCTCTTCCCGCTGGCGGAAGCGAAGCGGATGCTCCTTGCGCTGCGGAGCGAAAATCCCGGCTACCCAGTCGCGCTCTACCTCGGCGACATCGGCCACCCGAGGGCCAGCAACAAGACCGGCGAGGTGGACTACGCCCTGGGCCTGATCAGGAACTGGCTGGCGTACTACCTGAAGGGCGAGGGCGCCCCCCCGCCTAACGGCGTGTACGCGGCACTGACCCGGCCGCGCGACGAAGCATTCGACCCGAACAACGTCCTCTTCGTGCCGACGCTGGCCGAGCTGTCGACGCGGACGACCGCGACCAGCTTCGACGCGCTGCCGGCGGTGCTGGTCAACCCGCTCACCGATCCCCTCAGCGGATTCTTCTGGGATCCACTGGTGATGGAGGGCGCCCGTGAGCTGACCTTCATCCCCGGCTACGTCCCGCCGCCGTCGGCGGTCGTGCCGGGCAGCCTCGCGACCTACGATGTCCCGGTCACGACGCTCAGCGGCGGGGGCGATCTCGTCATCGCGGGGCAGCCGGCGGTCTCGTTCCACGCATTCACGACGTCGTACCGCGTGCAACTCGACGTTCGCATCTTCGACGTCGATGCCGTGGGAAACGAGCAGTTGATCACCCGCGGCACGCACGCCCTCGAGAGCCGCGCTCCGACAGTACCACTCCGCGACGTGGACGTCACCGTTCTCACCTACGGCAACTATTGGCTCGCACCGGCGGGTCACACGATCCGCGTCGAGCTCACCAACGTCGACAGCCCGTACATCACCCCGAGCCGGGTCCCGAGCGCGACCACGGTAACCGGCGTCAGACTGACGGTGCCGGCCCGCTGACGGCGGCGCGCGTTAGGCGGTTTGCGCCGCCGCGCTGACCACGATCTCGCATTCGGCGTCGCCGCGGAGCATGCACCGGCTTTGCCTGACGGTTACCTGCTCGCCGAAATGAGTCGCGATGCCGCGGACGATTCCTTCGGCAACCCCGCAGAGCCGCCGTGGCGAAGTGTAGTGCACGACCACCCGGTCAGGCGCCGTGCGCTTCGCGGTGAGGTATGGGGGTCCGGCGGTCGGGTCGCGCAGCCGCACCGCGGTGTGGATGTGCTCCTCGGTGTGTTCGACGACGTCGAGCGTGCGCCATCGTGAATCGATGAGCGGAGCGTAGACGCGGAGCAGAGTAGGCGCGAGGAACGCGCCGAACGCCTCGAGCAGCGCCTGAGGCTCGGTGTGGGTGAGCGTCGCGGCCGTGACGACCACCGCGATGACGTCGGCGTCATCATAGACGCGGTCGATCGGAGGCCGATCCCCAAGGGTGACATGCGCCGACTCGTTGATCCGCGCCCACGCCTCCCGGCCATGAGTCTCGACGACGAAATGGCGCAGTTGATTGACGATCAGTCCGTGCATTGCTAGCCATGGTGTTGGCGACGGGCGTCTCGCCCAGTGGCCGATTCATGCAGAATATACGGGGAGGGTCAACGCCGCGGATAGAAATCTCCTGTAGCGTCGTACGGGAGGACGGCGTGAACGCTCGTTTCGGTGGCGCGGTGCTCCCCTCTCGCGCGAGAAGAAAAAATGCGTAGGTTCAAAGCCAGCGCTTGATTCGACCGACGCCGTTTGACGCCGGGCTTCCCCCCAACCGGACAACAGACGATGACAAGACATCTCGCCGCCGCACTCGTCACCCTGGCTCTCGCCGGCTGCGCCGACGCCACCGGGCCAACGCCCGCGCCAGTCACCCGCGCGAGCGACATCTCGGCCAGCGAGACCTCGGGCGCTGCCCTGCCTAACGGCGGTGCCCGAGGCGTTACCGTCATGACGCGCAATCTCTACCTCGGCGCCGATATCTTCGCCGTCGTCAACGGCGACCCGCGTGGGATCCCCATCCGCGTCACGCAGGCATGGCAGCACATCCAGCTGATGAACTTCCCGGAGCGTGCGGGCAGCATCGCCGGCGAGATCGCCGCCGCCTCGCCCCAGCTGGTCGGGCTGCAGGAAGTTCCGCTCTATCGCATCGACCCCAGCGGCGACGCGGCGTTCGGCGGGCGCACGCCGGCGACTGTCGTGGCGCTCGACTACCTGGCGACGCTGCAGGCCGCACTTGCCGCGCGCGGTCAATGCTACAACGTCGTGAGCTCCAACCTGCTGACCGACGTCGAGCTGCCGGGGATCGTGTCGGTGAACCCGCTCAAGTTCATCGACATCCGCTACACGGATCGCGACGTCATCCTCGCGCGCTGCGACGTTCCGACAAGCGATGGACGGAGCGGCGTCTATGTCGCACGCGTGACCTACACCGCCGGAGCGGCGACCATTCCGTCTCCCCGCGGCTGGACTTCCACCCTCGCGACCGTCGGTGGTGTCACCTTCCGTTTCGCCAATACGCATCTCGAGACCGACGGGTCGCCTGCGATCCAGGTCGCGCAGGCGACCGAACTTCTCGCCGAGCTCGCCGCCGAGTCGGATCCGATCGTACTCGTCTGCGATTGCAACTCCGCCGCGGACGGATCGCAAACAGCGACGTATCGGCTGCTCACTGGCCAGGGCTTCGCCGACGCGTGGAGTGACGCCCATCCGCGCGATCCAGGGTACACGTCGTCACTGCCCGATGGCTTCTTCACGGATCCGCAATTGCGGACGCGCATCGACCTCGTGCTCGCGCGCTACGGGCTCGGTGCGTCGCCTAACGCGGGGATCGTCGGTGGCGTGCATGCGGTAGTCGTCGGTGAGGAGCCAGGCGACCGCACGGCGAGCGGACTCTGGCCCTCCGATCACGCCGGCGTTGTTGCGACGCTCACGATGCCGAAGTCGATCAGAAAGTAGCGCGCGGCTGTAGTCGGGGAACCTCGGGGGCAGCCGCCTACCGCGCGCTGCCACCCGCTGACGCGACGATCTGCCGGAACGCGCGCTGCAGCGTATCGCTCCAGACGAAAGCGCGGGGTCCGACCTTCATCTCGACCTTGCCGGCCTGGGCGATCTGTGCCGCCTGCTCACGCGACAGCGGCATCATGATCTGCTCGAGCCTGTAGCCCTCGCCGACCTGGGACGAGCGTCGCGCCCGAGGGAGCGGCACGCGGCTCTCGTCGTCGAGGACCAGCACCACGGCGTGGTCGTAGGCGTACGCCCATTGAGCGCTCGAATGGATGAGATGGAGCGTCACCTCGGGACCCGGGACGGGCTGGACGCGGCCGGTGAAGCCGTAGAATGCGCCGAGCTTGCTCTCGCGGTCGAGCGGCATCTTCGCCATCTCGACGAGCGTCTGCCCTCGAGACTGAAGGAATTCGGTAGTGACGTCGGGGCTGCCCTGCGCGCCGAGCCGGGTCGTCGCGCCCAAGGCAAGAAAGAGTGCCGTCCGCCAGCAGGATCTTC
>JANMAM010000085.1:0-3267 GCA_031359795.1 Gemmatimonadaceae bacterium
ACTCCTCGCTGTCCTGTTCCTGGGCGCGGCGGGGCTGGCTCCTCATTCGCTCGCCGCCCAGTCAACGACCGGCACGATCGGTGGCACGATCACCGGGGATCAGGGTCAGCCGATCGAAGACGCGCAGGTCCAGGTCCTCAACCCCGCCACTGGCTTCACGCGCGGGGTTCGGAGCACGGCGGCCGGTCGCTACAGCATCCCCGGGCTCGAGGTTGGGAGCGGGTACACCGTCACCGTTCGCCGCATCGGCTACGCCTCGCTGGGACGGCAGGGGGTGCTCGTCAGGCTCGGCCAAACGACCCGCGCCGACTTCGCGCTCGCCACGCAGGCGACTGTTCTCGGCGAAGTGACAACGGTTGCGACGCGCGACGCGCTGATCAGCCCGACGCGCACCAGCGTCACGACGACGATCAGTGACACGCTGCTGCGCCGGCTGCCGACGCTGAACCGGAACTTCATCGACTTCGCCGCGCTCACGCCGCAGATCTCCTCGGCCGGACCGGGTCTCTCGGGCGGCGGCGCGAACAACCGCTACAACAGCATCCAGATCGACGGCGCGAGCGAATCCGACCTCTTCGGACTCGGGTCGACGGGACAGCCGGGCGGTCAGGCGCAGGGCAAGTCGATCGGCATCGAGTCGGTGAAGGAGTACCAGGTGCTGCTCGCACCCTTCGACGTGCGCCAGGGCAACTTCGCCGGCGCGCTGATCAATGCGGTCACGAAGAGCGGCACGAACGAGTTCCACGGCTCGCTGATCGGCGTCACGCGCAACCAGGGCTTTACGCGCTCGCAGCCGTACATCACGAAGTACGAGCAGAGCCAGTATGGCTTCTCGGTCGGCGGCCCGATCATCAAGGACAAGATCTTCTTCTTCTTCAATCCCGAGTGGCAGGTTCGCAAGCTGCCGGCAAGCGGCGACTACGTCGGGCTGCCGACGACGAACCTGAAGCAAACCACGGTCGACTCGGTGAACACGTTGCTGGCCGCGCGCAATCTGCCGACTGGCGGCGCCGGTCTCGTGAACAATGAGAACCCGCTGCAGAACGTCTTCGGCCGTCTCGACTTCAACCTGCCGTGGAACAACTCACTCGTTGTTCGCCACAACTACGGCTTCGCGATGGACGACAACTTCAGCCGTAGCGCGTCGAGCTTCCGTCTCTCGAACAACGCGTATGCGTTCAAGTCGACGAAGAATGCGAGTGTGATCCAGCTGCGCAGCAATTTCGCGAACGGCGGATACAACGAGTTGCTCGTCAACCGCACCTCGATCCGCGATCGTCGCGCGCCGCAAGTCACGCAGACGCCGCAGGTCAACGTCATCGTTCCTGGTTACACACTCATCTCCGGGTCGGAGCGGTCGTCGCAGGGGAACGAGCTCGATCAGGACATGGTCGAGGTAACCGACAATTTCACGATGCCCTTTGGTGCGCACCGCGTCACCGTCGGCTCGCAGAACCAGTTCTACAAGGTGCGCAACCTGTTCGGCCAGAACTCTTATGGGTTCTGGACGTTCGGCACGGTCGACTCGTTGCGCGCGGGCCTTGCTCGCACCTACCAGGTGGGTGTGCCGTTCGCGGGCACCGACGGCGCAGTGCGCTTCCATGCGGCGGCCTACAGCGGCTACATCCAGGATGAGTGGGCGGCCACGAGCCGGGTGAACATCACCTACGGACTGCGCATGGACGTTCCGATCTTCAAGGACAAGCCACCATTCACGAGGTCGGTGCTCGACTCCGTGGGCCGCAACACCTCCACCATCCCCTCGGGAAATCTGCAGTTTTCACCGCGCTTCGGATTCAACTGGAACGTCACGGGCGACGATCGCAACCAGCTTCGCGGCGGAAGCGGCCTGTTCTCGGGCCGGCCCGCCTTCGTCTGGCTGTCGAACGCGTTCCAGAACTCCGGCGGCAGCGGGTTCGCGCAGCTGACGTGCGGCTCGGCGCAGGGTGTACCGCTGTTCAGCACCGCGAATACGGCCAACCCGCCCAAGCAGTGCACGAACGGACAGTCGGCTGCACTCGGCGGCGAGATTGACCTGCTCGACCCGAGCCTCCGGTTCCCGCAGAACTGGCGCACGACGTTAGGCTACGATCGGTCGCTCGCCGAGCACTGGGTTGGCACCTTCGAGGGGATCTTCACGAGGGGCATCCACAGCCTTTTCTATCGCAACCTCGCGCTGAAGGGGATCCAGGGAACGGACCAGTATGGCCGAAAGATTTACGGCTTGACACCCGGCAACCCGGTTCGTGCGCGGACCAACCGCGACCGCGTCTTCGATGTGACGAACGGCAAGGGTGACTACTCCTACCAGCTCACCGGCGGGCTGCAGCGCAAGTATTCAGACCGGTACGAAGGCTCGGTGTTTTACACGTACTCGCGCGTGAATGACGTCCAGGCGCTGACGTCCAGCACGGCGATTTCCCAGATCCAGTTCGGCCGCCCGTGGGCCGGCGACCTGCTGTCGCAGAAAGCGACCCGCTCGATCTTCGAGCAGCGCCACCGCATCGTCGCGCAGGGCACTTATTCCTTCCCGACGAAGACCGACCTTTCGCTGATCTACTTCGGTGAGTCGGGTGCGCCGTACGACTACACCGCCAACGGGGACCTCAACGGTGAGGGCTTCAGCGGCAACGATCCCCTCTACATTCCGCGCAACGCGCTCGATCCGACGGAGATCGTCTTCACTCCGACGCGCGTCTACGGCGGGGTCACGTACACGGCCCAACAGATGGCGGGCGCGTTCCAGCGCTTCATCGAGGCAACGCCCTGCCTGAAGAACAACCGCGGCAAGATCGTACCGCGCAACGAGTGCGAAAACCCGTGGACGAACCGGCTCAACGTCTCAGCGCGGCAGTCGCTTCCGACGTTCGCCGCGCAGAACGTCTCGTTCCAGGTGGACGTCTTCAACTTCCTCAACCTGCTCAACAAGAACTGGGGCGCGCAGCCGAGCGGTGGCTCGTTCCAGCTGTACAACCTGCTCGATTACGTCGGCCGCACGGGGAGCCCGGCGAGCACGCTGGTCAACTCGCAGCCGATCTTTGGGTTCAACCCGCGGTACAAGAAGTTCGTCGCGAACAACATTTCGTCGAACTACCAGATCCAGGCGCAGATCCGCGTCGGCTTCTGATTCGGCGGCGAGAGAAGTAGCAGGAAAAGACAGAGGCCCAGCCCGCAACGCCCGCGGGGCCACTGTCGTCAGGCGGCGGGCGGCTAGACCCGGTGTCTCGCGCGGGCGGCGCGCCCCGCGGCGGCGGCCCCACGTTTGCC
>JANMAM010000088.1:0-43535 GCA_031359795.1 Gemmatimonadaceae bacterium
GGGGTCGCGGGAGTAGCGCGCGGAGAAGTGGGTCAGCAGGAGGCGCCGGACGCCTGCGCGCGCAGCGACGCTCGCGGCTTCGCGGGCCGTCGAATGTCCCGTCTCCAGCGCGCGCGCGGCGTCCTCGTCTCCAAACGTCGCTTCGTGAACGAGGATGTCGGCGTCGCGCGCAATCTCCACGGTCCGGTCGGACGGTCGCGTATCGCCGGTGATGACGACGCGCCGCCCGCGGCGCCGCTCACCCACGAGCACCGACGCCTCGATCACGCGGCCGTCGTCGAGCGTCGTCGCCTCGCCGCGGTGGATCCGCCCCCAGAGCGGGCCTTCCGGGATGCCCAGGCTCCGCGCGAGATCCGGGTTGAACCGCCCGCGGCGCTCTTCCTCGATGAGGGCGTAGCCTAACGCGCTGGCCCCGCCGTGGTCGGCGCCATACGGGACGATCGCGTAGCCATTCCGCGCGATCGGCACCCCGGGCTCGACCTCGGTGATCGGCACCTCGAACGTCAGCCGGTCCGCGCCGAAGCGTTCGGCGGCGCGAAGCACCCGCGATGCCCCCTTCGGACCCCAGAGCCGCAGCGGCTCGGTGCGCCCCTGAAGCGCCATCGTCCGGGTGAGGCCGATCAGGCCGATCAGGTGGTCGGCGTGGAAATGGGTGAAGAAGATGTCCTCGAGCGAAAATGCCACGCCGTAACGCATCATCTGGCGCTGGGTACCCTCGCCGCAGTCGAACAGCAGCGTCTCCCCCTCGCGCACGATTGCGACGGAGGACACGTTACGTTCGACGGTTGGGCGGGACGCCGAAGTCCCGAGCAGACGGAGCGAAAGCGACATGGCCGTGAATATAGCCCGGCGGGTCTGACGGGCAGGGTTGTCGAGCCCGTCTGGTCCGCCCGGTCCAGCCCTTGCAAAACGCCTGAATACGCGGCTGACACGGAGGCCGGCCGCGGAAAGGCGGTCAGACGGCGCGCCGGATGCGCTGGAGTGACGGCAGCAGAGAGGGGTTGGACGGACCCCAACAGTCGGAGGAGTGATGGCAGAACGCAGCGAAGGAAAGAGCCGGCGAGGATTCGCATCCATGGACGAGTCCCGGCAGCGTGAAATCGCCAGCAAGGGTGGGCGAGCCGCGCATGCGAAGGGCACCGCCCACGAGTTCGATTCGAACGAAGCGCGGGCGGCCGGACGGAAGGGTGGCGAAGCGGTCAGCCGCAATCGCGAGCACATGGCGGCGATTGGACGGAAGGGTGGAGAAGCTCGCGGGACGAGCGCTCGTAATGGCGCGGCCCGCGGAGCTGCAGCACGGTCGGGCGGCGATGCACCGCGGGGCGATTCGTCGCGCGGTACGGCGAGCGAGATGGCCCGTGGCGGAGCCGCGGATACCTATCGGTCGACGGAAGGCCGCGCCGACACGGGCCGCGCACAGTCACCGCGACTCGGGGATCAGGACCGCACCGATCAACTCCGCGCCGACGAGTTCCCCGCGGACCAACCGCGCGCGTCGCAGAACCGCGATCGTGCGAACAGTGGGAGCAACAACGGCGACTCGCGCGACGTCGGGGCTCGGCAGTAACGGACCTGGCGACAAGCTGTCGGCCGCAGAGGGCGGTAAGCGACAAGCTGTAAGCGATTAGCGGTCAGCGGACGGCGTTGACGGGGCGCAACCCCGACGCCGTCCGCTTGCTGCTTATTGCTTACCGCTTACCGCCCCCTCGCGCGCAATGATCCCGGCGTGCCGCGCGGCATCGATGTTCCCCCCGCTCACCACCACCGCCACCGGCCCGGTCGCGCTGCCTAACGCCCGGGTGAGGAGTGCGGCGACGGCGACTGCGCCCGACCCCTCGACCGTCAGGCGCTCCTCCGCTGCGAGCCAGGCGATGGCCGACCCGACCGCCGCTTCGCTCACCACCGCAATCTCGTCGAGTGCCACCCGCCCGATCGCCAGACCCTCGTCGTCGATCGCGCCCGCGAGTCCTTCGGCCAGTGTCGGCTCGTGACCGATGTCGATGAGCCGGCCGGCGGCCAGTGACCGAGCCATCGCGTCCGTGCGCTCGCTCTGCGCGCCGAGGATTATCACCGCCGGCGCGGCAACCCGGATATAGCTCGCCATTCCGCCAAGGAGGCCACCCCCGCCAACGGGGAGCACGACAGAGGAGAGGCGGCCCAGATCCTCGAGGATCTCGATCGCGACGGTGCCCTGACCGGCGAGAAGGTCATCGCCGGCACAGGGGTTCACGAAGAGCGCGCCTCTCCGCGCCGCATACTCGAGTGCCGCCGCCATCGCTGCGTCGTAGTCGGGAGATGAGGCGTCGACCGTCGCGCCGAAACTGGCGATGCCATCGCGTTTTACCGCGGGCGCCGTCGATGGAACGAAGATGGTCGCCGGGATCCCGAACGCTCGGGCCGCGTACGCGACACCGAGGCCGTGGTTACCCGCCGACGATGCGACGACTCCACGCGGCCGCAGGGCCGGCGGAATGAGTGCCAACGCGTTGTACGCACCGCGGAGCTTGAAGGAACCTGTGTGCTGCTCGCACTCGAGCTTGAGCCAGCACTCGACCCCAGCGATACGTGAGAGCTCGGGCGAGTAGCGGAGCGGCGTCCTCCGCACGACTCCGCGCAGGCGCGCAGCGGCTTCGCGTACTCGATCGGCGGGAACCAGGCCTGACATGGCGGACAAGATAATGTCCGCCACGCCGGTCAGTCACTCATCAACTGCTCCGCGCGCGCCGCGCGCCGAGGAAGGCCCGTTATGGCGCGGCTGACTGCGCGCGCTGCGGGAACCGCGAAGATCTCGACCTGGCTGGCGCTCCAGCGCGACACGTACGCATCCACGTTGAACTTTCCGCGCGCGCGGTTGAGCGACATGGGTCGGATCGTACCCCAGATTTTCCGCGTTGCAAACGGGCGATCGAACTTCCCGAAGCACCACAGAATGTTCGAGTAGCTGTTCGGATCGCGCCCGTCGAGTGCGTAGCGGTCGTTGAGCCAGATGAGGTGCGACAGCGCATCCGCGTATCGCTCTGTCCAGAGCAACACCGACTTTCCCCAGAGCATGCGGACGGCGTTGTGCATCTGTCCCGTTGCGAGCAGCTCGCGCTGGCCGGCGTTCCAGAGTGGCTCGCCGGTCGCGGCATCGGCGAGCTGTGCTCGCGTGTAGACCGTGTCGCGCGGGTCGCTCTCGTGCTCGGCCATCGAGCGGTGCACCCACGCCGGCAGCGCGTCGAGCGTCGCATGAGCCGCGTTGTGAAGGCAGAAATTGAGCGACAGCTCGCGCCAGGTGATCATCTCGTCGAGAAACGCGGCCGACTCGGCGGCAGGCGCGTCTTTCAGTGCCGCACGTGCGACCTCAGCGGCGCTGATCTGCCCGTACCTGAGGTAGGGTGAGAGCCGGCTCGAGCCGTCGGGGTCCGCTGGATCGATGCGCCGGGTGCTGTATTGCTGCAGTCCGTTCTCAACGAATCGAGCCAGGCGCGCAAGGCCGGCCCGGTTGCCTCCCTCGATCGGGACGGGGCGCACGTCGCGATCCACCTCGCACTGCGCGACGAGCGCGGCGATGTTGGCGCGGCCGATGTCCACTGAATCGATCGCGAAGCTGGCCAGCAACGCCGCGGGAAATTCGCGGCGCGGTGCCCGATCGAGCACGGGCTCGAGCGCAATGTCACGCAGCTTGGCGAGCTTCGGGCGGATCGTACGCGCCGCATACTCTTCACGCGGCAGCATCGCGGCCGGAATGACACCGACCGAATCGACCGCGACGACGCGACATGGAGCGGCTGCGGCGAGGCGTGCGGTTCGCTGTGCGGCGCCACCAGTTGGATACGCATCGGCCACGATCAGGCAGGCTCTCGCGGCCAGCCGCTCGACGGTCGGGGTATGCTGTCCGCGCCGCGGGTGCAGCAGGAAGCGGAAGGTGTATCCCATGGCTGCCGCGTCGCGCGCGACATCTCGCGCTCCCTGAAGCGCGAAGGTGTGCATGCGATCCGACGCGTGTTCGTAGTCGCAGTCGAGCTCGTGGATGATCAGGAGCGGCCGGTTCAGGCGGTCGGCTTCGATCGTCGCGTATCGGAGCCCCCAGTTCTCATGGATGCGCTGGGTACTCGTCATGAGATAGAGCACGCACTCGCCCTCCGGGACGAGCCGCATCTCGTTCAGGCGAGCACATCGCTGCGCGAGCTGGTCGCGTACGTACGGGGATCCAAGTGGATGCATGAAGCCTGTAACGTGTAAATTGAGCAGAGCGTTCCAGCGTGTGACTTCTGGTCAAGATTCAAGCCACACATAAAGCAGAGTCCGCATCCGCTCCCGAGAATCAGGACCTTTGTGTTACCTGGCGCACGTTGTTGCGTCCTTGACTCGGATGGGAGGCACCGCTACTTTGTTGCACTGGCGGCCCCGCCCACGCGGGGCCGCTGTGCTTCCCGCGCCTGAGTCGCCATGTTCGGCTACGCCCAACGGTGCGGTACGAGGGGCTGTAGCTCAGCTGGGAGAGCGCTGCCTTCGCAAGGCAGAGGTCAGGGGTTCGATCCCCCTCAGCTCCATGATTTTTTCAGATGTTTTTGGCTGGCATAATTTTGGCCTTACAGGCTGATGGTTGCCCGCCGCTGTTCGGTAGGACATTAGGGTTCCAATGACAGCGCGCGTGGCACGGCTCCGGTGATCCTGCATCCCGGTAGAAACAAGCAGCGCCGACCCATGGGTTGGCGCTGCTTCCTCGTTTAATCCGTCCGGCTCACCAGCTGTCGCCGCCGCCGGGTGGAGGCCAGGACCCGAGGATCTTTCGCAGCTGCACCGCCTGACCGAGGTGGTAGGCGTTGTGAATGGCGAGTCCGTTCAGGCCGGCGAACCGGGTGCGGCCCCCCCATCGTGGCAGGTTGGTGCCTAACGGCGCGGCGTCGACCGCGGCGGCGGCGCGCGCCAGGCCATCGGCGAACCGTGCGACGAGCGCCTTCCACTCGCGCTCGTCGCGGGGGGCATCGCTGCCAGGCCAGCCCGCCGCATCGTGTGGCGGCGACGGACGCTCAGCGCCGGCGAGGCGCTCGAGGTAGAGGTCCTGCCAGAACACCAGATGCGCGGTGATCCGCCGGATCGAGTGCTCGGCCCCGGCCGGCTTCTCGCCGGCGACACGCCAGTCGAGCGCGTCGAGCACCCGCCGCGCATCGGCGAACTGTCCGGTGCCATGCAGCGCATCGCGCAACGCCGTCGCGACGTCGCTCGTCGAGAGCGAGTCGTTCGGCGGGACGAGCATCGGCTGCCTAACGCGCGGTTCCGGGTCCGGCATCGGTCTCTCCAATCTGGGCGGCGAGGTCGGCACCGAACGCAGCAAGCGCATCGGCGACGAAGCGATCCTTCTGCTGCTCGACCCGCGTGGTCACGTCGCTCATCGCCGCGTTCCCGAGGGAGGACAGCCAGCGGACGATGCCGCTCTCCTGGACTTCCATCCGGAAGTCCCGGGCAATCAACGTATGTCCATCCGGCTCGGTGCGCGCGACGATTCGCGTCGAGGTGCCCTCGCCCGCGAACGGCCGGCGGAGCGCGTCGCGCATCAGGTGCTCGACGGCAAAGGGGAATCGCCAATCCGGCTCGTGGCGATAGTGGAGGGTATAGCCGCGCTCCGTGGTGGTGCGGATCGGAACGAGGTCGACGAGCAGGTTGTTCGCGCCGACGGTGAACATCATGCTCTTCATGCTCAGGTCGACGCGCATCCGGAGCGAATCGACGGCCCCGGCACGGAGCGGGCCGGCCAGCGGCTGGAGGATGCCGTCGCGCGTCCGGAGGCGGATGCGCACCGAGCGATCGCCTAACGCGACGACGCCATACGGGACGCCATGGTGATCCTCGAGTCGCATCCGGTAACGCGACGTGCCGATGTTCTTGTCGACCCACTTCCCGAAGTCAGGGAGGTCGTTCGCGACCCGCCTCGGGTCGATCGAGATGACCACGTTGACGGCGGTCGAGCGGTCGGGGAGCACGACCGTGGTCACCGTGTCGACTGCGAAGAGCCTGCCTAACGCGCTGGTCGTGCGCGGCAGCCCGTGCTGCCAGAGCGCGCGGAGCTCCGCGCCCGAGCGTCCCTCGGCCGATGCGAGCAGCCGCTGTCGCATCGCGTCGAGCCCCGCCGGGGTCGCGCCGCCGACCGCGAGCTCGTCGATCGAGCGCCATTCGTAGGCGCTTTTGCCCAGTGCGCGGAGGTGCATGATGTGGCGCGAATCGCCCACATGTCGTGGCGTCGCTGCCTCGGCGCGCACGTCGAGCAGGTAGCGGTAGTCGGGCGCCGGCCCACCGGCGATGACGACCGTTCGCGTCGCGCCCGCGCTCGCTGTCCAGACCGCCGTGTCGTCATAGACCCGCGACGGAATGAGCGAGCCCCGCACGTAGCGCGGGCGGATCATCTTCAGCCGGTCGGAACGGGTCAGCGGGCCGAGTCGGGCCGCAAGCGCGCCGAAGAAGTCATGCGTATTGGCGCGCGCAACCGACGGCGAGTCGCCAAGCGGCTCGGCAGCGGCCGGGGCGCAGGCACCCGCTGCGTTGAAGGCGGCGATTGCTGCGGCCGCTGCGGCCAGGCGCCAAACGCGGCCGCGCCGAGTGTACATCGAGGAGAGAATTGCTGTCACTGCAGGAGAATGCTGCGCCGTCGACTGAGCGGGAAGGGAAGCAACGTAGCAGTTGGTCGATGCCTCGTGCCCCGGGTGCGATTCCCCCTGCACCACCGAACGCGCCGCGGGGCGCCGGGGTTGCCGGAGGGGGTCGCGCCATATAGTTTTCCGGTCCGTCCGCGAGGGCGGCGGCGCGTTCCGACCCCTCTGAGAGTCAGGGGTCGCCATGTGCAAGTCATGCTGCCCCTTGGTGTAACTGGCAACACGCCTCACTCTGGATGAGGAGAGTCTAGGTTCGAGCCCTAGAGGGGCAACTCCTGAACGTTTGCTTGACGGCGAGAACGTCGGCCACTTTTCGAGCCCACCCCGGCCTTTCGGGGTGGGTTTCGCTGTTTCTGGGTGTCCACATCGTTCCCTGACAATAGTCAAGTTTGAGTAAACTCAGGGCGTGTACCCATCCCCTCCGCCGTCCGAGGTGTCACACTAGGGTCAGCACGGTCAGCGTTTCGACCAGAGCAGTCGCGTCCCCCCTCGACCAGCGGTCGCCCCATGGAGACACCAAGGCTCATCCAGATCATCGAGGACAACAAGAGCTTCGCGATCGGGATCAGGAATGTCCTCGAGATCGAAGGCTACCGTGTCCGCGTCGATCACGAAGGTGTCGCTGGTCTCGCCTTCGCCCGGTCGGGAATTCCCGATCTGCTGATCCTCGACCTGATGCTCCCCGACATCGACGGATACCGCGTGCTCCGCGCGCTGCGCGATGCAGGCGGACTGATGCCGGTGCTCATCCTCAGCGCGCGCACCGAGGAGGCCGACAAGATCCTCGGCTTCCGCACCGGGGCCGACGACTACGTCACCAAGCCGTTCTCGCTGATGGAGCTGCTCGCGCGCGTCGGTGCGCTGCTCCGCCGGGGAAAACACCAGGTCGATCCGTCGTGGGCGCAGGACGGCATCGTACGGGTCGGCCCCGACGTCGAGATCAATCTCCGCCAGCGCGTCGTCCGCCGCGGCGGCCGGCCGGTCATGCTCGCGCCGAAGCAGTTCGACCTGCTCGTCGCGCTCGCGGCGCGCCAGGGCGAGGTGCTCTCGCGCGGCGACATCCTCAAGGAAGTGTGGGGCTACCGGCACGAGGTTGTCAGCCGGACGGTCGACACCCACATACTCGAGCTCCGCAAGAAGCTCGAGGCCGACGCCGCCGACCCGCAGCTGATCATCACCGTCCGCCGCACCGGCTATCGGCTGGCGATGGGGATGGGAGCCGACGCCCACCTGCCTAACGTGCGGATGGCGAGCGAGTCGCGCTCGGCCTGACCGCGCCGACGGTCCGTCCGCCGTCTCCAGACACGGCGCGAGCTGCCTAACGCTCGCGCCGTTTTTTTTTGTCTCGAGGCACCCGGCCTTGACGAAAGGTTGACCAATGGCGGGCGGCGTCGGTGACAGCTTTGCAGGACGTCCGACCGCGCGCGCCAGCATCCGGCAGACGCGCGCATTCGACCATCCTCAGAGGAGGGCGAGTGCACATGCGCTTGTCACAACGCATCATCACCGGGCTGCTGCTCGGTGCCCTGCCGACGCTGGCCGCCGCCCAGGCGACATCGACGCGCAGGATCAGCGGTCAGGTGACCGAACAAGGCTCGTCGCAGCCACTCGCGGCGGCGACCGTCCAGGTCGCCGGCACGAGCTACGGCGTGCAGACCGGCGAGGACGGCCGCTTCAGCGTGCTCGCGCCGCAGTTCGGCACGGCCACGCTCCGCGTCCGCCGCATCGGGTTCAAGGCGCGCCTGGTGCCGGTCGAGCAATCGCAGACCGACGTCAGCGTCCCGCTCCAGCAGGACATCCTGCAACTGGAGACGCAGGTCGTGACGGGGCAGGCGACGAATATTTCGAGCCGCAACGCCGCGAACGCCGTCGCGGTGGTGTCGGGTGAGCAGGTGAACCGCGTCCCCGCCGCCACGCTCGACAATGCGCTGCAGGGCAAGGTTGCCGGCGCGGTCATCTCGCAGAACTCCGGCGCCCCGGGTGGGGGAACACAGGTGCTCATCCGCGGCACGAACACGGTCAACGGCCAGTTCCAGCCGCTGTACGTGATCGATGGCGTCATCGCCAACAACGATGCCTACCCTAACGGCCTGAACGCGATCACCGCTGCCGGCGCGGCTACGCCTGCCGCGCTGGCCGGTGCCGGCAGCGTCGGGCAGCAGGGCGCGGGCATCGTGTCGGTTCAGGACCAGCAGGTAAACCGCATCGCCGACCTCAATCCGAACGACATCGAGTCGATCGAGATTCTCAAGGGACCATCGGCTGGCGCGATCTACGGATCGAAGGGTGCCAACGGCGTCATCATCATCACCACCAAGCAGGGCAAGGCTGGAAAGCCGTCGATCTCCTTCACGCAGCGCGTCGGGACGCAGTCGCTGGCGAAGGGCTACGACCTGCGCTGCTTCTCCCAGTCGGAGGCAGCGAGCTACATCGACGCCAATGCGGCGCAGTTCCGTTTTACCTCGGCGCAGTACTTCGCGCAGAATCCCTACGCCGGCTGCACAGATCCGCAGAAGCAGCTGTTCAACGGCGACGGTCCGTCGTACGAGACCTCTGCGTCGCTTCGCGGCGGGGCGTCCAGCGCGACCTATTTCCTCGCCGCGTCGGCCAAGCGCGACCAGGGGCTGATGCAGAACACCGGCTTCGACAAGCAGTCGCTCCGCGCCAACCTCACGCAGACACTCGGCTCGCGCCTCGTGTTGCGCGGGTCATCCGAAATCCTCCACACACTCACCGAGCGCGGAATCTCGGGCAACGACAACGCGTCGATCAGTCCGATCGCGATCATCTCGGCGACGCCGACCTTCTTCGATTTCTCGCGCAAGGACCCGGTGACGGGTGACTACGCCCGCAATCCGTGGATCGGCAACGGCGGCAACGTGCTCCAGGAAGCAGCGCAGGTTCGCACTCCCGAGAACGTGTATCGCGCGCTCGGCAGCCTGCAGGGCAACCTCCAGGTGCTGACGTCGGAGCATCAGTCGCTCGAGCTGCAGGCTCTCGGCGGCGTCGATACCTACACCGACGACGCACGCGTCTACTCGCCGCCGAACACCTACGTCGAGCAGTCAGGCTCGGTCTCGCCATTCCCGGGAACCGTCGTCAACTCGAAGACGACGGTGCAGAACGCGAACGTCAATCTCTCGCTGACCCACCGCCTGACGCTCGCGCCGTTCACGGCGACCACGTCGACGGGGGTGCGGCAGGAGCGGGCGCAGGCTGATTTCGTCACCAATCTCGGCCAGGGTCTCTTTCCCGGAATCACCAACTTCGCGACCGGAACGCAGACGGCATCGGCCAACGGGCAGGCGCTCACCAAGACCCTGTCGTATTACGCGCAGGAAGAATTCCTCGCCTTCGACGAAACGCTGCTGCTGACCGCCGCGGTGAACGCCGAGCGGGCGAGTACGAACGGCAACGCGACAAAGTTCTACAGCTTCCCGAAGTTCGCGGCGTCGTATCGGGTTCCGTACGCGATTCCGCGTGTCGACAACCTGAAGATCCGCGCGGCCTATGGACGCGCGGGCAACCGCGTTCCCGAGAACTACAAGTACACCTTCCTCACCGCGGTGCCGTACGCGGGCGTGAACGGGCTCCGTCCATCTGCGATCGTCGGTCTCAGCAACATCCGGCCGGAAGTGACCGCGGAGACCGAAGGCGGCCTCGATGCAGACTTCTTCAGCGGCCGCGCCGGTCTCGAGTTCACGATGTATCGGAAGACCACCACCGACCTCGTGCTGCTCGCGAACCGCGCGCCGACGACCGGCTTCACCACGCAAACGATCAATGGCGGGGCGCTCCGCAACACCGGTACCGAGGTGAGCGTCAAGCTGATTCCCGTGCAGTCGGACCTCGTGCAGTGGACGTCGGCGACGACGTATTCGGCGAACAAGAGTCTCGTCACGTCGCTGCCAGTGCCAGGCTTCATCGCTGGCAACGGCTTCAGCCAGCGCTACGCGGTGGCCAAGGTCGTGGTCGGACAGCCTAACGGTGTGGTCGCCGTCTTCGACGGTCGCAATCCGAACGGCACCCGCCGCGAGGTGTTCCTTGGCGCGGCCGAGCCGGACTTCCAGATGGGCTTCAACAATGAGGTGACGGTCGGGCCATTCCGGATGTCGGCCAATCTCGATTGGCACAAGGGTGGCTGGGTCGCGAACCTGACGAACAGCTACTTCGACTCGAACATTCCCGGTGGCGCACTCGCCGACACGGCGGTCGCAAACGCGCGTGCGACGGGCTTCGCCGCCGGGCGTCCGACCTACGTCGAGCGGGCGACGTTCATGAAGCTGCGTGAGTTGACGCTCGCGTATTCGGTGAACAGCCGGTGGGTCAACATGCTGACGCGCGGCGCCGCGAAGGATGCGCGCCTCGAGCTCAGCGGTCGCAACCTCAAGACGTGGACCCGCTACTCCGGCTACGACCCCGAAGTCTCGAACTTCAGCAACGGCGCGGTCGGCCGATTCCAGGACGTGGCGCCGTTCCCGGCGAGCCGCGCCGTCTACCTCTCCTTCAATGCCAACTTCTAACGCGCGAGCAGCCAACCCAATGCGCAAAATAATTCATGCAGCTGCCGCAGCGCTCGTCGCGCTCGCCGGCTGCGGAGACAACCCGCTGACACGCAGTACCGACAACGTCGTCGCCGGGTCGCCACAGGCGCTGCAGACGCTCGCCTCCGGAGCGTTAGGCCAGACGCGGGCGGCAGCGGGGGTCGCGGTCACGACCTACTTCTCATTCGGGGCGATCCAGGCGCGCGACGCGCTCAGGCTCGATCCCAACGACAACCGCCTGACCCAGGAATTCTTCGTCACCACCCCGGACCCGACGTCGTTCATCGGCGGCGCCGACTGGGCGCGGACGTACGTCGCGCTCCGGGCGATCACCAACATCTACGACCAGCCCGCATTCGCGGCGCTGTCCGCGGGAGACAAGGCGATCACCCGCGGCTTCTTCAACTCGGTGAAGGGACTGAACTACGTGCATCTCGCCGAGACCCGCGACTCGGTTGGTTTCGCGATCCTGGCGCGCGACCCGTCGGTGCTGCCGCCGATCCTCTGCAAGCCGAGCGGATTGGCCAGCGTCTCGGCGCTGCTCGACTCGGGGTACGCTGACCTCACCGCGGCGGGAACATCGAGCGCGCTGCCCTTTGTCGCCGCGGGCTACAACCTCAAGGGCGACTACACGACCAGGGCGGGAATCATCCGCTTCAATCGTGGATTGAAGGGGAAGATCGAGATCATGCGAGCCGTCGGGCGCCAGTCGCCGACGGGAGCGGCGGGATTCACCGCGGCGCTCGCCGCGCTGAACATCGCGCTCGCGAGTGCGCCGGCGTCGCCGGACGCCGCCTATCTCGCCGAAGGCCCGTACTACCTGTACAATCCCGCCGCCCCCGAATCGTATGCGAATCCGATCGGCGGCGACGTGAAGCTCGGGCTGAGCGACAATTTCGTGAACGGCTACCAGGCTGGTGATGCGCGCGCGGCGAACGTCTACACCGTCGCCGCGACGCAGCAGGCGCAGGGCTACAGCTTCACCAAGTCCTACGTCTACACAAAGGGCGATCAGCTCGCGACGCCAATGGCGCAGCTGCGAAATGCGGAGCTGTTCCTGCTCCGCGCCGAAGCGAAGCTCGGCTTGAACGACCTGCCCGGCGCGACGGCTGACGTCAATGCTGTGCACGTCGGAGAAGGCCGGCTCGCGCCGTTTGCCGTCTTCACGACGCGCGACCAGGCACTGGCCGCGTTGAACTACGAGTACCGCTATTCACTGATCTTCGAAGGCTGGCAGCACCTGAGCTTCCTGCGTCGCTACGGGCTGCTCACCCGGGCCTACGTCGAACAACCGGGCACGCCGAATGGCGGTCCGACCGATCCACTCAACCAGGCCCTCCCGATCGCCGGCAACGAATCGACCGCGCGCAACGGGAACATCGCCTGTCAGGCACAGTAGGTTAGTGGCGGAGCCCCGGCGTGAAGCCACGCCGGGGTTTCCGCGCTTGCTGGCGCGGCGGGACGCATCCGGAGTTGCCAGCGGGCGGCCTTTTACCAAAGTTGACGCATGCGTCCATTCGCTTCGCTGGGCCGACCGGGTGCCCCCTCCACTCCTGGAACGACAGGTGGCGGAACGCCGACCGTCCCGAAGGTCATCAGCTGGTGGGACCGATGGCGCCTCGCGCTGCATGTCGGTGTCCTGCTGCTCGTGCTGGCCGGCAGTGCCGTGCTCGCGGTCGAGTCGTATCTCTCGCACCGGACGTCAGCGGCCCGCGCGCGCGCTGCCTCGCAATCACTGGCGATGGAAGCCGCGGCGAATCTCTCCCGATCGGGACTGAGCCGGTTGAGCTTCAACCTCCTGATGTACTTCATTCCGGCGGCGAGCCTGGCGGTTTACGATACACCGGAACGTCAGGCGCGCTTTTCCAGCATGGCGCTCGAGCCGGCGAAGACCGACTGCGTTCCCCCGCAGGTCTGTGTCGCCGGACCGGCGCGAACGACGTTTCACTGGGATCTTCGCACCGACGAATGGCGTACCAACGGCGCCCCGTTCGACGCTGCGACCGCGGCGGCGATCAAGGATTCGGTCCGCGACGAAGCGATGCATCGCTACCAGCGCTGGTGGGAGCTGGCGGTGCTCTGGGTCCCGGTCGATGGAAAGACGCACACGGTCCTCTATCGCCTGGCATTCGACACGGCAGGCAAGCCGGCGACCGTCAACGGTTATGAAGTCGACATGCCGCGCGTCGCGAACGACATGTTCTCCCGGTCGCTCTCGCAGACCCCGTTGCTCGCGTCCACCGGCACGAAGGGAGTCCCCAACGCGAAGCTTTTTTCGGTGCGGGTCGTTGCGGCGAACGGCGACGAGTACCTCAAGGCGGGGCTGCCGACGAGCGAAGCGCCGGTGCTCGCACACTTCGACGGCGACGACACGTTCGGCAAATACCGTGTCGAGGTCGGCCTCGGACCGCAGCTTCTCGCCACCGTCACCGGCGGTACGCAGCAGAACCCGCGACTGCTGACGACATCGCTCGTGTTCGCGGCGAGCGTCCTGCTGATTACCCTCGCAATCGTGCAGACGCGGCGTGAATATGCACTGGCGCACCTGCGCGAATCATTCGTCGCCAGCGTGTCGCACGAGCTGCGTACGCCGCTCGCGCAGATCCGACTCTACTCCGAGATGCTGCAGCTCGGCTTCGTACGAAACGCCGGCGAACAGACCGCGGCGGTCGGGACGATCGTTCACGAAGCGGGGCGGCTTACGTACCTTATCGAGAACGTGCTCACCTACTCGCGGGCGTCGCGCAACGAGCTTCGCTTGGAGGCGTCTCCGGTCGACGTCGACGCCGTGATCGTCGAGCTGGCGCGAACCGTCGGGCCGCTCGCGACCGCGGCTGGCATGACGCTGCGAACCGCCGCGGAATGCGGGCTCGTCGCATCGGGCGACCGCGCGGCCGTGCTGCAAATCCTCGTCAACCTGGTCGACAACGCGATCCGCCATGGCAAGACCGGCGGGGAGACCGTGGTCTCGGCTGAGCGAGCCGACGACGCCGTCCGGTTCCTCGTCGACGACGACGGCCCGGGCGTCCCGAAGCGCGACCGCGAGCGGATCTGGCGCCGCTTTGTGCGCCTCGAAGGACGGACGCGCGCAACGGGCAGCGGCATCGGCCTCTCGGTAGTTGCCGAGCTGGTCGCGGCGATGGATGGCCGCACCTTCGTCACTGATTCGCCGCTCGGCGGCGCCCGTTTTGTCGTAGAGATTCCGCTCGGCGTCGCCGAGCCCACGCCGCAGCGTCAGGCAGTCGGCGGGCCGATGCTCGCGCAGCGCTGACAGCGTCGTCCCCCGCTTCTTCCTCGAGGAGGTCAGCCATGGCATTCCGCTCGGTCAGGCCTAACGGTAGAATGGCTCGCCGCCTGATGTTGCTCGCGCTCGTCGTCGCGGCGCAGGCGGTGGCCGGTGCGCAGGTCACGGCAACGCCGGTTGCCCGCGCGGCGGCGAGCGACAGCGTCTGCGCGCGTCCCAACTTCAGCCGCTTCGGCTACTGGGCTGGCGACTGGGTGGTGCGCGACACAGCGGGTAACGTGATCGGGAAGAACCGCGTCACCCGCGAAGTCGGCGGGTGCGGGCTGCACGAGCACTGGGCATCATCCGGGGGCGCGGGGGTCGGCGAGAGTTTTACCGCATACTCCCCGAACGATCAGAAGTGGCACCAGATGTACGTCGGCAGCGGCGGGTACATCTTCGTCATGAGTGGCACGTTCGACGGTGACAAGCTCGTGCTGTTCACCGCGCCGCGGCCGTCGATGCGCGATCCGAAGATCCAGGTCATCGAGCGTTGGACGTGGACACCGATCGACTCGTCGCATGTGCGGCAGCATGCGGAGCTGTCGACGGACGGCGGGGCGACATGGAAGACGCAGTTCGACGGCCGGTACGAACGGACTTCGCGGTAGGGTTGGTGCATCGCTCGGGCATCGCGGCTCCGATGCGCCGCGACGAACGTGGTTGATGCGCGACGGTGAAGTTCGAGTCGTCGACTACGCGCCCCGCCATCGCGAGCGGTTCCAGGCCCTCAACCTCGCCTGGATAACCGAGCATTTTCGCGTCGAGGACGCCGACCGGCGAGTGCTCGGCGATCCGGAGGGTTACGTCCTCGGCCACGGCGGGCACATCTTCATGGCCGAGCGCAGCGACGGGCTGGTCGTCGGCGCTTGCGCCCTGCTACGGAACGATGACGAGTCGTTCGAGTTGGCCAAGATGGCCGTCGATCCGATCGCACGGGGGCATCATGTCGGCCGCGCGCTCGGCGAAGCCGCCATTGCCCGGGCGACCGAGCTCGGCGCGCCGTATGTTGAGCTGCTCTCGAACACCAGGTTGACTCCGGCAATCACGCTCTATCGCTCGCTCGGCTTCATCGACGTCGAGTTGCCGGCGAGCGAGTACGAGCGGGCGAACATCAAGATGGTTCTCGATCTTCGGGGCGCAAAATGAAGTCTGTCGGACCGCTCCATGCGTCGGCGACGGTGACGATTGCGAGTGCATTGCTCGTCGCGTGCAGCTCGCTCGGCACAGGTCAGACGGGTGACGTCTCGCCGGCAAGCGGTGACTGGCCAGCGTATGGCCGCGACCGGGGCGGTGGGCGCTTCTCGCCGCTCGCGCAGATCGATCGGCGCAATGTCGCGGCGCTGGCCGTGGCGTGGCGGTTCAGCACCGGCGAGGCCGGCCCGGGGTATGAGACGGGAGCGCGCACGGCCTTCGAGGCGACGCCGCTCGTCGTCGGCGGCACGATGTACTTCAGCACGCCGTTAGGGCGGGTGTTCGCGCTCGACGCGGCGACGGGCGTCGAGCGGTGGCGGTTCAATCCCGGTGTGGCGCGGGTGGCGAAGTTCGGCGACTTCGCGAGCCGCGGTGTCTCGTACTGGGCCGACCGCTCGGCAGCGCGAGGCGCTCGCTGCGCCGCGCGCATCTTCGTCGCGACGATCGACGGACGCATCATCGCGCTCGACGCGACGGGCGGCGGGACGTGCGGCGCATTCGGCGACGGCGGGAGCATCGACCTGCGCCGCTCCCTCCGCAACGCGCCGTTCGAGTACGAAGAGTACGAAGTGACGTCGCCACCGGCGGTCGTGAATAACACGATCGTCGTCGGGTCGGCGGTGGCAGACAACAATCGCACCGAGGCCGCGAGCGGCGAGGTGCGCGCCTTCGACGCGCGGACCGGCGCTCCCCGCTGGAGCTGGGATCCAATCCCGCAGGACTCCGCTGATGCCGCGTACTCGACCTGGGTCGGGCCGACCGCACACCGAACGGGTGCCGCGAACGCGTGGAGCGTGATCGCAGCCGATTCTGCGCGTGACCTCGTGTTCGTGCCAACGAGCAGCCCAAGTCCGGACTACTACGGCGGCGCGCGGCTCGGCGACAATCGGTACGCGAACTCGATCGTCGCTATCCACGCAGCGACCGGAAGGGTCGCATGGTCCTTCCAGACGGTTCATCACGACCTCTGGGACTACGACAATGCGTCGCCGCCACTCCTGGCCACCGTGAGACGGGATGGGCGCGATGTCGACGTCGTCATGCAGGCGACGAAGACGGGAATGCTCTACGTGCTCGACCGGGACAGTGGGAGGCCGGTGTTCCCGGTGGAGGAGCGCGCCGTTCCTCGCAGCACGGTTCCCGGCGAGACCGCATCTCCGACGCAGCCATTCTCGACGCTGCCTGCGCTCAGCCCGCACCGCCTGACTGCCGACGACGCATTCGGGGCCGACAGCGCCGATCGTGCGGCGTGCCGTGCGACCCTCGCTTCGCTCCGCAACGAGGGAATCTTCACGCCACCGAGCGTCGAGGGGACGCTTGTCGTGCCGTCGAATATCGGGGGTGCGCACTGGGGGGGGCTCGCCTACGACGCGTCGCGGCACCTGGTCATCGTTCCGGTGAACGAGATCGCGGCGGCTGTCCAGCTCATTCCGCGGCCAGCGGACGGCGCGGCTCGAGCACCCGGATGGGAGTATGCGGCGATGCGGGGCACGCCGTACATCATGCGGCGGCGCATCCTGCTGTCGCCGGCTGGAGTGCCGTGCACACGCCCGCCATTCGGCTCGCTGGTCGCGGTCAGCATGGCGACGGGCACGATCGCCTGGCGCGTGCCGTTAGGCAGCCCCCGCCCCCCGGCGCCGGTGGACGCGGGTGCGCAGCCGGCGCTCGATCCAGCACCCCCGGGGCAGGTCCGGTCAGACCTGACGAGGATTGCGCCAATCGCGGACGCCGCAGGCCTCGCCAGCCTGGGCTCGCCCAATCTGGGCGGGCCGATCGTCACCGCGGGCGGGGTCGTGTTCATCGCGGCGACGATCGATCAGAAAGTCCGGGCGTTCGACGTCGAAACGGGGCGCGAGCTCTGGCAAGCGCAGCTTCCCGCGGGCGGGAAGGCGACACCGATGACCTACATGGTGAACGGGCGCCAGTACGTGGCGATCGCCGCCGGTGGCGATGGCGCGTTCTTCGGCAAGGGCGACGAGATCGTGGTGTTCGCGCTGCCGTCGCCGCGTTAGGCGATGCCTAACGCGTCTGGTCGGCCGGCACTTCGCCACCGAGGCGGCCCAGCCCGTCGCGTGCCTGGCGACGCTGGGCATCGAGCGACGGGTCGGCGTCGCGCCACATGTCGAGGAAGCGCTGGTAGGCGGTAACGGCCTTCTTCCGGTCACCGATCTTCTCGTAGAGTGCGCCGCTCGCGAGAATGCTCCGCGCATAGAGTGCCAGGCTCGGATCGACGGCAGAGGCGCGGCTGAGACGAACGGGGTCGAGCGCTTCGAGGAAGGTCACCGCCCGCCGTGGATCGCCGAGCCGGTCGACCGCTTCGGCGCGGGCGATCCAGCGCATCGTGTTGAACAATGCACTCGACGCGCGCATCGAATCCGGCGACGGGAACAGCCGGGTTGCCCGGCTCGCCGCGTCGCGGTCGCCGCGGTCGAGTGCGACGAGCGCGTCGATCTCGGGAAGTGCGCTCGTCGTTGCGCCGCCCCAGCGACGGATCGTCGCGACGTAGCCGGTGTCGCGCGTCGCGAGGTACGCGACGTAGGGCAGGGACTGCGACGCCGCGCGAAAGCGATCGCCGTCCGGCCCGTCGAGCCGATTGAGCGCGCGGATCGCGCCGTCGGCGCGCGCGCGTGTCGAGGCGGAGGGAAGCCCCAGGGCGAGCTTCGCGGTCGCCATCCAGATCGTCGTCGCGACGGTGCTCGGCATGTCCGCTCGCCCGGGCAGTTGTGGCGAAACCTTCGTCGCGATGCCGACAAGCTTGTCGAGGTCACTGACGCTGCCCGTGACGAGCGCCGCGTCGCCGGCCATGAGGACGCGGTAGAACCGGTCGGACCCGTCGTGCGCGAGGATCGACTCGGCGGGGAACTCGAGCATCGCCTCGCGCAGTGTCTGCAGCGACTGATGCGGATTGGTGTTCGCCTGCGCGCCGGCGAGCGTGTACGGCAGCAGCGGCGACCGTGAGGCCGGACGGCGCTGTGCCTCGTCCACTGCCGCCGCGGCCGAATCGACGAAAGCCGCGTCGATGAACGCGTTGACGAGGGCTTGATAGGCCTGCGCCGACGCGTCGGCAGCGACCCAGGCGTGCGCGTCGCGAATGGCAAGGTTCTTCGCGCCCGCGCGCAGCCGGTTCACGCGGGCGTTGTTGACGAGCAGGAGCGCCGTGCTGTCGAGGAGCACGAGCGAATCCCCGTCGAGCACGAGTCCCGACCCGAGCCGTGAGGCCTCACGCTCGATGTCGAGCTTGTGCGAATAGGCGAGGTGAAACGACGAATCGAGTGCGAGCGTGCGATTGAAGGCGCGCCAGGCGCGCGTCCAGTTCTGAACGGTGAGGCGCTGGTCGCTCGACCGATGATGATAGTACGAGTCGCCGAGGCCGTACCACGCTTCGGCGTCGCTCGGCGTGCGGGCAACGATGCTCTCGTACTTCTGCTGCGCCGATTTGAAGAGCGTGTCGAGCCGCGGCTGAGTCACGTTCGCCTTTGCGTGCATGCTGCGCACGAGATCGCCGTACGCGAACAACAGGGCCCGCTCCCGAGCGGGCAGCCGGTTCGAATGCTCGGTTGCATGACGGACCGCCGCGAACTGCAGGGTGTCGGCACTCGCCCGCCAACCGAGCGTCAGCGCCCGCTTGTAGTACGCGAGCGCAAAGGTGGAGTCGATCTCCGACGCGCGCTTGAGCAGGGAGTCCGCCTCGGGCAGCCGCCAGGCATTGAGTGCCCGCACGCCATCGAGGTAGGCACGGTACGCCTGAACCGATTCGGTGGTCGATGCCGTGAGATCGAGCGACGCGGCCGGCGCGCCCACGAGATTGAGCAGGTCGCGCGCGAGCTCATCGTAAAGCGGGCGCGGATCCGTCCCCGGCGGTGCGCTGGCATGCGCGTCCTCGACGCGCTTGCCGCTCGCCACGTCGTAGACGCTTGCGTGCACCATCAACGAGTCGCGCGTCAGGTCGATCTGCCCCATCACGACGCTCCACACGCCGGCCCGGCGAGCGAGACGCCGCGCGTCCTCGAGCCCGACGCGCGCGCCCTCGGGTATCCCGGCGTCCCGCAGCAGGTCGAGCGTGTGCTCGTAGTCGACGACGTTGAGGTCCTTCCACTGCGCAAAATCGAGGGTCAGCATGTTGACGCTCCCCTCGCGCAGCCAGTCGACCTGCGGATCGTTGCGAACGTTGGTGAAGGGCGTGACCAGGTACGAGCGACGCGCATCGACGCCGTCAGGCGCACCGTGGCGATTGAGCGCAACGAGCGATCCGCCTAACGAGACGATGGCCAACCCGGCGGCGATCGCGCCGACGACCCAGCGCGAACGCGAGCGCGGCCGGCGCCGCCGCGCCGCGAGCGATGGCGTCGTCGCGACCCGCTCGCCGGTGATGACGTCGTCGATCACCTCAGCCATCTCGGCCGCGGTCGGTCGCCCGGCCGGATCCTTGGCGAGCGCCTGGCCGATGAGGTCAGACACCGCCGCGGGCACCTTGTCGCTGCGCGTGTCGAGCGAGGCCGGCGACTGTGTCAGCTGCTGCATGATGATCGCCTGCGCACCGGTCCCGCTTACCGCCGGCCCGCCCGCGAACATCTCGTATGCGACCAGCGCCAGCGAGTAGACGTCGCTCTTCCCGTCGAGCTCCCGCTCGCCGGCCGCCTGCTCGGGACTCATGTACCGCGGCGACCCGAGGACGAAGCCGGTTCGGGTGATGCGCTCGTCGCCGGTAGTGAGCGCGCGGGCGACACCGAAGTCGGTGAGCATCGAGCATCCGGACTCGCGGTCGAGCAGGATGTTGTCGGGCTTCACGTCGCGGTGCACGATTCCGCGGTCGTGCGCGTACGCGAGCGCCCTGGCGAGATCGCGGATGATGGTCAGTGCTTCCGGGCCGTCGACGCGTCCATCGCGATCGATCCGGTCGCGGAGACTCTCGCCGGGCACGTACTCCATGACGAAGTAGAGGAGCCCTCCGGCCTCGCCCGCGGCGTGAACGTCGACGATGTTCGGGTGACGCAGCCGCGCGACCGTTCGCGCTTCCTGCAGAAAGCGCTCGCGGATGACGCTGGACGTCGTGAGCTCGGGCGAGACGACCTTGATCGCGACCAGGCGGTCGAGCGTGCGGTCGCGGGCCAGGTACACCGTGCCCATGCCGCCCGCGCCGAGGGCGCGCTCGATCTCGTACTGGCCGGCAAGCGCTCGGAGCAGGTCGTCGGGGAGGCCGCCGAGATCCGGGTGCGTCATGGCGCTACGTTATGTTGGCGTCGGGACGACCGCCAGCGTTGCGGGTCGAGGGCGTTTGACAGCGGAAGCTTCTCCATCCAGTTGAGACACATGCGACGATCCAAACGTTGTGACTGGGCCCTCCGCGCGCTCTCGTGCGCGGCTGTCTGCGTTACGCCCTTCGCCTGCGGCAGGATCGACCCCGTGCCGGCGCCGTCACCAGCGACCACGACCGTGCCGGTGACTGCGCCGGTCATCGCGCCAGCTCGGCCTAACGCTGCGATGTCTCCGTTCGGTGAGGGATTCGCCAGCCGCGGCGTGATCGAGGGCTTTTACGGTCCGCCCTGGAGCTACCAGGACCGTCTCGACATGCTGCGGTTCATGGGTCGAGTCGGGATGAACGTTTACTTCTACGGCCCGAAAGACGACCCGTTTCACCGCGGGCGGTGGCGCGATCCGTATCCGGCCGACCAGATCGCGCGGCTCGGCGAATTAGTCCGGGTCGGAAAGGAGAGCGGCGTCGACGTCTGGTTCGCAATCAGTCCGGGGCTGACGATGACCTACTCGGACAGCGCCGACTACCGAACGCTGCTCGCCAAGCTCGACGCCGTCGCCGCGGTCGGAGTCAGGCACGTCGCGTTCTTCGTCGACGATGTGCCCGAGGTGCTCACCCATGACGCGGACCGCGCCCGTTTTGCATCGGTCGCCGCTGCGCATGCACATGTGATCAATGCGTTGAAGCGCGATCTCGACGGGCGCGGGCTGGCGCTCGCGGTGGTGCAGACGACCTACACGAACTCGTTCGGGAGCAAGGAGTATTTGCGCGAGCTCGGCGCGCTCGTTCCCCGCGAGATCCCGCTCGCCTGGACGGGAGTGGATGTCGTTGCGCTGGAGATCACCGCTGCGCAGGCGCGGGAGTGGGGCGAGATGATCCAGCGCCGCCCACTCGTCTGGGACAACTACCCGGTCAACGACTTCGCGCGCTGGCGCCTGTTCCTCGGCCCCCTGCGCGCGCGCGCCGCCGACCTGCCGGGCGCGGTCGCCGGGTTTGTGGCAAACCCGATGAACGAGGCGCATGCGTCGATGCTCCCGCTCTGGACGGTGGCAGACTACCTCAAGGATCCGGTCGGGTACGATCCGGACAGCTCGATCGCGCGGGCAATGAAGGCGCTCTACGGAGCGCACGCCAGCGCGATGCAGCCGTTCCTCGCGGCGTACGGGGACGACTGGACGACCGAGACACCCGTCGAGGCGCTCTACATGTCCTCGCGCGTACTCGACCTTGCCAGCGTTGCCCGGGTGATTCGCGACATGCGCGGTGGACTCGCCGCGATGCGCCAGCTCTCCGCCACGGACTCCGCGACGTGGGCTCCGCTCGCCCGCGAGCTGTCACCGTTCGTCGACTCCGTCGATGCGCGGTTTGCCGCCATCCAGCGCGACACGATGTACCGGCGCCGCGGAGACACGCTCACGTTTCGGGGCGATCTCGATCGCGTCGTCGTGCCACGGGCCCGGCGCGCGCCGGCCCTCGACGGCCGGCTCCCGGACTGGGGCTCATCAGATTGGCGCACGCTGTTCACGAAGAGCGGACTCGTTGCGCGCGTGGCGTTCGCGGCGACGAAGGACACCCTCTACGCCGCCTTTGATGTCGCCGACACGGCCGTCGTCGCGTTCGGCGGTGACTCGGTGACGACCGGCGACCACGTGACGCTCGTGATCAGTGCTGATCCAACGGGCAGCGCGACGCGAATGAGCGGACGCGACCTCGTGCTCGTCGCCACGCCGCCGACGGCGGCACGAGCGAGCTCGATCAGCGCACACTCGTTCGCGCTGACAGCCTCGTACCAGGAGATTCTGGCACCGCGGGAGGCGTATGTCTTCCCGGTGTTCTTCTTCGACAACTTCGGCGCGCTGGCCCCCGCGCCGTTCGCGCCGACCGTGGGCGGGATGCGGGCCGCGGGCGCGCGCGATGCGAAGGGCTGGCGGATCGAGCTGGCACTGCCGCGCGCCGGTATGCCGACGACTCCGTCGCGCGGCGGCGTCGCGATCCGGATGGCGATCGACGTCAGCGATTCGAAGCCGGGTCCGCGGCGCACCGCCTCGCTCGGTCCCAGGAACTATCCGACCAACCCGTCCACTTATACCGAGGTCCTTCTTCCGGAGTGAGTGATGGCATCATCCCGGCGACGGCTGCAGACGTATGCAACCGAGGCGATCGCGGTGACGTTCGATCCGAAGCTCTGCATTCACGCGGCGGAGTGCATCCGGACGGCGCCGAAGGTATTCGACTCGCGGCGGCTGCGCTGGATCCAGCCCGCGCTTGGCGACGCGGCGCTGATAGCGACGGCGGTGCATCGCTGCCCGACGGGCGCACTGTCCTACCTGCTGCCTAACGGCGCGCCGGAGACGGCTGACGCCGCCGAGATTCGCCCGGCCCATGACGGGCCGCTCTACGTACGCGGGGAGGCGCGAATCGAGGCGGAGGACGGCCGGGTCATCGTCGAAGGCTTCCGGATCGCGCTCTGCCGCTGCGGCGCGACGAAGAATGCACCGTTCTGCGACGGAAGTCATCACGCGGCGGGGTTCACCGACCGCTGAACGCGGGCCCCTGGGGAAACGCGCGCAGCGCGTGCGTCGTCTCTATCGCGATGACAACTCCCATTCGCCAGGCCGTCCGCTGGGTCGCGATCGCACTCGTTGCGGTGTCGGCGCTGGGCGCGGCTGCCTTCGCCGCGGTCGTTCTGCGCCGACACGCCTCCAACGACCGAAACTGGTCGGCCGATCAGCGGGAGCTCGCGACCGCCCGCTTCGCCGGGGACAGTGTCTTCGTTCACAACGTGCGCAACGTGCACTATCGCACGATGCATGATTTCGACGTCAGATACGAAGACCGCGCCTATGACCTGCGTCGGCTGCAGTCCGTCTGGTTCATCGTCGAGCCGTTCAGCGGGATGAAGGGACCAGCGCACACGTTCGTCAGCTACGGTTTCGACGATGGACAGTACGTCGCGATCTCGGTCGAGATCCGGAAGGAGGTGGGGGAATCGTTCTCGCCCTGGCGCGGGGCGAGCCGCAGCTATGAGCTCACCTATGTGGTCGGGGACGAGCGCGACCTGATCGGGCTGCGCGCGAACTTCCGCCACGACAGCGTCTACCTCTATCGCACCACGGCAACGCCCTCGAAGGCGCGGCAGATGTTCGTGTCGATGCTCAGCAGGGCCGATACGCTCGCCACGCGGCCGGAATTCTACAATACGCTGACCAGCACCTGCACCACCAACATCGTCAGGCACGTCAACGAGATCTCGCCGAAGCGTGTGCCCTTCAGCTTCAAGACGCTGCTCCCCGCTTACGCCGACGAGCTGGCCTATCGGGTCGGGCTGCTCGACACGACCGTCGCGTTCGAGACGCTTCGCGCGCGGGCGAAGATCAACGCCCGGGCCGCGGCCTACGCCGACAGCGCCGGCTTCTCGCGGCTGATCCGGTCAGCCGTCGCGAGTCGTTAGGCGGCGGCTAGTTGCTTCCATTGAACCGACGGAACTCGCCGGTGAGGGATGGACTGCTCGACGTGAACGCGGTCCGCGCCTTCCTGAGGAGCTTTTCCATCTCTTCGGGCGGCATCGAACGCCAGTCGTCGGGGTACGGAGCGAGGCGCTTCTTGGTCGCCTCCGACTGGAAGAGGAGCCAGCCTCCCTTGAACTCGGGCATGCGCAGGCGTTCGTTGGCGATGCTTCCCATCGACGGCTCGGTGATCTCGGTGACGAGCCACGGGGTGCCTTTGGAATCGGTGAACATCATGGTGGTGTCTCTTTAAGTAACATATGCTACTAAGTGCTGGTTCATTGTCCTGTAATGCGAACACATGTGCAGAAACCCTGCCGTTCGCAAGCCTGCATCTCGAAGAAAGGCATGAAGATAGACCGGTTGTGATTGGTGTCACCCGATGGGGGTGACGATCGTCAATTCACTGTGTCCCGGGTAGCTTTCACGGTGCGACCAGCCGCTATCGCAACGGGGTGTCCGGGGTAATCGTCCAACGGGGCGCGTCGCGCCAGGCCCGAGGCCCAATCGCGCGCGCTCTCTCTTCCAGTTCGTCACGGCTCATGACCTGCTTTCGCTGCGGCACGATCGTTCCCGACGGCACCCGATTCTGCGCGCAGTGCGGCGCGGACGTCTCCGCCGAGGCGCGCGCCGGGCAGCCCGAGCAGCCGCACAGCGCCGACGGGCTGCTCGAAGTTGCCCGGCGCAGGCTGGCGGCGGATTACGACGTCGAGCGCGAGCTCGGACGCGGCGGGATGGCCGTCGTCCTCCGCGCCGTCGAGCGCGAGCTGCAGCGGCCGGTCGCGCTCAAGGTCATGCCGCCCCAGCTCTCCCTCACGCCGCAGAGCGCCGAGCGCTTCAAGCGTGAGGCGCGGATGACGGCGTCGCTCGATCACCCGAACGTCATCCCGATCTATCGGGTCGGTGACGCCGATGGGCTGCTCTACATCGCGATGAAGCTCGTCGACGGTCGGGCGGTCGACGACATCATCCGCGACCAGGGCGCCCTTCCGGTGCCGGCGGTGATCGCAATCATGCGGGGCGCCGCCGCCGGCCTCGCCGCCGCGCACGAGCGCGGGATCATCCACCGCGACGTGAAGGGCGGCAACATTCTCGTCGATGCCGACGGCCGCGTCCTCGTGACCGACTTCGGCATCGCCCGGGCGATGGCCGACGCTTCGCTGACCGCGAGCGGAATGATCGTCGGCACACCGCATTACATGAGCCCCGAGCAATGCGCCGGCCGACCGTTAGGCCCGCCGAGCGACCAGTACTCGCTGGCGGCGGTTGCCTTCCAGATGCTCACGGGCAGCGTTCCGTTCGACGCCGAGTCGCTTCCCGGGGTGATGCAGCATCACTTCTTCACGCCCGCGCCCGACATGAATGACATGCGCGGCGGCATCCCGCGGCAGCTGGCGGCCGTTGTCCGGCGGGCGATGGAGAAGAAGCCCGAGAATCGGTACGCGACGACCCGCGAGATGGTCGACGCGATCGACGCCATTCCGCAGACCGCCGAAGAGCGGCGCAGCGGCGAGGAGATGCTCCGTTCGCTCGCGCGCGGCACCACGCTGCCGCGTGTCGAGACCTCGGCCGCGCCGACGCTGACGACCTCGGTCGCGGCAGGCGACGCCCGGCTCAGCGGAATTCTCCGCGCGGCTCACGCCGCAACCGGCGGACGCGGCTGGCTCGTTGGTGCGCTGCTGGGTGCGGTGCTGGTGATCGTGCTCGCGACCGGCGCGCTCGCGACACGCTCCTACTTCGGGCCTGACGGCGCGACGCGACGCGCCGTGCGGCTCTACGACGCGGGGCAGGTGGACGCGGCGCGGATGGCGTTCACAAGGCTCGCCAGCGACTATCCGCGCCGGCCCGTTCCGCGCATCTATCTCGGCCGCATCGGCCGCGAGACGCGGCAATATGCCGATGCCAAGCGCCAGCTTGAAATGGCGATCCAGCTCGATCCGGGCAACCCGATCGCGATGCGCGAAATGGGATCGCTGATGTACGTGACCGGCCGCTTCGACCTCGCCGAGCGCTTCTACCGCCGGGCGCTCGATCGCGCGCCTAACGATGCGCTGGCGCGCGGCTATCTTGGCTGCTCGCTGCTCCGGCTCGGCCGCGTTGCCGAGGGCCAGCGCCTCCGCCAGGAGGCGGGCGCCGGCTCGTGGAACCGATGCGCCTGAAAGCGAACGCCGGACCGCGCCACCTGACGCTCGCGCCGGCCGCGCCGGCGCCGATGATCGGCATCGCCGACGCGGTCGCGCTGGCCGCGGCACGCGGGCCGGGCAGCCTGCCGCCGGGAATCGCGACCGCGGTGCTGCGCCTCGCCTTCGGCCGCGGCGCCGCGTCGCGGCTCTTCGATCTGGCCGCGCAGCGCGGGCGGGTGTTGCGCATTTCGCAGAGGGATTGACGTGGCGCGGCGCCTGACGCGCAGCCGATCCGCCGATCGCGCGTTCCGCCGCGCCGCGCTCTGGTTCGCGTTCACCGCGGTCGTCGTGTCGTGCGCGCGACCGACCGCACCGCCCACTCCGGCGCCGGCACCTGCCGCTCGTCCGGACGATGCAGCGATCCGGCGCGAGGCGCTCGCCCGGGAGCGCGCTGCATTCGTCGCCGACTCGCTGAAGCGCGTTTATGGCATCCGCGACACGGCGACCGTCCGCTTGTGCGCTGGCGGGGACGTGACGCTCGGGACGAACCTCGACACGACATGGGCCAGGCGTGCGTCGCGTTACACGCGCAAGCCGGTCGCGGCGCTGCCGTCCCCCGATTCCCTGATCGCACCGCTCCGCGGACTGTTCGCCGGCGCCGACTTCGCGCTGCTGAATATCGAGGGTGCGATCGGCGAGGGCGCGCCGACGTTCGAGAAGTGCGCAAAGAGCACCGGTGGATGTTTTGCGCTGCGCATGCCTCCGCGCGCGGCGACGGCGATTCGCGGCCTGACGACGAGCACCGTCGTCGCGAATCTCGCCAACAACCACGCGCGCGACGCGGGCGCTGAAGGGCTGCGCGAAACGCAGCGCGCGCTCGAGCAGGCCGGCGTCGTCGTCACCGGCGTCGACACGCTCGCGACACTGGCGATCACCCAGCACGGCGACACGGTCGCCTTCATCGGATTCTCCACCTCGGGGGGCGGCAACGACGTCCGCGACCTCGACGCCGTCAGGCGCCACGTCGCTCGCGCAGCGACCGGAAACCGGCGAGTGATCGTCACGATGCATCTCGGCGCCGAGGGTGCCGCGGCCCAGCGCACGCTCGATAGCACGGAGCACTACTACGACGCGTCGCGCGGCAACCCGGTCGCCTTCGCTGCTGCAGCGACCGCGTCCGGCGCCGACCTGGTGATCGGCCACGGCCCGCACGTCGTTCGCGCCGCCGAGTGGCGCGACTCGGCGCTCGTGCTCTACTCGCTCGGTAACCTCGTCACGTACGGGCCATTCTCGCACCGTGAGCCAATGCGCCGCGGCGTCGTCGCCTGCGCCACGGTCGATGGTCGTGGCTCGGTGCACGATGTTCGCCTCCACCCGACCTCCCAGCGCCCCCCCGGCCGCGTGTCGGCCGACCGCGCCCGCCGAGCGCTGACGCTGATCGATTCCCTATCGCGCCTCGACTTCCCGCGGACCGGCGCGCACGTGCGTAAGGACGGCGCGGTGGTCAGGGGCAGTATCAAATAGGGAACACGCAGCCCTAACGCTGCGAGGAGCGGGGAGCAAGCGTGGAGTCATCCGGCATCGCGATGAGGCGGCGGGCGCCGATCCAGGGGATGATGCCAGGCGCGGGCCTCCGGAGCAGCGGCCGCTCGACGACGCGCTTCGCCTTCGTGCTGGCGTGCACGAATTGGCCGTTGCCGACATAGATGCCGATGTGCGTCACTTTTCCCTTCTTGCCGAAGAGGAGGAGGTCGCCGGCGCGGAGCTGGGCGGTGTCGGTGGGTACCGGGGTTCCAAGCGTCGCCTGCTCGCGGGCGGTGCGGGGAAGGGAATAGTCCAGCGCGTGCATCACGTACTGCACCAACCCGCTGCAATCAAAAGCGCGAGGTGATTCGCCGCCCAGGCGATAGCGCGTGCCGAGCTGCGCGCGAGCGATCGCGACGACCGAGTCGAGCTTCGCGCGGCTCCGCTCTCCCATCGCGCGCGCCGCGCTCGCCGGCCGTGCCGCCGCGCCGTTAGGCGCGGCCGGACCCGGTGTCGCGGGCACCGCGTTCGCCAGCGAATCGAGCGCGGCAACGATCGCGAAAATCTCCTGCGGACGAGCCGCCGCCGCGCGCGAAGGCAGAAGGCCAAGCGCGCCAAACGTGCCGCAGATCACTAACGCGGAATTGAGTGAGCGTCGCATGGCCATGATAAAAGCAAGACGCTTGCCGCGCGCAAGGTGCAACGATCACGATGTCTCGTCCGATGTCCGGCGACACACCGGATGTTCACCGAACACTCGGCGAATACTGCGCCGATGCTCAGCGGATGTTGAGCAGCTTGTGCGTCTGCAAACTCAAACGCCAGCGCGGGTTGGCCATGCAGTACTCGACGGCGCGCTGCGTGTTTGCTTCACGCGCTGGTCCGTCCATCGGCTGCAGAAAAAAGTAGCGGAAATCGAGCGCGGCAAATTTTTCCGGCATCGCGTCAGGCTGCGGGAACACGAGTTTGATCTCGTTTCCGCGCGTGAGCGTGAGGGGAAGCGCGCCCGCCTTCGGGCTCACACAGATCCAGTCGATTCCCGGAGGCGCTTCCTTCGTGCCGTTGGTCTCGATCGCCACCTCGAAGCCCGCATCATGCAGTGCGGCGACGAGCGGCGCATCGAGCTGCAGCAGCGGCTCGCCACCGGTGCAGACGACGAGCGGGCGCGCACCGCGCATGTTCTTCCACGGCCAGCGGGATACGACCGCACGTGCGAGCGACTCGGGTCCATCGAACTTGCCTCCATCGGGACCGACGCCGACGAAGTCCGTGTCGCAGAACGGACAGGCCGCGTCCGCACGATCCGCCTCGCGTCCCGTCCAGAGATTGCATCCCGAGAAGCGCAGAAACACAGCCGCGCGCCCAGCGTTCGCGCCCTCGCCCTGCAAGGTGTAGAAAATCTCCTTCACCGTGTACGACCGACTCATCGCGCCGCACCAGTCGCATAGCGCGCGGGATCGGCGCGGCCGACTTCGGCAAAACCCCTCAGTCGAAGCTGGCAGGCGTCGCAATGCCCGCAGGCCGCGCCGTCACCAGTGGGGTCGTAGCAGCTCGTCGTGAGTGAGTAGTCGACGCCGAGGCTCGTTCCGAGGTCGATGATCTCGCGCTTCGTGAGGTGCAGCAGCGGCGCGCGAATCTTCACTGCGTCGCCTTCGACACCCGCACGCGTCGCGAGGTTGGCCAGCTTCTCGAATTCGGCGATATATTCGGGCCGGCAGTCCGGATATCCGGAGTAGTCGAGCGCGTTGACACCAATGAAGATGTCGCGCGCGCCGAGTACCTCCGCCCACGCCAGCGCGTACGAGAGAAAGATGGTGTTGCGGGCCGGCACGTACGTGATCGGGACCCCGCTCGCCATCTCCGTGGCGTTGCGGTCCTTCGGCACATCGATGTCCGCGGTGAGCGCTGATCCACCGAAGACACGCAGGTCGATCTCGGCGACGACATGGCGAACGACATCGTACCTGGCCGCGACCGCGCGCGCCGCCGAGAGCTCGTGCTGGTGACGCTGGCCGTAGCGAAAGCTCATCGCGTGGACGGCATAGCCGTCGCGGGTGGCCAGCGCGAGCAGCGTCGTCGAGTCGAGGCCGCCGCTCAGCAGCAGGACAGCGTTGGGTCGTGTGGTCGTGGTCATGGGCGCCGGGGTGGCGCCGAAAGATAACCCCACCGCGTGGCGTCAGCTCGCCTTGGAACGCTTCGCGGTAAACTGGATCGCCGCCCTGCGCTGCTCGATCGAGACCGACGATGCCTTCAGCTCGTCGACGCGCAGCCCCTTGATCAACTCGCGGAGCAGCGACGAGCCCTCGAGCAGCTCCGCCGATGCGGCGCTCATCTGCTCGCATGCCGCACTCTGCTCCTGCGTTGCCGCGCTCACCTGCTCGGCCGCCGACGCGTGGCCCTCGGCCGCGCGAGCGATCGACGAGATGCTCTCCGCCGCGATCGAGACCACCTTGACGTTCGCATCCGCCGCTGTCGCCACTCCCGCCGCGGCGTGGCGCGTCTTTTCTGCTGCCGCGGCGATCGTCGTCAATGCGTCCTCGACATCCTTCGAGATGCGCTCGATCTCGCCGACGCGCGTCGAGCTCTCGACCATCGCGCGAGTCGTCGTCGTCACGCGATCGGTCACCTTCGTCGTCAGTACCACGATCTCGTCGGCCGCACCCTGCGCCTGCTCGGCGAGCTTGCGCACCTCGTCAGCGACGACGGCGAAACCCTTGCCGGCACGGCCCGCGCGCGCCGCTTCGATCGCGGCGTTCAACGCGAGCAGGTTGGTCTGCTCGGCGATGCGGCTGACGGTTTCGACGAAGCGGTTGATGTCCACCGCCGTGTCGTTGAGCACCGCGACTTCCTTCGTCGCCTGATCGACCGAGTGCTTGACATCGGTCAGGATGCCGAGCGTGCGCTCGAGCTCCCGCCGCCGCGTGTTCGAGGTCTGCTCGATCGACGCAGCGAGACTGTTCACTTCTGCTGCCCCGGAGAGCATGCCGGTCGCCTGAGCGCGAATTTCCCGGAGCGCGTCGCTGATCTGTCGCAGCTCGTGCACCTGGGACTCGGCTCCGCTCGAGACGTCGCCCATCGAGGACGACGTCTGGCCGGCCGAATGCGAGAGCTCGTTGGAGACCGACGAGAGGTCGTGCGCCGACTGCGCAACGCTATCCGAGGTTGCCGCGACCACCGCGACGATCTTCGACAGCGACTCGCCGGTGTGATTGAGCGCCTGGGCGAGAATCTCGAACTCGCGCGGCATCTTCCCTAACGTGCGAACGGTGAGGTCACCGTCGCTGAACGCCATCGCGTGCGCGACCAGTCCGGTCAGCGGTTCCGAGACCGAGCGGACCGTCCGTGTCACGACGGAGAATGCGCAAAGGACGGCGACGCCGATCAGGGTCACCAGCCAGAGGCTGCGCCGGTGCGCGTAGTTCGAGAGCGAGCGCGACGCGTCGTTGACCTTGCGGGCCTTGACCTCGCCGAGCCGGTCCATGTCGGCGAGGATCTGGGTGGCGATCGGCCGGGCACGCGCCGCTTCGGTCCGCGCCTCACCCAGCCGTCCGAGGTCGGCGAGGCGATGCGACCGCGCGAAGTGTGTCTCGACCAGGGAGAGCTTCTCATCGATCGAGGCAGTCAGGGCGACTTCCTGCGCCGACTGACCGCGCCGCGCATTCATCCGCCGCTGGGTCGCGTGCGCATCCCAGCCTAACGTGCGAAAATCGGCGAGCGTCGCGGAATCGCGGGTGTCGAGGTAGATGTTCGCGGCCTGCAGCTGCTGGGCAATGTCCGCCGAGAGCCGCGATGAAAGCTGCGACTGCTCCTGGACCTGCGCGAAGCTGGTCGTGACCTCGCGCGACATCGAGCGAAGCGCGTGGAAGCCGATCGCCCCGGCGACGACGAGCAGCACGACGAGGCTGCCGAAGCCGAGGTGGAGGATGCTGCGAATGGACGTGAATGCCGCCGAGAGCCGGCCGTAGGGAGTGAGGTTGTCCGCATCGATGGCGTTCGGGGCATCCGCCCACGCATCGCGCCTGGCGATCGCCGCGCTCGAGATCGGGGTCGGCTCGGCGCCGGTCACTGGGCCGCCACGGTGAGCAGGCCTCGCGCGATGCGCGTCATGACGAAGCTCTTGCCGATCGGATCGCCATCCGCCTGAAAGCGGATCTCGCCGGTGACGCCACGAAACGCGCTCGATTCGTCGAGGTTCGCGAGCCAGTCGCGCACCTTTACGCGATCGGGACCGACCGCTTCGATCGCCGCCGCGACGAGCTTGGTGGCGTCGTAGGCCAGCGCCGCGTTCCCATCGGGGATCACCTGAAATTTCTGGCGGAACGCGCGCACGAACCGCTGCGCCTCGGGGCGCGGGTCCTCGGCGGTGAATGGCGCGCCGACGTATACGCCGTTCGACAGCGCGGTGTCGATGACGAGACCGGTCCAGCCATCGCCGCCGAGAAAGTCGGCGCGGAATCCCTGTCGCCGCGCTTCGCGCAGCACCGTCAGGCCTGACGCGTCGGTTCCAGCGGCGAAGACGATGTCGGCCTTCGCACGCGCGTAGTAGCTGACGAATGGCTCGAGGTCGCTGTCGCCTTCGGGGATCGGGTCAACGCTGACGATTTCGCCGGCGAACGCCTTCTGGAAGGAGTCGGCGAGGCCGCGGCCATAGCTGTTGTTCTCGTACATGATGGCGGCACGCCGCCGACCAAGCTTGTCGGCGAACCGCGCCAGCGCGATGCCGTTCGCCGAGTCGCTGGAGATGACGCGGAAGGTCCAGCGCGAGATGCCGGTGAGTTCGGGCGAGGTCGCGGTCGTCGCGACGGCGGGGAGCTCTCCGTCGTAGACGTGTGCGGCGGCGACCATCGCCCCGGAATTCACGTGGCCGACGACGGCGATGATGTCGCGGTTGGCGACGAAATCGGCCGCGACCTGCGCCGCCTTCGTGCCCTGACCCTCATCATCCTGCTCGACGACTCGCAGCGGATGACGGCGAATCCCGCCGCGTGCGTTGATCTCCTCGACCGCGAGCTCGATCCCCATCTTGTTCATCGCGCCGTATCCCTCCTTCCAGGGGCCGGCGGCGCCAATGGCGATAGATCCGGATGTGCCCTTGCAGGCAGAGAGCAACGCGAGCGAGGCCCCGGCCAGCCAAAGGAGGCGCGGCGCGGGGCGAAACAGATGGCTGGTCATCAAACAGATGACGGGAGAGAGGTCGAATCGGTCACGCCTGACGTGGCACCAGTCCTGCCCTCTGGTAACGGGGAAAGGCAGGGGACAGAACTGACGTGAGCAGGCCTCAACGCGAACAGGTGCAGACCATGAAGGTGCTCGTTACTGGCGGAACCGGTGTCGTGGGGCGCGCGACCGTGACCGCGCTGCTCGAGCGTGGACATACGGTGCGGCTCCTCTCGCGCAACGCGCGTCGCGACGCGGCTCAGTGGGGGCCAGGCGTCGAATCATGGACCGGAGACGTCGCGAAGGACGACCACCTCGCCGGGGTCGCCGACGGCTGCGACGCGGTGCTCCATGTGGTCGGTGTGGTTCACGCGACCGACGGCGGACCAACGCTTCGCGAGATCAACGTCGAGGGGACCCATCGCATCCTTCGCGAGGCGATCAGCTCCGGCGGGCCGAAGTTCGTCTTCGTCTCGTCGCTCGGCGCCGACCGCGGCGAATCCGAGTACCATCGCTCGAAGCGCGAGGCAGAGGCGCTGGTGCGCGAGTACCCGGGACCCTGGAGCATCGTCAGGCCCGGCAACGTCTACGGCCCGGGCGACGACGAGATTTCGTTGCTGCTGCGGATGGTCCGCACCCTTCCGGTCATTCCCGTGATTGGCGGCGGCGACGCGAAATTCCAGCCGATCTACGCTGGCGACCTTGGCCGTGCACTGGCGATGACGGTCGAGCGCACCGACCTGGTCGGACGCGTACTCGACGTCGCCGGCATCGAAGAGACATCGCAGAACGACCTGATCGACCGCTTCTCACGGATCACCAACCGCGAACCGGCGCGCGTCGGCGTTCCGGAATTCCTCACGTCATTCGGCATCTCGCTCGCCGAAGCGACCGGCGTCCCCGTGCCCTTCCACCAATCGCAGTTGACGATGCTGCGCGAGGGGAATCGGATTCCGGCCGACAAGGTGAATGCGCTCACCGAGATCCTCGCGATTACGCTGACCCCGCTCGACGAAGGGCTACGCATCCTTGCCGACGGGCTGCCTGAGACGCTGCCCTCGGAAGGAGTGGGCACGCTCAAGCGGAAGCAGTTCTGGGCCGACATCGGTGGCTCCTCGCACACGCCGGAGACGCTGTTCGCGCTCTTCCGGGAGCGGTTCGCCGAACTGACGCCGCTGACGATGGACCTCGAGGCGGAGCCCGACACGCCAACGGACCTCGCCGAGGGCGCAACGCTGACGATGGCGCTTCCGATGCGCGGCAACGTACAGGTTCGCGTCGAAGAGTTGGCCGACCGCCGAGCAACCCTCTGCACGCTGGCCGGTCATCCACTCGCCGGTGCGGTGCGCTTCATCGCCGAAGATCGCGCGGACAAGATCCGCTTCCAGGTGGAAGTCTACGATCGACCCGCCAGCATGATCGACCACCTGATGATGCGTCCGTTCGGCGAGTTGCTCCAGGGCAGCACCTGGACCGACGTCGTGACTGCGGTCGTCGAGGCCAGCGGCGGGCGCGCGCCCGGCGGTGTCGAGCACGAAGAAGCGACGCTCGACGCCGACCAGGCCGACCGGATCGACGAATGGCTGCGCGACCTCGTCATGCAGCAGCGCCGTGAGGCCTCACGCGACGGCGTCGCGCCGGGAGAGGGCGAGGGAACGCGCACCGGCGCGCGCAAGAGCGCCGGGGGTTCCGGAGAGCTGCACGGGGGCGGAGTCGGGGGAGAGCCACGCGCCGAGCCGTAACGGCGCGGTTGACGTTCGCTCATCGGGCTCGGATCTCACCTGCCTAACGGCCCGCTAGGTCGCGTCGTCGGCTTCCTTGAACATCACGTTCAGCGACCGCGACTGGCAGTGGTCGCCGCAGCCGAGCATGTACCGGTTCCGGGCGAACCAGCGGTAGAACTTCTCGGCGAGCGGACGGACGAAAGGGATGCTGAACACCCAGGCGAGCAGCTTTCCCTTGGGAAGCACGTCGAGGATGTGCTCGATCGCTGCCGCGCCCTGCCACGTGCGGCCGTCGGCGCGAATGAGCTGGACTGACTCGGTGTACGCGCGCGCCGGGATCCATGGGAAGCGCGCCTGGACGCCAGGCTGCTGCGAAGGGACGATCTCGAGCTGCTGCGTGCGATCCCACTTGCGAAGCAGCTTCACCAGCCGGTTGCAGACTTTGCAGAAGCCGTCGAAGACGACCGTGTAGGGTCGGTTGAGCGGCGGCGCGGCCGTGAGCAGCGGCGTGACAGGTTCGCCATTCACGGTGAAGAGCACGACCGGGACTGTGCTGGTGAGTGCTGGCGTGGTCATGCGGCCTCGATGGACACGGTCGGCGGGTGGAGCAGTGTCTCGTGTACCGTGCACATCGCGGCAACGCGCTTCGCCGCATTGAGCCGGCCGGGCGGAAGCGACGGCCAGTGGAAAGTCAGCTTGATGTCGTTGACGCGGTGTGGCTCCTCGGAAAACTTCCACGCCACGTCGATGTACATCCCTTCGATCGACAGGTCGGCGTGGGTCGCCCAGGAGTACAGCACGGAAAATGTGCAGTAGGCGAGCGACGAGCCGAGCATCTGAAAGGGTGAGAACTGCTTGTCCGCGGACGGCGCCTCGATCGTCATTGGCCCGTCGGTCGGCTCGAGCCGGATGGTGTCTTCACCGGTGAGTGTGATCTTCACGGCAACGATCTCGCTGTTGAATGCATGCACCCGGAAATGCCCGGCGGAGCTCAGCCGTGGTGCAAGGACTGCTCCAGCCAACGCCCTCGGCTCTGCTGGTAAACGCTCAAGCCGGGGCGCAGGTGCCCGATCTCGGCCGCCTCGCGGTCCCGGGGGCCGGCACCGGAGAAGCTCCGCGATCCTGGAGCTGATAGTCGGTGCCGGTGCCGGCCGACGAGGCGCCCCAACGTTAGGCTGCACACCTTCAAGCAGGAAAAGCGGGCCGGCTCCGTGCGGGGCCGGCCCGCCGTGCTACGGTGACCGCTGCTGCTTAGAACTCGACGCCGAAACCGATCGGCAGCGACTTCACGTCACCCGCCGACATGTACCGCGCTTCGAGGAAGGCCACGCGGCCGCCCATCTTGAAGCGCATGCCACCGCCGACGTTCAGCCCCAGCTCGTCCTTGCTGTCCGACACGCTGGTGCCATTGTCCGAGATCTTGAACGTCGAGTGGTGCAGCCCGAGGCCGCCAAGCACGTACGGCTTCACCGTCGACGTCGAGGCGAAGTTCCAGCCCAGGTCGACGATACCGGCGAGCTGGCTGCCGCTGCCCTTCACGCCGCTGTTCGCGTATTCCTTGCTGCCGAACATCGCGAACGCCGCTTCACCGCGGACGAACACCGGCGCGCCCGACAGGTTCTTCGTGCCGGTGCCTTCGAGGTGGAAACCGGTGCCGACGGCATCGCTCCAGTCGCTCATCGGCATCGCCACGCCGGCGCTGAGGCCGACGCGCACCGGCTGCGACGCCGAGCGGCGCTGGGCCTGGCTCGACGCAGGAACAACGACCATCGCGGCAAGCGCGATACCGACTAATGCACGCTTCATCATGACGCGTTCTCCTTTGGGGGGTTCGCTGAGTGAACCGGACCTGATCGGTCCGTTCACGGTAGAGACGGCTTCCCCCCGGATCGGGTAACGCCGGGATTTGTTCGGTGTGCCGGGCGTCGCCCACACAAGAGCGTGATCCCGCGGGCTGCCTTACGGCTGGATGGACGCGGGCTGCTGCTGCGTTAGGCAGTGCAGCGTTCCGAGGCCCCAGACGAGATCGACGGCGTGGATGCCGACGACCTTGCGGTCGGGCATCAGCTCGGCGAGCGCGTTGAGCGCGATCCGGTCGTGCGGATCGTTGAAGGTCGGGACGATCACCACACCGTTGGCGATGTAGAAATTCGCGTAGCTCGCCGGGAGGCGCTCGCCGTCCATGAAGACGGCCCGCGGATAGGGAACCTTGACGATGCGAAGCGCCCGTCCCCCGGCCAGCTCGAGGCGATGGAGATTGTCGAGCGACCGCCCATGGTTCTCGTCGGCGGGGTCTTCTTCGTACGCGAGCACGACGATGTCGGGCGCAACGAAGCGGGCAATGTCGTCGATGTGGCCGTGGGTGTCGTCACCGACGCAGCCCTCGCCGAGCCATATCGTCTCACGGATTCCGAGATAGTCGCGGAAGACGCGCTCGTATCCCTCGCGCGTCAGACCGGGGTTCCGTGCCTGCACGTTCGAGAGCAGGCACTCCTCGGTGACGAGCATGACACCCTCGCCGTTGGTCTCGATCGCACCGCCCTCGAGCACCATGCGCTCGCCATTGTCGGGTCGCACGGGCTCGATCCGCAGCAACCCGGTGATCCCGGCGACAGCGCGGCCAACTTCAGCGTCGCGCTGGTAGTTGTCGTACTTCGCCCACGCGTTGAAGCGCCAGTTCACCAGCGCCCCGCGTCCGTCGGCCAGGAGCACGCCGGTCGGCGCCGAATCGCGGAGCCAGACCCGGTCGTTAGGCACGACGTGCAGGCCAATCCGGTCGAGCGTGACGCCGTGCGACGTCAGGTGAATGCGTGCCGCCTCCCGCACGTCATCGCTGTGGCAGAGGATGTCGACTCGCTCGTACGCATGCAGCACGCGCACGATCTCGGCGTACACCCAGGGAATTGGTCCGAGCTTGCCCGGCCAGTCCGGCTCGTGGTGCGGCCAGGCGATCCACGTCGCCGCGTGGCGCGCCCATTCCGCGGGCATCTGCCCCCCCAATGGCGCGGCGCGGTTCGGCGCTGCATCGTGCCCCAACGTGACCGGCTCCATGTGCCGCGCCATCGTCCCGTCAGGCGGCGCCGAGGTAGCGGCTGAGAATCGGTGCGTAGGCATCGACACGCCGGTCGCGGAGGAAGGGCCAGTTGCGGCGGATCGTTTCCATCAGCTTCGGATCGAGCGTCGCGGTGAGAATCGCTTCCTCGGTGCCGGCCTCGGCGAGGAGTCGGCCAAATGGGTCGCTGATGAATGAATGCCCGAAGAAGGTGATGCCCTGGGTGTTCGGCTCATCTTCGTGACCGATGCGGTTCGGCGAGGCGACGAAGATGCCGTTGGCGATCGCATGCGACTTCTGCATCGTGCGCCACGCGTCGACCTGCGCGTTGCCCCACTCGTCCTTCTCGGCTGGATGCCAGCCGATCGCCGTCGGGTAGAAAAGGACATCGGCGCCGAGGAGGCTCGTGATGCGCGCGGCCTCCGGGTACCACTGGTCCCAGCAGATCAGCACACCGACATTGGCGTAGCGAGTCTTCCAGACGTGGAAGCCGCTCGCCTGCTTGGCGAGGCGGCCGATCTGGTCGGCGCGATCATCGTGCGTGCCGTGCGCGTTAGGCCCGGCGTCTCCGGGCGTGAAATAGTACTTCTCGTTGAAGAGCGGGTCATCGGGAATGTGCATCTTCCGATAGACGCCGAGCAGCGACCCGTCGGCGTCGACGATCGCCGCCGAGTTGCGGTAGACGCCGGCCGCCTGACGCTCGAAGAGCGGGACGATGATCACGACCGCGAGCTCCTTCGCGATCTTCTGCATCGCGACGGTCGTCGGGCCGGGGATCGGCTCGGCGAAGTCGAAGCGGTCGGCCTGCTGCGACTTGGCGAAATACGGCGCGTTGAACAGCTCTTTCAGGCAGATGATCTTCGCACCGCGCGCCGCCGCTTCGCGCACCTGCGCGACCGCCCGCTCCACGTTCGCCGCGACGTCGGGCGTCGCTGCGTCCTGAATGATTCCGATGGTGAACGGGGAGTCTGTCATGGTGAAAACCTAACGCTTACCGGGTCGCGGAAGTGTCCCTGGGCGCGACGGCATCGACGGCTGCATCGAGGTCCGCGTACGCCTGTGGCGAGAGCTGCTTGAAGGGCTGCGCGATGAAGCTCACGCGCCCGTCGGGGCCGACGACGAACAGACTGCGGTCGTCGAGATTGTTCCTGGCGTCCCACGCACCGTAGCGCCGCCCGACCTCGCCGCCCGGATCGCTGGCGAAGAGGACGGGGAACTGCGCATCGCGTGCCCAGGTGTAGAGCGCCGTGTCCGGGTCGACACTGACACCAATGACGGTGACGTTTCGGCCGTTGTTGAAGATCGTGGCGTACTGATCACGGTACGCCTCCATTTGAACCGTTCAGCCCTTTGTCCGCGCCTTGTAGAAGAAGGCGATGACGACCGTCTGTCCACGGTAGTCGGAGAGCCGAACCGGTGTTTCGAGCAGGCCGTAGCGGGTGGCGCCGCGGAGCGTGAAGTCCGGTGCGGCGGAGCCGATGGTGAGCGGTGCTGCGGCGGCTGCGGGCGCCGCTGCAGGCGCAGCCGCGACCGGAGTCGGTGCCGGCTGCTGCGGGCGCGTCGAGCAGGCGACGAGCGCCGCTGCGGCAACAACACTCGAAGCAGTGCGACGATGAGCGAGAGAGATCATCTGAACCATGGTAAGAGGTGATGGAGAATACGCGATGTCGCGTTCAACCGCAGGACGTCGCACGACCGTTCCAGCGAGCTCGTCTACGGTGATGGACGAAACGGCGAACTGCCGAGGACGCCAGGCTCGGTTAAGCGGCTGATTCCCGGCTCAACTCCCGGCATCAGCCGTGCCTTTACAGTGGCCCGTGGGCCGGACGTTTCCTGCCCCTGGTCTATTGCCGGAGGTATTCGAAAATGCGTTCCATCGTCAAATACATTGCGATTCCAGCAGTCATCCTGTCGGCGGCCTGCCAGACCCGGGATGACTCCAGGCTGGACGACGCGCTCAGCAAGGACCTGGCGCTTGCATCGCAGGTGCAGCCCTATCAGCAGCAGCAGTTCATGTCGCCGCAGGAGATGGGGTACGGTTACGGACCGCCGCAGCAGTACCAGGCCGCGCAGCGGGGTGGGTACTACCAGACCGCACCCGTCTACTCGGCACCGGCCCCGGTGCGGCGCACCTCGACGTCGACCGCGAGCCGCTCGAGCGGAACCACGGTCGCTCGCCAGCCGGTCCGGCACACCAAGCGTGATGCGGCCATCGGCGCGATCGGTGGCGCGGTGATCGGTGCCACGACGAGCCGCGACAAGGTGAAAGGCGCAATCATCGGCGCCGCGGCCGGCGGGATCCTCGGTGGAATCATCGGACACACGGTCGATACCCAGTAGTCTGGCTGCAATGGCGCGCCGAACGGGGTAACGCATTGTTGGTAAAGGGGTTGGAGGCGATGCTGCCACCAGCCCCTTTACGCGTTTTGCGGCGCTGGTTTGAACGGCCGCTCGGGTGACCAAAGACACGTTGGGGCAGTCAGTTGTCGGATACCCTCGCCCCCAAGAGAGTCATGTCGTCGACGAGCGAAGCGCAGCTCAATTCAATTCTCGAGAAGCTCGTCAAGGACGTCGAGCTGGCGGTCCACGCGATGTATCGCGGGGACGTGCGCCAGAACACGGCCAAGGTGCGGACGGACAGCCACCGGCGCACCGCCTACGATGCGTTGCGGCCGCTTGTCGGCAACAGTGCCGCGCAGCCACCGGCCGCGGACGGGGCCGGCGCCGCGCTCTCCGCCGACCAGGCGACGAGCATCATGCGCTGCATCATGGGCTGGCAGCCGATGGGAGCGCCTAACGCTGCGGCCCCCGATTCGCGCTGCGTGGCCGCCGCCCGAGAGCTGCTCCCGACGTGGGGCGAGCGGGAACAGGCGCGCCTCGCGCTCAAACGCGTCTACGGTTGATTCGATGATCGAGCCGCCGACGAAGCCGACGCAGACCTCGCCCGATGCGCTGACGATGCACGCTGGAATCGCGGGCGTGTGTGCACAGTGTGGCGCGACCGTCGCCGATCCGCTCCATCCGTGCCCGAAGTGCGGGATGGCGGTGACGAGCGGCGGTGGCGCGCCCGCCGAGCAGAACGAACGGATGCGCGTTCGGCTCCAGGCGTCGATCGGCGACGCGTACAAATTGCTCGAGCTGCTCGGTCGCGGCGGGATGGGCATCGTGTTCCGGGCGCGCGAGGTTGCGCTCGATCGCGACGTCGCGCTCAAGGTGCTCGCGCTCGATCCGATTCTGGCGCCTGACGCGTACATGCGCTTCGAGCGCGAGGCAAAGCTCGCGGCGCGGCTCGATCATCCCCACATCGTCCCGATCTTTGCGGTCGGCCAACGGCAGAACGTGGCGTTCTACACGATGCGCCTCGTTCGCGGTGGCAGTCTCGAAGACCTGATCGGCGCGGGCAAGCAGCTCTCGCTCGACCACGTCGTCAAGCTGCTTCGCGAGGTGGCTGCCGCGCTCGATCACGCACATCGACAGGGCGTCGTCCACCGCGACATCAAGCCAGCGAACGTCCTCCTCGGCGAGAGCGGTCATGCGCTGGTGGCGGACTTCGGTATCGCGAAAGCCCTGAGCAACACCGACGCCGGCAGCACCGGCACCGGGATCATCGGATCGCCCGGCTACATGTCGCCGGAACAATGGCGCGGATCGGACATCGACGGGCGCGCCGACCAGTACTCGTTAGGCATCGTCGCCTACGAGATGCTCACCGGCAAGCGCCCGTTCGAGACTCCGCGGGTGCAGGACCTCCTCCGCATGCATCTCTCGGCCGAGATGCCGCCGCTGACGCATTCCCGCACCGGATTGCCGGACGGAGTGGACGACGCGCTCCGCCGCGCGCTCGCCAAGGAACCAGCACAGCGCTTCTCGAGCGTGACCGCGTTCGTCGACGCGCTGGCCGGCCTCCGTCCAGCGCACGCCGGTGTCACGCAGCGGGGACCGCGCTACGAACGGAAGGCGGCAGCGCCTCCCAAGCGCAGCCTTGCCGGTGCGCTCGTCCCGATCGTGTTGATCGGGGCTGTCGGCGCGGCGTTCGCATTTCCTCAGACGCGCGATCCGATGATGTCGGCGCTGCAGCCGGCAGTGCTCTCGATCGAAGGGCTGGCTGGCGTTCGAGACCGCGGGCCGGCGACGCCGGACTCGGTCGCGTTGCGTGACAGCATTGCGCTCGCCGCGAAGCTCGCCGCGTACGACAGCCTGGCGCGTGACAGCGCCGGGAACGTGATCTCCTCGGCGATCGGCGGCGACACGCTCGCTCTGCGTGACACCGGCGCCCGGGCCCCACTCGTGTCCGCGCCGCTCGCGCTCGACACCACGCTCGCGGTGATGGCGGCGACGCGCGCCGAGCCGCGGATGCAGTACGGCTGGATCCGGGTCACGATCAGGGGTGGCACTGCGCCGGCGAAGATCGACGGCGTGCGCCGGGGGTCGACCCCGTTCCTGCAGCGCGTCGAGCAAGGGGAGCACCTGGTGACGGTCGAAGGCGCGGGAGATACGTTCCTGCCCTCGCAGATCACCGTCACCGTCTCCGCTGGCGACACGTCGGTCGCGGTCTTCGCCACTCCCGACGCGCTGCGACGCGCGAAGGTTGTGAAGCCGGTCACCGATTCGGCGCTCGTGGCGCCGGACAGCTCGGCGGCGACCGCGGAACAGACGACGCCGTAGCCACTCTGGTTCGGCGCAGGGCACGGTTCTGGCGCTTGCCGCCAGCGCATCACACAACACCGTGCCCTGCGAATGTCGAACTCAGAAGATCCGTTCATCTCCGCGTCGGATTTGCCGTCGAGCGCGCCCAATGCGGGTGAGCGGCGCAGCGCACGCCACGTCGCCAATCGCGCGTTCATGGCGATCAAGGCGCAGCGGGCGGCGGATCGCACGCGTGTCGAGCAGGTCGCCGAGAACCTGAATGAGCTCGCGTCGTCGACGCCGTTCCTGCTCCTGCACGTGGCCTGGTTCCTCGTCTGGATCTCGTGGAACGTCGGCGCGTTCCGGCCGCTCGGACTGCGGCCATACGATCCGTATCCGTTCGGCCTGCTGACGATGGTGGTTTCGCTCGAGGCGATCTTCCTTTCGATCTTCGTGCTGCTCGCGCAGAAGCGTGAAGCGGCGATCGCGGAGCTGCGCGAGGAGCTGTCGCTGCAGGTCGGGCTGTGGACGGAGCAGGAGGTCACCAAGACGCTTCAGCTGGTGACGGGTCTCTACCGCCGACTCGGGCACCCGCTCGCTGAGGACGTGGAGCTGCGACAGATGCTCGGCCCGCTCGACGTCCACGGCATCGAAGCGCGGCTGATGGCCGAGATCGACCAGACGTCGCGGTCGCGCTCTAGCGGCCGCGGTGCGACAATCTCGAAGCCGGACCGCGAAAAGACGAAGCGGCCGCCGACGCCTCCGGCTGGGGCGCCCCCGGTCGCGCCGGCGACGGAGCCACAGCAGTAACCACGCGGAGCGCGGCGGGAACGCAGTCGACGCGGAGTTCCGCCGTACGTGACTCGTAGAGCTCACCGTCGATCTGGAAGCGCGGCGGCGCGGCGAAGCGCAGCGT